>DATJJM010000419.1:0-11938 GCA_035492535.1 Acetobacteraceae bacterium | reverse complement strand
GCCGAACCGCTGGAGCGCGGCTTCGGCATGACGCTGGGCAATGCGATCCGCCGCATCCTGCTGTCGTCCTTGCAGGGCGCCGCGGTGACCGCGGTGCAGATCGATGGCGTGCTGCACGAGTTCAGCAGCATTCCCGGCGTGCGTGAGGACGTCACTGACATCGTGCTGAACATCAAGCAGCTCGCGCTGCGGATGCACGGCGAGGGGCCGAAGCGGATGACGCTGACGGCAACCGGTCCCGGCGAGGTGCGGGCGGGCCAGATCCAGGCCGGCCATGACATCGAGATCATGAACCCCGAGCTGGTGCTGTGCACGCTGGACGATGGCGTGAAGCTCGGCATGGAGTTCACGGTGAACCTGGGCAAGGGCTATCAGCCTGCCGCGGTGAACCGGCCGGAGGACGCGCCGATCGGGCTGATCCCGGTCGATTCGATCTACTCGCCGGTGCGGCGGGTTTCGTATCGCGTGGAACCGACGCGTGTCGGGCAGGTGACCGACTACGACAAGCTGCTGCTGACCGTGGAGACCAATGGCGCGGTGACGCCCGAGGATTCCGTGGCGCTGGCGGCGCGCATCCTGCAGGACCAGTTGCAGCTCTTCATCAACTTCGAGGAGCCGCAGCAGATCCGGGCGGAGGAGCCGGAAGACAACCTGCCGTTCAACCGCAACCTGCTGCGCAAGGTCGACGAACTGGAACTGTCGGTGCGGTCGGCGAACTGCCTGAAGAACGACAACATCGTCTATATCGGCGACCTGGTGCAGAAGTCCGAGCAGGAGATGCTGCGCACGCCCAACTTCGGGCGGAAGTCGCTGAACGAGATCAAGGAAGTGCTTGGCTCGATGGGGCTGTCGCTTGGCATGTCGGTGGCTGGCTGGCCGCCGGAGAACATCGAGGATCTCGCCAAGCGGATGGAAGAGCCTTTCTAAGGCGGTTGAAGGGAATAGCTTGCAATGCGTCACGGGGTAGCCGGCAGGAAGCTCGGCGTTACGTCTTCTCACCGCCAGGCGATGTTCCGTAACCTGGCGGTGGCGCTGCTGAAGCACGAGCAGATCACCACCACGCTGGCGAAGGCGAAGGAGCTGCGGCCGGTGGCGGAGAAGCTGGTCACGCTCGGCAAGAAGGGTGGGCTGGCCAACCAGCGGCTGGCGCATGCGCAGCTTCGCGACGACAAGATCGTGGAGAAGCTGTTCGGCCCCCTGGCGGAGCGGTATCGCGCGCGGGCTGGTGGCTATTGTCGCGTCCTGAAGGCGGGCGTGCGCTATGGCGACGCGGCCGATATGGCGGTGATCGAGCTGGTGGAGCGCGATGTGCTGGCCAAGGGCCAGGATAGCGGGCCGAAGCAGCAGCAGGCGCCGGAAGAGGAAGCCGAGGCGGCATAAACGCCGCAGCTTTCGTCGTCAGGCCGCGAGCGACGAGCGGCCCAGAAACGCTTGTTGGACGGTAGGATCCTGCATCAGCACGTTGCTTGGTCCCGACAGCACGCGTTTCCCATGTTCCAGCACGATTGCGCGGCTGGCGAGTTTCAGAGCCATGCGGGCGTTCTGTTCCACCAGGAGGATACTCACGCCGCGGTCGCGATTGAGCGCGCGAATGGTGTGGAAGATGTTGCGCACGATCATCGGCGCGAGACCGAGGCTCGGTTCGTCGAGCATCAGGAGCTTTGGGCGTGCCATCAGGGCACGGCCAATCGCGAGCATCTGCTGTTCGCCACCCGAGCAGGTGCCGGCGAACTGGCGGCGGCGCTCGGATAGGATAGGGAACAGGTCGAAGATCTGCCGCTTGTCCTGTGCGATGGCAACGCGATCGGTGCGGGCAAAGGCACCCATGTCGAGGTTCTCTTCCACCGTCAGCGCGGCGAATACGCGCCGGCCTTCGGGGACTTGCAGGAGCCCTGTTTCCACGATGCGGTGCGGTTCCGTGGTGGAGATGTCGGCGCCGAGGAAGCGGATGCATCCGGCTTGCACGCGGACCAGTCCGGAAATGGCATTCAAGGTTGTGCTCTTGCCGGCACCATTGCCGCCGATCAGCGCTACGATTTCACCTTCATCGACTTCGAACGACAGTCCGGATACCGCGCGGACGCGATCATAATCGACGTTGATGGCGGAGATTTCGAGCAGCGCCACGCTCAGTCTTCGTCGTCATCGGCGCGGCCGAGATAGGCCTCGATCACCGCATGGTCGTTCTGTACTTCATCGGGTGTGCCGGCGGCGATGCGACGACCGTAATTCAGCACGTAGATACGATCCGATATGGCCATGACGAAGTCCATGTCATGCTCGATCAGCAGTACGGCGATGTCCTTGGCGTGCAGGCGGCGTATCAACTGCATCAGGTCGGTGCGTTCGCGACCGGAGAGGCCCGCGGCGGGTTCGTCGAGCACGAGCAGTCTCGGCGACGTGGCCAGGGCGCGCGCAATCTCCAGGCGGCGCTGCTCACCGTAGGGAAGGTTATGGGCGAGGTCCGTGGCGCGGTCCTGCAAGCCGACGTCTGCCAGGAGTTCGAGTGACCGGCTCCAGATGGCGGCTTCCTCGGCGCGCTGGCTGGGGAGGCGCAGCGCGGCTGAGAGGATGCCCGCGCGCGAGCGGCAATGCAGGCCGGCTGCGACATTCTCAAGGATGGTGAGGCTGCCGAACAGCCGGATGTTCTGGAAGGTGCGCGCGATGCCGAGAGCGGCAATATCGTGCGGCCGCGAGCGCGTGATGTCGCGATCGTGGAAACGCAGCGCGCCGGACGTGGGCGGCGTGAGGCCGGTGATGACGTTCAGCAGCGTGGTCTTTCCGGCGCCGTTCGGACCAATCAAGGAGACGATTTCACGCGGGAAGACTTGCAGGTTGACGTCGGCGAGGGCGTTGACGCCACCGAACCGTTTCGACGCACCGAAGACCTCGAGCAGCGGGCCGGTTGCTGTGGTCTCGGATGTTGGCGTGCGGAGAGCGGCGCGCGGCGTCCGGCGGACCGCGCCCATGGCGGCGGCAATCGCTGCCTGGTTTGCCGGCGCCGGCCAGAGACCCTTTGGCCGGAACAGCGCGAGCAGGACCAGTGACACGCCCAGGATCAGCATCCGGTAGTCGGAAAAATCGCGCAGCAGTTCCGGCAGGCTGACCATCACGATGGCACCCACGATGACGCCCGGGATGCTGCCCATGCCGCCGAGGACCACGATGATCAGGACGATCAGCGATTCCCACCACGTGAAGCTTTCCGGCGCGACCATGGTCATCTTGGTGGCGAACAGGCTGCCAGCCACGCCGGCGATTGCCGCGCCGAGGGCGAAGGCCAGCAGCTTCATCCGGACGGTATCGATGCCGATGGCCTCGGCGGCGATTTCGTCGTCGCGGGTGAAGGCCCAGCCGCGACCGATCCTCGAGTCGCCGAGGCGCTGGGTGAACCAGGTGATCAGGATCGCGCCGGCCACGATGACCCAATAGAGCTGGTCGGCGGTGTGGACCTGGAAGATGCCGAGATCGGGGCGGGGAATGCTGGTGATGCCTGGCGGCCCGCCGGTGACCGCATCGAGATTGACGAAGGCGAGCCTTGCGATCTCGCCAAATCCGATGGTGACCATCGCGAGATAATCCGGTCGGAGCCGGAGTGTCGGCGCCCCCAGCACAACCCCGAAGGCAGCGGCGAGCAGCACGGCGAGCGGGAATGCGGCCCAGAAGGGAGCGATGTCGAATTCGGCTGTCAGTGCGGCGATGGTGTAGGCGGCGATGCCGTAGAAGGCGATGTAGCCGAGGTCCATCAGTCCGGCGTAGCCAATGACGATATTCATGCCCATGCCGAGCATGATGTAGAGACCGATGTAGGTGCAGATATCGCGCAGGTAGAGGTTGTGCAGCAGTTCCGGCAATGCCGCGGCGGCGAGGGCCAGGGGCAGGTATCGGATAATCCCGGGAACCGACTGCCATGACGAGGTGAGCCCGACGCGGACCTGCTTCGGCAGTGCGATTTCCATGTGTCAGGCCCTTTCCGCGATGCGCTCGCCGAGCAGTCCGGTGGGGCGCACGACGATGACCGTGATCAGGATGATGAAGGCGATGGCGTCCTTCCATTCACCGGAGATGTAGGCGGCCCCGAAGGTCTCCAGCAGGCCGATGACCAGTCCGCCGAGCATGGCGCCGGGGATATTGCCGACGCCGCCCAGCACCGCGGCGGTGAACGCCTTGAGGCCAAGCAGGTAGCCCATGCGGAAGTTGACCGAACCGTAGTAGAGCCCGACCAGAACGCCGGCGACGGCCGCCAGGGCGGAGCCGATGACGAAGGTCAGCAGGATGATGCTGTTGACGTTCACACCGACCAGGCGGGCGGCGTTGGGATCGAGCGAGGCCGCACGCATCGCCCGGCCGAGCCGGGTGTTCTGCACGAACAGATGGAGGCTCAGCATCATGACGAAGCAGGTCATCAGCAGGATGAGCTGCGCGCTGTTCACCACTGCTCCGGCCAGGGTGAAATGCCAGGTGGGCAGGATCGCCGGGTAGACCTTGAATTCCTTGCCCCAGATCAGCATCGCGCCAGTCTCCAGCATCAACGAGATGCCGAGGGCAGCGATCAGCGGGATCAGCGGATGCGCGCGCATGGCCCGCAGGCGGCGATAGACAAGTGTATCCATGGCAGCACCGATGCCGCCGCAGATGACGGCTGGCACCACCAGCGCGATCAGCAGGCTGGCGGCGATGCCGATGGCAGGCGTGGCGCCGCCGAGCAGCTCGAGGATTGTCAGGCCGAGATAAGCGCCGACCATGAAGACAGCGCCGTGGGCGAAGTTGATCAGGCGGATGATCCCGTAGACCATCGTGTAGCCGAGGCCCACGATGGCGTAGATGGCGCCCATCGTCAGGCCGTTGACGAATTGTTGGAACAGCAGGTTCATGACGGGGCCGCAGCCGGGCGATCAGTGGCTCACGAACTGCATGTGACCGCCCTTCGCCTGATACACGCTGAAGGTGAACTGCGGCAGCGTGCCGTCGGCCTTCCAATAGAGCGGGCCGGTAATGCCCTTGAGGGCGGTGTCCTTGGTGAGGCCGTGCAGCCATTTCGCGGCGGCTTCGTTATCGACCTTGCCCACCGCGGCGTAGGCGGCGGCGATGACGTTGATCGCGTCGTACGAGTAGGGGCCGATATAGCCGGGAGCCTTGCCGAACATCTTCTGGTAGGCGGCGACGAAGTCCTTGGCGGCGGGCAGCTCATCGGCCTGCGGCTGTGACACGCTGTAAGCGCCTTCGGCCGCAGCTCCGGCGATGGCAAGGAATTGCGGGTCCATGCAGGTGTCGGGACATATGGTGACCGTGGTCACCTGCTGATCGCGCAATTGCCGGTTCAGCAGTCCGGCTTCCGCATAGTAGTTGGAGGTGAACAGCGCCTGGGCGCCTGAGCCCTTCACCTGCGTGACGAACGCATTGAAGTCCTTGTCGCCCTGGGTGACGTGACCGGCGAGCACGATCTCGGCCCCGAGCTCCTTGGCGTGCTTCTGGAATGCATTGGCGAATTCGACGTCGGCCGGCGTGCGGTCGTCCACCACCGCAAGCTTCTTCAGGCCCAGTTTGGTGACGGCGATATCGGCCGCGTATATACCAGGTTGCGCGCCGTTGTAGATGGTGATGAACAGCCGGTCGTAGCCGGTGCCGGGGATTTTCGACGAGACGGCGCCCCAGTCCACGTAAAGCAGGCCGGCGTCACGGAAGATCGGGATCGCCGCGAGCGCGGCGCCGGAGCAGTAATGCGACGCCGCGGCGACAACGCCGGAGGCAACGAATTTCTGCGCGATGATGGCGGAGTCTTTCGGATCGCAGCGGTCGTCGCCTTCGGCGAGCTGGACGGGGCGGCCGAGGACGCCGCCCCTGGCATTGAGCTCGGCGACCGCGAGCTTCGCGCCGTTGAGCGATTCCTGACCGCTGCCGGCGGCATCGCCGGTCAGCGGCGCGGAGAAGCCGATCAGGATCGGCTCCGCAGCGTGGGGCCTGGCCGCCGGCAGCAGGGCAAGTGCGACGAGCGCGAGGCCGAAATAGCGCGCGTATTGCGCGGGAGCCGGAATGTGCATGCTCTGATCCCCGATGCAGACCGGTAGTTTTGATTGCAACCAGTGCAAGGCAGGTGCCAGCATGCGCTCATCGATTCATGCCTGTTTTCCAGACATCAGCCTGGATTCAGGGCAAAATCCGGTGTGCGGCCGCGAGGTATGATCGAAAAATCGGCATTTGGCACTTCCCGATCATGGTTTGTCTTTGATACGGTCAGGTCATCAAGCAAAGGGAACTGCCCATGCGTACTGACCCGTTCCACCTCGCCTGGTTCCTGCAAGGCTCGTCCATCCAGGCGTGGGGTTCCTCCTGGACCGGCAACATCGCCGACGAGTGGATGTCGGCCGAAGTGCTGATCGACCTGGCGCGCAACATCGAACGCGCGGGCTTCGATTACATGCTGCTGGAGGACTCGATCTACGTCGGCGAGAATCACCACACGGGGCGCGATTTCTTCCTGAAGCGAGGCATGTCGATCCCGCGGCAGGAGCCCTCGATCGTGGCGACGCTGATGGCGGCGGCGACATCACGCCTGGGCATCGTGCCGACGCTTTCGACGTTCGCCTATGCGCCATACCTCGTTGCGCGGATCGTTGGGACGCTGGACCAGATTTCCGCAGGGCGCGGCGGCTGGAACATGGTGACGGGCAGTTCCGATCTCTCGGCGATGAACTTCGGCATGGACCGGCTGCCGCCGCACGACATGCGTTATGACATGGCTGAGGAATTCGTCGAGATCTGCAAGCAGCTGTGGGGATCATGGGAGCCTGGCTGCATCGTCAACGACGAAGAGAACCACGTCCTGATCGATCCTTCGAAGGTGCACACGATCGATTACAAAGGGCGCTACTACTCGAGCCGTGGGCCGCTGAATTCGGGGCCTTGTCCGCAGGGACAGCCGGTGATTGCGCAGGCTGGTGGGTCGGAGCGGGGCAAGAGTTTTGCGGCGAAATGGGCGGACACGATCGTCTCGCATCCTAAGGGCGTGGATGCGATGAAGGCCTACAAGGCCGACATCACGCGGAAGCTGAAGGAGTACGGGCGCGATCCGTCGTCGTGCAAAGTGCTGTACCTGGTTGGGCCGCTGCTGGGCGAGACGAAGGAGGACGCGCAGGAGCTGCTGCGCCGGCGCAATGCATCGGCCGCGCAGAATGTCGAATATTCGCTGGCGCGGCTGGGGTGGATCACGAACATCGATTTCTCGCAGATGGACCTGGATGCGCCGGTGGGAGAACTGACCACCAACGGACACCAGGAGAGCCTGCGCCAGTTCCTGGTCAAGGCCGGCAAGCGCACGCTGCGCGAGGCGATGGTGGACTACAGCACCTCGGGGCAGTCGGTGGACCTGGTCGGGACGCCCGACGAGGTGGCCGGGCAGATGGAAGAAATCATGCAGGAGGTTGGCGGCGACGGCTTCCTGTTCTCGATGCCGAATGTGTCGCGGCGGTCGACGGCGGAAATCTGCGACGGGCTGATTCCGGCGCTGCAGAAGCGTGGACTGGTGCGCAAGCAGTACGCGCACAAGCAGTTCAGGGACAATCTGCTGGAGTTCTGACGCTCTATCGTCCCGACGGATTATCGGTCTGACGCGCCGCCGCGGCGGTTGCGTCACATGATTCGTATAGGCATTTGTCACCATAACCTTATGCGGGCGCTGACTGGGGTGGTTGGCGAGGCAAGGTTGCGGTCGCCCATGCAGCTTGGCAAGATTATGCGGGGCAAGGGGAAGGATGTGCGCGTTTGAACGGCACACTGGCGCAGGGAAGCGATACCGAGGCGCTCGTGCAGTTCATCGGCGTGGAAAAGAGCTATGATGGCCGGTCACTCGCAGTCCGCGACCTGACGCTCGATGTCAGGCGGGGTGAGTTCCTCACGCTGCTTGGCCCATCCGGTTCCGGCAAGACGACCACGCTGAACATGCTTGCCGGTTTCGAACGTCCCACGCGCGGCGAAATCCTGCTTGGCGGGCGTCCGGTCGATCGGCTGCCGCCGTATGACCGCAATATCGGCATGGTGTTCCAGAACTATGCGCTGTTTCCGCACATGACCGTTAGCGAGAACGTCGCCTTTCCGCTCAGCGTGCGCCGCATGCCACGTGCAGACATTGCCGACCGCGTGAAGCGGGCTTTGGCGATGGTGCAGCTGGAAGCGTTCGGTGACAGGCGACCGGCGCAACTTTCCGGCGGACAGCAGCAGCGCATTGCCCTGGCGCGGGCGTTGGTGTTCGAGCCCAGCCTGGTACTGATGGACGAACCGCTTGGTGCGCTCGACAAGAAGCTGCGCGAGCAGTTGCAGATCGAGATCAAGCTGCTGCATGAGCGGCTCGGCCTGACCGTTGTCTATGTCACGCACGATCAGAGCGAAGCGCTGACGATGTCCGACCGCATTGCGGTCTTTCACGAGGGCCGCGTGGTGCAGGAGGGAACACCGGACGTGCTGTATATGCAGCCGCGCGATGCCTTCGTGGCGGGGTTTATCGGCGAGAACAACATGTTGTCTGGCACCGTGGCAGCGATTGCCGATGGCCATGTTCGTGTTGCGCTCGCTGATGGGCCGGAGGTCGTGGCCACGGCTGTCGGCGATCTGGAGCATGGCGCGCAGGTTCTGGTCGCCGTGCGGCCGGAGGTGATACGGGTATCGGCCGATCCCGCAGGTGGCGACAACGCGTGCCGTGCGGTGGTGATAAGCCACATCTATTTTGGCGATCATCAACGACTGCTGACTGAAATCGGTACCGGGCATAGAGTGACGGTCAAGGTTCCTGCCGATGCCGCCGCTGTTGCCGGTCAATCGATTTTCCTGTGCTGGAATGTCGAAGACTGTCGTGCCTTCCCGGCTTCTGCCGCCGTTGAAGCCTCACTGGAGCAACAAACCTGAGGGGGAAATCAATGAGGTCAAGCAAATCGATCGGAGCGTTGGGCGGCATCGCCTGCGCGGCGGTGCTTCTGGTTGCCGCACCTGCCGAAGCGCAGCAACAACAACTGACGATCGCTTCCGCGGGCGGGGCCTGGCAGCAGGCGCAGCACAATGCGTGGTACGCGCCGTTCGCACAGAAGATGGGCATCAAGTTCAACGAGGAAGAGACATCGGCCGGGATGGCGCGTGTCGAGGCAATGGTGAAGGCGGGCAATGTCACCGACGATGTCGTCACGGTGGACACGGCACAGGTTCTCGCGGCCTGTGACTCAGGTGTGCTGGTGCGGCTCGACTGGAGCAAGATTGCGCCCCGCGGCGGTTTCCTGCCTGGCGCGGCACGAGACTGCGGCATGGGGTTGGATGTTTACGGCGATATCCTTGCTTACAACACCGATGTGGTGAAGAGCGATCCGCCAACATCGGTGCTTGCACTGTTCGACACCAAGCGTTGGCCCGGCAAGCGCGGCATGCAGAAGATTGCGTCCAACAATCTGGAATGGGCACTGGAGGCGGATGGTGTGCCGCTTGACCAGGTGTACAAGGTGCTGGCAACGCCACAGGGTGTGACTCGCGCCTTCGCCAAGCTCGATACCATCAAGAAGGACATCGTCTGGTGGCAGGCCGGCGCGCAACCGCCGCAGTTGCTTGCTTCTCATGAGGTCGTCATGACCACGGCATGGAATGGGAGGATCCAGAACCCGATCGATCATGATCATGCCCCATTCAAGATTGTCTGGGGCAACGAGATCATTGAGTACGACATGATCTCGATTCCCAAGGGATCGCCGAAGCTGGAGCTTGCGTACAAATACCTGGCGTATGTGGCGGAGCCGGAGAACAATGCCCGGCTTGGGCAATTCATCCCGTACGGCCCGGTGGTGAAGGACGCCGTCAAATTCGTGCCGGCTGAGACGCTCCCCAAGCTGCCGACGGCGCCCGATCACATGGTGAATGCGTTGCCGATCGACATGGAGTTCTGGGCTGACTACGGCCAGGATCTGAACAAGCGGTTCAACGATTGGCTCGCGAAATAGTATCTTGAGCGCCAGTGCAGCGCTGACCGCGGCGGATCCTGCACTCGCCGCCGCGGTTCGGCGAACAACACGTGGTCAGCGCGTACGTGCCTTGCTGCTGGTGGCACCTTTGCTTGCGTTGCTGCTGCTGAGTTTTTGTCTGCCGATCGGGATGTTGCTGTCGCGGGCGGTGTATGATCCGGCGACACATGATGCGCTGCCGCGGACGGCGTCGGCGCTTGCTGCTTCGCCGGGGAACGGGGTGCCGGATGACGCGGTGTTTGCGGCGCTTGGCGACGACCTGCTGGCGGCGAAGCAGAATGACTCGCTTTATAGTCTCGCCAAGGATCTCAACAACCTGGTGCCGGCGGCGCGAAGTCACGTGCTGCGCATGGGCCGTTACCTGACGAATGAAAAGCCGTCGACGCGCGCCGGTTTTGTCGAAGCGGATCCATTCTGGGGCGAGGCCAGCACCTGGGTCGCCATCAGAAGCGGCATCCATACCATTACGACGAGTTATCTGTTGGCTGCGGTCGACCTGCGATGGATGCCTGACGGTGGCATCGGGCAGGTGTCGCCTGACCAGGCAATCTATCGCACAATATTCGCGCGCACGTTCGGGATTGCGCTGGCTGTCACGCTGATCACTTTGATACTGGGTTTTCCTCTTGCCTGGCTGCTGGCGCACGTTCCTGGCCCGCTGGCCGCGCGGCTGATCATGCTGGTGCTGCTGCCGTTCTGGACCTCTATCCTGGTGCGGACGGCGGCGTGGACGGTGCTGTTGCAGAAGTTTGGCATCCTGAACGAGGTGCTGCTTGCGTTGCACATCGCCGACCATCGCTTTGACCTGATGTACACGCGGACCGGGCTGATCATTGCCATGGTTCATATCCAACTGCCGTTCACGCTGCTGCCGATCTACAGCATCATGCGGACGATTTCGGCGTCACAGATGCGGGCTGCCTATTCACTGGGGGCGCGGCCGTTCTTCGCGTTCCGGCGTGTGTACCTGCCGCAGGTGATGCCCGGCGTCATGGCGGGCTGTCTGCTGACCTTCATTCTCTGCCTGGGCTATTTCATCACCCCGGCGTTGGTTGGGGGACCGGCCGACCAACTGATCGCGAACTTCATTTCCAACTACATCAATGTCGATCTGAACTGGCAGATGGCGGGGGCACTGAGTTGCATCCTTCTGGTGTTGACGCTCGGATTGTTCGCCGTGTTTGCCCGCATGTTCGGCATCGACCGCATGAAGCTCATCTGACCATGCTGGTCTCACCTTATGCCACTCTGAGCGACCGGATCCGCATTGCCGCGGTGATCGCTTTCTGTGCGCTGGTGCTGGCATTTCTTGTCTTGCCGATCTTTGTGCCGGTGCCGCTGTCGGTGAACTCGGAAGCGTTTTTCACATATCCGCTCAAGGGATTTTCGTGGCGCTGGTATCGCGACGTGCTCGGCAGCGGGCAGTGGCGTGATGCGATCTGGCACAGCATCGTCATCGCCATCGGCGTGACGGTCGTGGCGACCGTACTGGGGACGCTTGCGGCGGTTGGTCTTTCCAGCCCCAGTATGCCGGCCCGGCGGAGTGTCATGGCCATTCTGATCTCTCCGCTGATCGTGCCGGTCATCATCACCGCGGTTGGCGCCTATCTGTTCTATGCTCCAATCGGGCTTGCCAACTCGTTCCTCGGGATCATCGTCGCGCAGACGACAGTCGCTTCGCCGTTCGTTGTGGTCACCGTCGGTGCGAGCCTCGCCAATTTCGATCGAACGCTCATGCGGGCCGCGGCGATTTCCGGAGCCCGGCCGATGATGGCGTTCCAGCGCGTGATGTTGCCATCGATCCTGCCGGGCGTGCTGTCCGGTGCGGCGTTCGCGTTCGTCGCTTCGTTCGACGAGCTTGTGATTGCGCTGTTCCTCGCAGGCCCCCAACAGCGAACATTGCCGATGCAGATGTTCGTCGGGTTGCGCGAACACCTCGACCCGAC
>DATJJM010000418.1:0-5153 GCA_035492535.1 Acetobacteraceae bacterium | reverse complement strand
GGTTGAACTGGTGGCTGTGCGTGAATGGCGAAACGTCGGGGGCGGGCATGGTTCGTGCTCTGGTCATATACTCCCCCGTAGTATATGACCGTCAGGCCGTCGCCATGTCCCACATCCAGGAAAACCGGAAGAAACTGGTCGACCGGGTTCGCCGCATCGGCGGTCAGGTGGCTTCGCTCGAACGCGCCATCGAAGGCGACGAAGAGTGCGGCGCCGTGCTGCAACAGCTGGCCGCCGTGCGCGGCGCGGTCAATGGCCTGATCCTTCAGGTGATGGAGGGCCACCTGCGCTCCCACGTGGCCGACGCCGGCAACACGAAGCAGCAGGACGAGTTGCTGCCGGTGCTTGCCGTGCTGAAGAGCTATCTCAAGTAGCTGCCGGTCGGCTGGCCGCCGAGCCAGAGCGCAAGGTTGCGTACGTAGTGCCGGATGGACCGTTGCGCTTCGGGCGAGCGCGCCAGCGTGTCGCCGGGCGCCTCGCTGACAAAGCTGGGCGCGCCCATCGACGGGTCCCAGTTGTAGTCGGCGAAGTGGTGGAAAGTCGATTCCGCGATCGCCGGACCTCCGTTGGCGGAGGGTTCGAAGGCCACGATGAGGTTGAAGGTCTGGCCGGTGGCCTGGCTGCGCCCCGTCGCGATCACGCGCGCCGTCGCGTCGTCGGGTGGCACGCCGACCGCGCCTTCGTGCGGATGAGACGGCAGATAGCGGATCGCGCCGTCCGGCGACCCGGGATCGGCCAGCACCGGATGCAGCGGCGGCACGATCTCGATGCGCTGGAAATCCCCGTTGGCGCCGGAGTGGTAATTGGGCCAGGAGATGTTGCTGGTGAGGACGTCGTCGACCTTGCGCCGCGACGGATCGGGGTCAAGGTTCTTCGAGTGGAAGAAGTGCGCCGGGCCGACGCCGCCCAGCTTGCACACCGAGCTGCCGAGATCCATGTGGTCGCGCAACACCAGCAGGCCGCCGCCGCGCCGGCGGAAGCGGGTGATCGCTTCGCAGTCCGCGCTGGTCAGTCCGTCGCCCGTATCCACCGCGAACAGCCACAGCTGGTCGAACGGCGAGGTATCGATCTGCGACAGCACGCTGTCCGCGGCGCCCAGCGGCTCGCGGTCGCGCGCGGTGACTTCGAACAGCGGCCGGCCATCACTGTCGCACAGGCCGGCCAGGTAGTCGCGCAGCAGGCTGAAGCGACCGATGTGCCAGTCGTCGTCGTTGGGCGCAATGGTGGTTTGCAGGAGGATGCGGCTTGATGGCTGCATGGCGGTCGTCTCCGGTCGGCGATGGCGCGTGGCGGAAGGGCTTCCCGCCCATGGCGTCGTCGTGTGGCTGACTGGTGCTCCGCGGGGACGGCGCCAACGCGGGTTTGTCCCGTGCATGAACGGGTGGAAAGTGCACGACCCTTTACAGCCGCCTCGACGAACTGACACCCGTCGTCTTCGTTGCCATGGGGAGAAGCGGGAGAAATTCTCGACCGTGGCGCAGGTGTGCGGTAGGCCTGCACAGGGATGCACCGTGTTGCCGCCCGTGCACCAATCCCGGCAGCCTGCTCGATGGCCTCACCAGTCGGCGCGCGCGTATTCCGACTGCTCGAACCAGGCCTGGAACCCCAGTTCGCCGCGCTCGGCGTCCTCGCGCGGAAGCAGCACGAACTCGTCCAGCGTGGCGCCGAAGTAGGGCGCGCGAGCATCGGTGCGCACGTCGTACGGCGCTTCCATGTCGATGACGAAGCGCTGGATGAGTTCGGACATGCGCGCCCGCTCCGGGCCGGCGATCTCGATCGAGCCGTTGAGCGGCGGTCCGGCGGCGACCCTGGCGATCGTCGCGGCGACATCGTCGGAAGCCACCGGCTCGATGAAGGCGGGCGACAGGCAGATGGTCCGGCCGTCGACGGCGTAGCTGATGATGTCGAGCAGGAATTCGTGGAACTGCGTCGCGTGCACGATGGTGAACGGGATGCCGGACGCCGCGATCAGGCGTTCCTGCAGCGCCTTCCCGCGCAGGTAGGGGCTGGCCTCCAGGCGACCGGTGCCGACCACCGAAAGCGATACGTGGTGCTTTACGCCGGCGTGCTTCTCGACATGCAGCAGATTGAAGATGGCGGTCTTGAAGAATTCGAAGGCGGCCATGTCGTCGAAGCTCGGCGAATTGCTGACATCGACCACCACGTCGGCGCCGGCCAGGCTTTCCGCCAGGCCGCGCCCGCTGATCAGGTCGACGCCGGTGGCGCGCGAGGCAGCCGATACCCGGCGACCCTGCGCGCGCAGCCGCTCGACGATGTTCCGCCCGACCAGGCCTCTTCCACCGATGACGACGATGTTCATGGCTGCCTTGTGATGCCCTGCCTGGTTGTCGCTTCGGATACTGGGCGGCCCGTTCGCGGCCGGCTAGATCCGCGGCAGGAACGACAGTGCTTCCGCAAATGCACCAATGCCGAAGGCGTCGACGGCGGGTGGGTGAACGCTTCAGGCGCCGAGCCGGAAGGCGACGTTGCCGACCTTCTGCGCCGTCGGGTGCAACGCTCCGGAAGACCGGGCCATGGCATCGCCCGCAGGTGCGCTCACGAAGCAGTCGGCAAAGTGGCGGATGCCCGCGGCAAGGCGTGCGCGGATGCATTGTTGCCGGGGAATCAACTCGCTCATTCATCCGGCGTGACTACTGCCTCCCGCCGTCGCCGCCTACGATCCGGCCACCACAATCGTGCTTGTCGATCCGTGCCGCGGTTCCCGTCGCCCGCCGGGTCCCTTCGAAGGGTGTCCATCATGAAATCATTGTTGCCCGGCATGGGCGATGTGCCGCGACGCGATGCCGTATGACTTCCGTGCCAACGATGCCGCTGCCTGCCGAGGCTTCACTGCAGGCGCTGGTCCTTGCGGCCTACCATGCCGACGCATCGGATCCGCCGATCGCGCCGGTGGGCGAGTACGGTTACAGCACCTTGTTCGGCCCGATTCCGGCGGCGCTGGCGGTGTTGCGGGTCGCCGCCGAGATCGAACCCCGCCCGACGGCGGTCATGGAGTGGTACCGACGGACCCCGATCAGGGAGTTGGGAAACCTCTCCGCGGAACAGCTGGTGGCGCTGGGGCGGGCAGAGATGGTCATTGCGTTTCCGAGCTCCATCCGCGACGGCACGCGGGCCGGAGCATCGCGTCGGCCCGTACGCGCCCATTCACCGAGGAAACTAGCCATGCGAATACCCGTCAACAAGTTCCGCAGCATCGTCGGCGAAATCGCCAGCATCGCGGCCCGACGCGAGGAGCTGACGTCGGGCGCGTTTGACGTGCTCGAATACCGCCATCCGTCGCTTGCGCAGGCACTGCTCGACCATATCGGCAGCAAGCGCCGAGCGGCGTATTGGCTATGCGCGCCGCAACGTGCATGGGGCGGAAAGTCCCCGTGCGAAATGCTGGCCGACGGCGATGAGGAGAGCGTGTGGGATCTGCTCGAAGGACTGGACGTGGCGGAGGTGCCGGGCCACCAGCCGCGTTCCCGGCCGGCGTACTGAAACCTTCGCGCGACGCGGCCCGCGGTCGTCGCCTTGCCGCCGCCGCGATTGTTGCGTCGCAGGGAACATGGTGAGTCCGCCGGCAGCCCTACCGGCGGGCGTGCCCCGCGTCTAGCATGAATCACGATGCGCCATCGGCGCCATCGGCGCCAACAGAGATGCAGAGGTGTCTCATGAAAATAGTTGTCATCGGCGGTACCGGGCTCATCGGCAGCAAGACAGTCGACCGCCTGCGCAAGCGTGGCCACGAGGTGCTCGCCGCGGCGCCGTCCTCGGGCGTCAACACGCTCACCGGCGAAGGCGTGGACGACGCCATGGCTGGCACCGACATCGTCATCGACCTGGCCAACTCGCCTTCGTTCGAGGACAAGGCGGTGCTGGAGTTCTTCGAGACCTCCGGCAGCATCCTGCTGACTGCGGAAAAAAAGGCCGGTGTGAAGCATCACCTGGCGTTGTCGGTGGTGGGCGCGGAGCGTCTTCCGGCAAGCGGATACCTGCGCGCCAAGGTTGCCCAGGAGCGACTGATCCGCGCCTCGGGCGTTCCGCATACCATCGTCCATTCGACGCAGTTCTTCGAGTTCCTCAGCGGCATCGCCGAAAATGGAGCGGCCGGGGAGGAGATCCGCCTCTCGTCCGCGTTCATCCAGCCGATCGCCTCGGACGATGTCGCGGAGGCGGTCACCGACTACGCGCTCGGCGCTCCCGTCAACGGCATGGTGGAGATCGCCGGCCCCGACAAGTTCCCGCTTGCCGACCTGGTCCAGCGTTTCCTGAACATCACCGGCGGCACGCGCAAGGTCGTGTCGGACCCCAGGGCCCTGTATTTCGGCGCCGAGCTGGCGCCCGACAGCCTGGTGCCGGCCGCCGGCGCGCGATTGGGCTCGCTGAACTTCCAGGCCTGGCTCGACCGTTCGGGTTTGGCCAGGCGCGACGCGGCCGCCTGAGGTTTCCCCGGTCTTCGGAGCCATGAACTGACCGGACATCGTGCCGGGGATTCCGCCTCTCCGAGGTGGAATCCCCGGCCGGTACCCGGCCGCCTGGACATCGACCTGGAGGCATGCGGCTTCCCACCCGAACAGGGCGCACCTGCCGGACCCACCCATGACCATGCTTACGCGTCTTCACCACTGGATAGACGAGCGCGCTCCCGGCCTGCGGGGCATGATCCGCAAGCACGTGACCGAATACTACGCGCCGAAGAACTTCAACCTCTGGTACTACTTCGGCACGTGCAACCTGCTGGTGCTGGTCAATCAGATCGCCACCGGCACGTTCCTCGCCATGAACTACACGCCCACCGCGGCGGGCGCATTCGCCTCGGTCGAGTACATCATGCGCGACGTGGAGTGGGGCTGGCTGATCCGCTACATGCACTCCACCGGCGCCTCACTGTTCTTCGTTTCGGTGTTCCTGCACATGTTCCGCGGCATCATGTACGGTTCGTACAAGAAGCCGCGCGAGCTGGTGTGGCTGCTCGGCATGCTGATCTTCCTGGCGCTGATGGCCGAGGCGTTCATGGGCTACGTGCTGCCATGGGGCAACATGTCGTTCTGGGGCGCCAAGGTGATCATCTCGCTGTTCGGCACCATCCCCTACATCGGCGGCACGCTGGTCGAGTGGATCATGGGCGACTTCCTGCCGGCCGATGCCAC
>DATJJM010000417.1:0-9322 GCA_035492535.1 Acetobacteraceae bacterium | reverse complement strand
CATCCACTATGCCTATGACGACCGCATCCACGACCTGATCGCGCAAGGGCGACTGGCGCGCGTTCTAGATGATTGGTCGCCGACCGTTCCCGGGCTTTTTCTCTACTATTCGAATCGTCATCATCCGCAACCTGCGCTCCGTGCTTTCATCGACTGTCTGCTTGATCGAGACGAGGCTAGCCAAGACACAGGTGATAGCAGAAGGAAAGACGGTAAACGGCCCGACAGGATTGAAGGCCATGACTGATGTCCTCAGGTATTGCTCCGCGGAGGTGTGGGCAGAGTTTTTCGACGGTACCGTTGATTTGTGCGCCACGGCGACACGTCGGCTGAGTTAATAGGAGCCACCCCTGGGGGCTGAGCGTCCGCTTTCCGCAAGCCGCTTCTCGCCCGCGGATGACGCAGTCGGGTCGAGAGCGATCATCGGATTGGGCGGCTAGAGCATTTTCAGCGTTGCCGGAATCGTGGGCACTTCTTAAACGGGTAGGATATGTGATTCCTGGATCTCCGGTGGAGGGAAACCGGAGGCGGAAATGCTGTATCAGCGAGGCAAGGCTTATTCGCAGGATCTGCGCGAGCGAGTGTTCGCTGCGTCGGACGATAGCGAGCGGGCTGGTGGGGTGAGTGTTTCGTATGTGTCGAAGGCTTTGGCGAGACGCCGCACGACGGGGGGAAACCACCGTGCGTTCGGGGCGTGGCCATAAGCCGCCGAAGTTGGCGTCATTCTACCCGGCTATCCGCGCGCATGTTGCCGAACAAGGTGACACAGCGATCGCATCACTGCAGGCATGGCTCTTGTTCACGCACCAGGTTTCAGCGAGCTTCGGGCTGCTATGGTACACGTTGAAGTTGCTTGGACTGATGCGGCGGCGGTACAGGCTTTCTTCGCCCGCATCGGTGCATTCGATCACCTGATGTTCACCGCAGGCGAAACCCTTCAGCTCGGTCCATTGGCTGACACTGACCTGGAAAAGGCGCGACAGTTCTTCAACCTTCCCTTCTGGGGCGCTTATCTCGCCGCCAAGTATGCAAGCGGGCGAACCGGAGGAAATCGCTGAAGCCTACTTGTACCTGATGCGCCAAACCTACGGTACTGGTCAGGTCATCGTGGTCGATGACGGCGGCGTACTGCTGTAACTCAGGGCGTCTTGGTGCGGCGGCCTACCGACGAGGACGTCATTGGAATCAGGTAGCCCGGCGTGGCGGCCAGCGGCAGCGCCTCGCCTCCGCGTTGAACGAATTGCTGGTTTCGAGTTGCAACCCAAGGCTTCAGTGTAGCCGGCATAGGTCGCACGCTGCCGACAGATCGGCCAAAGCCAACGTCCGCTTCAGTATCCCAAATGCCCAAAGCCGTCGCTCTGTTTCCAGCCAGTCTGCGCCCAACCGCGCCGTTCAGAGCGGCGACGCTTTACGAGGACCAACTTACCATCTGCCGAGGTGACCCGTTGAAATCGAGGATCACGTCGCCCTCGTGACGACCGGCCACCGTCGCCGCACCACCGATGCCAACTGACATGCGCATTACGCCACGTGGCGGGCTCAGATGTGCCGTATCGGCCAATACAGGGGTGACATCGACGGAGTGAGCGAGCAGTTCGGCGCGTCGCACCGGCATTACCGCCGCCTATCCCGCGGCGCCCCAGATCGTCAGACCCGTCGTCATGTGACGGCGGAGGGCGAAGAACAGTGCAGCGGGAGGTAGCGCATATACGATAGCGGCCGCCATCATTGCGTTCCACGCCGCGTCGGCGTCGGTGAACAAGTGGGCCTGCATGACCGAGGCGGTCATGTTTCGCGGCGCGAGCAGCACGAACTGATACACATAGTCGTTCCATGCCAGCAGCATTGCGTAGAAGGCGACGACTGCGAGCGCCGGTGTCATCAACGGCAGATAGATGTGCAGATACACCTGAACCGCCGACGCGCCATCGAGACGGGCGGCATCATCCAGCTCAAGCGGTATCAATCTCGCGTACTGCTGGAGGATCAGGACGGCAAATGGCGTGGCGAACGCCACCTGCGTGGCAATAACAGCCCAGAGGCTGTCCAGGAGCCCGTAGCCGTGCATGACGCGGTAAAGCGGGACGACTAGGAAGGATGCGGGGATCGAGTAGGTGAGGAGGGCGGCGTTGGTGAGAAACGCGCCCTTGCTAAGCCGCATCCGTCCCACCGCGAAGCTCGCAAGCGAGCCGGTCAACAGGGTCAGCAGCATCGTCGCAACGGCGATATAGAGGCTGTTGCCGAACTGGTGCCAGAAATCCCAAAGATAGCGGGTCTGCTGCATCACGGCGGTGCGGAAGCCCTCCAGCGACGGTTCGGGAGGCCAGATGTTGCCGGCGAACTCGATTTCACCCTCTTCGGGATCTAGCGCAATCAACAGCATGTTGTAGATGGGTATCAGCGACCAGATCGCGAGGATACCGCCGAGCATGATCGTGCCCGCTTCGGTGAGGACCCGTCGCAGCCAGCGGCGCCGGAACGGCGGCTGGAGGAGAGCCTGCACAGCGCTCACAGTTGCAGGTCACTTGTCTGGAGCCAACGAATCATCGCAATCGCGATAGGAACCAGCACCGGGAGGGCGGACAGCATCGCCGCCATGCCAAGGGCAGGTTCCCCTGCATCGAAGGCATATTGAAAGCCGAGCGTCGCCAGTACTTCCGTGGACCACACCGGCGCGCCGCCCGAAACAAAGTAGACGGTTACGAAGTCGCCGAACGTCCAGAGTGTGGCGAGCAAAGTGCACACGAGATAAAGGTTCGCCAGCAGTGGCCAGACAACATGAACGAATCTGCGCGCGCCGGTGGCTCCATCGATCGCGGCTGCATCATAGACGTCGCGCGGGATCGCCATGCGGCCGGCGAGGAAAATCACGGTCCAAAACGGCAGCCATTTCCAGATGTAGGCGACAATGTCCGAACCGAGTGCGAGCCAGCGGTGATTGAACCACATCGGGCCATCGATGCCGAACACCACCGACAGGATGCGGTTGATGAGACCTTGCTCGCCGATGAGCATCCAATGAAAAGAAATGAATACTTGGACTGCCGCCACCAGCCAGGGCAGAAGAAAGATTGTCAACAGCGGCTTGATCCACCATCGCCGGAGCATAAAAAAGCCCGACAGCAGCAGCGCCAGGAACATCTTTACGTTCACGCTAAGGCCGACGAAGAGCAGAGTGTTCACCACTGTCCGCAGATAGCGGGGATCCTCGGCCAGTTGCGTGTAGAGCGAGGGGTTGCTGGCCATCCACAGCGCGTAGCCGGCGGGATTTACCACGAAGGCAAGGAACACCGCCGCATAGGGGATCAGAAAGGCGATGGTCCACGTGACATCCGAGTCGTGCAGGTGGCGTTGCCCGACCGGGCGCAGTGGGTTCTTGACCGATACGCTCGGTCCGACTGAAGGAACCTGCTGCGTACTGCTCATGCATCACCTCTCGCGTACTGGCGGATCTGCCGGCACGCGTGACCACGTCGAGACAGATACCATGGATCCCGACGGCGGGCGAGCAGACGATTCACTCGCTGTTGCGCGTTGATCGGCGACACGCGGGTCCGACAGCATCCGCTCTAGTGGATGGCGTGGCGCCTGCCACTGCAGCGGATAGCCGCTGCCCGGAATTAGGCGCCGGATGGATCATGGACTGTTGAGGTTGGCGGCGCGTGCTCCACTGGATGGCCACGCTAATATTTCTTGTGGACAGACAGACGCGAGCGTAGATTAAGGTCAATCAAATTGACGCCGCCGACTAAGGCGCAGCGCTCCGAACAGGAAGGAACACGGCATGGGAACCCTTAGCCGTCGGTCTGTGATTGGCGCGTCTCTGGGAATTGCGGCAAGCGGAAATTTGGCGTGCCCCTACCTTGCCAGGGCCGCGGCCACGACGGCTGCGGTGTGGTGGATACAAGGCTTCGTCCAGGAAGAGGACGTGGCCTTCCGCAAGATTGTCACCGACTATCAGAAGGTCAGCGGCAACACTATCGACTTTAGCATCATTCCTTTTGCGCCGATGCGTCAGAAGATCGTATCGGCGGTGACGAGCGGAATAGTCCCGGACTTGTTCCAGAATACGCCAGCAGAGATCGTTGCACTGTATGCCTGGGACGACAAACTGCTCGACGTGAGCGACATCATCGAGACGCAGCGCAAGGAGTACACCGAGACCGCGCTGCTGTCGGCCTATTGCTACAACAGCGTGGTGAAACGTCGCAGCTATTATGGCGTGCCCTATACGACGGCCGTATTACCGAACCACATCTGGCGGTCGCTGGTCGAGAAGGCCGGTTATAAGACAGAGGACATCCCGAAGACCTGGGATGCCTACTATGACTTCTTCAAAGGCGTGCAAAAGGGATTGCGCGCGCGTGGTGAGCGAAAGGTGTATGGCCTGGGATTCCAGGTCAGCACCAACGGCGTCGATCCGAATGCCCTGTTCAATTATTTCCTGATCGCCAATGGCGGACAGAACATCGTCAGCAAGGACGGCAGGCTGCATCTCGACGACCCGATGGTGCGGGAAGCGGCTATAAAAGCGCTGACCTATCCGGCCACGGCGTACAAAGAAGGCTATGTGCCGCCCGGGGCGATCAACTGGAACGACGCGGACGACAACAACGCATTCCATGCGAAGCAGATCGTGATGGACCTCGACGGGACGATCTCGACCGAGGTCGCGGTCATTCACGACGAGAATGACTACCGGGACATCGTAACCATGGGCTTGCCGCTCGGCAACGACGGCAAGCCAGTGCCGAGTATGGCCGCCAACGCCTGTGGCCTGATCCCCAAAGGTGCCAAGAACGTCGAGGTGGCAACGGACTTCCTCAGGTATTTCATTCAGCCGACGGTCTCCAACGAGTATCTGAAGACAGGTTTGGGCCGCAACATTCCGGCCATGCCGTCGATCGTGAAGAACGACCCATGGTGGCTCGACCCGACGGACCAGCACCGCGTGGCGTATGTCCAGCAAGGACTACTCGGGCCGACCACGCCGTCGTTCTGGGTCTACAATCCGGCCTATGCCCAGGTGCAGAACGAGCATGTCTGGAGCATCGCCTGGACCGACATCATGACCGGCGGGCTGACACCTCAGGCGGCCGCAGAGAAGGCGTTCAAGCGGGTGGAGGAGATTTTCGCACGATACCCGGTGGCGCAGAGCTGAGTGGCTGACATGGCCAGCGCATCAGTCACCCTCATAGGCCGTCCGGCAGCCCGGCGGCGGCCGCTGCTGCGTTCCTGGCAGGGCCGCCTGCGCGGCTCCGAGTTCACCTGGGCAGTAGCTTTCGTTGTACCCTACATCGGAGTCTTTCTGGCCTTTGTGGTCTACCCCGTGCTGTATGGCGCGTGGATGGGCAGCTCGCCGCATCTGTATAGCGAGCTGTTCAGCGACCCGGTCTACCAGCAGACCCTGGTCAACACGCTGCTTTTTCTCGCCTTCGGCGTGAATCTCAAACTGTTCCTCGCGCTCTTGCTGTCCGGCTTCTTCATGCAACCCGGCTGGTGGATCAAGACGCTGCTGGTGATCTTCGTTCTGCCCTGGGCGATCCCGGCATTGCCCAGCTTCATATCAATCCATTGGATGCTGAATGGCGAGTGGGGACTTCTCAATAACACTCTGTATATTCTGTTCGGGATCGAGGGCCCTTCATGGCTCAATCAGCGCTGGTTCGCCCTGGGCTCCGCTATCGCGTCGCATATCTGGAAATGGCTGCCGTTCTGGACCGTTATTCTGCTCGCCGGCAGAATGTCGCTTCCGCAAGAGGTGATGGATGCCGCCAAGGTCGACGGCGCCACCGGGCTGCGCAGCTTCGTCTACGTGACCTTTCCGATGCTGGCCAACCTCTATCTTGTTCTGACGCTGCTTGCGACGATCTTCCTGCTTGGCGACTTCAATTCGGTATTTTTCGTCAGCGGCGGCGGGCCGGCCAACTCGACGCACGTGCTGGCCACCCTGGGCATCCGCAATGCCTATGACATGGGCCATCCGGAACTCGGGGTCGCGGCGGTCATGTCGGCGCTGCCATTGATGATCCCGCTCGTGATTATACTGATGCGCAAACTGCGCACCACGGAGGTGCAGCTGTGAGCGCGACCGCCGCCGGCGGTGTCCGCCCGATATCGTTCACAGCGCACCGTATGGGTCGAGCCGCGCGCAGACGTCGGCGGCTGACTCGCGCGGGTACGGTGCTGCTCAGCGTGTTGGTCCTGGTGTGGACGATCATGCCGATTTACAACATGGTCATGGTTGCACTCGAGTCGGGAGGCGACGTCTTCGGCGAACACATCTGGCCGCCGCAACCTTCGCCCCACAGCTTCTGGATCGTGGTGACGCAGGGCTATTGGTACCTGGAAAATTTCTGGCATCAGTTTGGCAACAGCATCTTCATTGCCACCATGACAACCCTATTGGTACTGCTGATCGGGTCGTTGACAAGCTTTTCGGTGGCTAGGATGCAACTGCACAACGGCTGGCTCATTACCAATGCCGCGCTGCTGACCTACGTGATTCCGGCGTCGTTCCTGGCCATTCCTTTCTACCTGATCATGAATCACTATGGACTGCACGACAATCCATGGTCGGTCATCGCTGCGTTGGTCACCTTCGCCACACCATATGCGATCTTCATCTTCCAGGAGTACGGCCGGAGCATTCCGCTGGAGCTGGATGAGTCCGCGCGGATCGACGGCGCTTCGCCCGTGCAGGTCTACTTTCGCATCTATCTGCCGTTGATGGCGCCCGCGCTCGTCGCGGTCGGCACCTATGCGCTGCTGCTGGCATGGAACGAGTACCTGTACCAGTTCCTGTTGCTGTCTAATAAGCGCAGTATGACCGTGCCCGTCGCGCTTGCCCAGTTCACCAACAGTGATCAGGCGCCCTGGAACTACATGATGGCGACCGCGATCATCTATGCCCTGCCACCGGTCGCCACCTATTATGCATTCCGCCGCCGCATGTCATCGGGCCTCACCATGGGTGGTGTGAAGGGCTGACGCGAGGTGTGACGTAGCTCTCACTAGTGTGGGCCCGTCGCGTAGTTTGCACTGTATCGCCTGTGCACCCTCGAAGGACTGCTTGCGAGCAATCACCATCCAGAAGGGCACCAGTGCGGGTCAGATCGCAGGAGGCAGCCATGCTTGTTTCCGACGTTTTGCGGGTCAAAGGCCCTCACGTCGTAAAGATACACACCACCGATAGTGTCGAACTTGCGGTTCGCAGGCTGGCAGAGCATCGCATTGGCGCCTTGATAGTTGAAGATCGGTGGATGATACCGGCGGCATATTCTCGGAACGGGACTTCATCAACGCTGTGGCCCGAGAAGGCGCTGCGGTGCACAGCTTTCATGTCCAACAACTGATGTCGACACGCATTATCAGTTGTCGCTCCTCCGATCGCGTGGATGCCGTGCTTGCGACAATGACAACAGCTCGGATCCGCCACTTGCCGGTGATCGAGGACAACGAACTGAAGGGCATCGTGAGTATCGGTGATCTGGTGAAACACCGCCTCGACGAGAAGGAACTGGAAGCGAGTGTTCTTCTCGATATCTCACGCATGCGCATTTGAGCCAGCGACAGCGACATGGGATCTTGTGGTGCCCGCGCACTGCCAGCGGAGGGTGGTCGACCTAGTGCCCGCCGAAAATGGCACGGCAGGGCGAGTTCTGGAAGCTGCAACGCGAGCTGGAACATGGAAGAACGACTAACCCCACCTGATATTGCCCGAGACACATGATCCGCCGCGCATGATGTGTCGATGAGTGAGCGGGCGAGACAATAGTCAGACCGCCGTCTGACATCTCCCCTGGCCTTTACCGCCGCCTTCGCCGATAGTGTCCACCGCAATCTCGTGGTGGACCGTCGGTCCGCCGTTCGGACCGAGCCGCCGCTGGTGGCGCCGAAGCGGGCATCGCCCGTGACGCAGCAAGGAAAATCGCAGCTGCGGCCCGCCGCAGCTGGTTAGGGAGTGCGAACCATGACGTCATCGCCAAAGTTGACGCGCCGCAATGCTGTACGCCTGGCAACGGCGACCGCCGCCGGACTCGCGACAACATCTCTTCGTGCTTCGGCCGCCGACATCACCGGCGTCACCGCTACAGAGATCAAGATTGGCCACACCAATCCATACAGCGGCCCGGCGTCCTCGTACAGTTCCAGTGGTAGGCTGGAGATGGCGTTCTTTAATCAGATGGTGAACGATCAGGGCGGCGTTGCCGGGCGCAAGATCAACTTCATCTCCTACGACGATCAGTATAGCCCGCCCAAGACGGTCGAGCAGGTGCGGCGCCTGATCGAGGAAGACAAGGTCGCCTTCCTGTTCAACACGCTCGGGACCCCGACCAACTCCGCGATCGTGCGCTACGTGAACCAGAAGAAGGTGCCCCACCTGTTCGTCGCCAGCGGCGCCGACAAATGGGGTGACTACAAAGAACATCCGTGGACGATTGGCTTCCAGACCAGCTATCGCACCGAGGCGCAGGTCTACGCTAAGTACATCCTGGCCGAGAAGCCGGACGCCAAGATCGGCATCATCTATCAGAACGACGATTACGGCAAAGACTACCCCGCGGGCATGAAGGATGTGCTGGGTGACAACTGGGACAAGTCCGTCGTCAAGGCGGTTACCTATGAGGTGACCGATCCCACGATCGATTCACAGATCACCAGCCTGCATGCCGCTGGCTGCGATGTGCTCGTGACGGTAGCGATCCCCAAGTTCGCAGTACAGACCATCCGCAAGGTGTACGATCTCGGCTGGAAGCCGATGCACATCCTGAACAGCGTGGCGGTATCGGTGGGCCTGGTCATGGAACCAGTCGGCCCGGAGAAGGGCGTCGGCATCGTCAGCACGGGCTATCTCAAGGATCCGACCGATCCGGGCTTTAAGGACGATGCCGGCATGAAGGAGTGGCGGGATTTCATGGCGAAATACCTGCCGGGCGGAGACATCAGCGATATCACCTACGTCTACGCGTATAGCTGCTGCAAGACCCTGATGCAGGTGCTGAAGCAATGCGGCGACGACTTCTCGCGTGAGAATGTCATGCGCCAGGCGACGAACCTGAGGGACTTGGCGCTGCCGACGCTCCTGCCCGGCATCAAGATCAGCACCAGCCCGACCAACTATCGGCCGATGCGCGCACTCCAACTCATGCGATGGGACGGCAAGACCTGGGTGCGCTTTGGCAATGTAATCGAGGGAGTGCAGGCATAAGCTAGCTCGCGACGCTTTTGGCGTGTGATAACGTCCGCCGCCGGGGTACAAGATGGACAGCCGTAGAAGCCATCATCCGCGCTTGTTGTAATGGGGCCCCTCGGAGCACCT
>DATJJM010000416.1:0-9525 GCA_035492535.1 Acetobacteraceae bacterium | reverse complement strand
AGGTTGGCGGCGGCGGCGGCCTCGTAGATCTTCCAGTATTGCTTCTGGCCGGGCGGGTTGGCGGTGCGGGTGACCATCAACACCTGCACGAAGCGCGGATCGCCGGCCCCGCGCTCGATCTCGGCCACCGCCGCGTCGGCGTCCTCATAGGGCACGACGATGGAGCCCTTCAGGCGCGGTTCGGTCAGCCACTCGGCCTCGACCCAGCGGTTCATCGCGCTGGCGACGCCGTTGCCGAACTCGCGGTTCTGGAAGCTCGAGCCGTTGTCGCCTGTCGGGTTCAGGATGCCGAGCTGGATGTTGTTCTCGTCCAGCAACTGCTTCTGCAGGAAGGCGAGGCTGGAGCCGGGGCGTCCGCCTTCCGGCGGCCAGGCGTCGCGGCGCGATGCGTTCGGCTGGCCCTTCGGATAGGCGGGGCCGGCCTGGTACGCCTGGCGCGGGCGGGACCCGAAGGTCTTCGCCATCTCCACCCAGCGGGCCTCCATGTAGGGGAACAGGTCCTTGTAGGAGTTGCGCTGCGGATGGATGTCGCCGTCGGCGATCGCCAGCTTCGAGGTCGCTGGGGACTGGACGGTCGGACGGGCAGTGACCTGGACGTTCATGGGACGGTCTCCGTCAGGCGGGCATACGTGCTCCGCGGATTGTCGATCATGATCTTGCGGACGAGGTCGCGTGACAACCCCTCAGGGAGCACCGCGTCGCCGTCGAACTGCCAGTGCGGGTAGTCGGTGGAGAACAGCAGCATCTCGTCCGAGCCGAAATGCTCCATCAGCCGCTGGAACATCTCGGGCGAGGGCGGCCCGTCGCATGGCGTGATGGTCAGCCGCACATTCTCGCGAACGATGTCGGTGGGCGCGCGGTCCACCCACGGCACCTCCATGCGCAGCCCGCGCCAGAACTTGGTCAGCCGCCAGAGATGGGCCGGAAGCCAGGTGAAGCCGGATTCCAGCAGCACGACCTTCAGGTCGGGGAACTTGGTGAACACGCCCTCGCACACCAGCGACGACAGCGCGGCCTGGAAGGCGGCGGCCTGCGCGGCATAGTCCTCGGTGTAGTAGGTGGGCCAGCCGAGCGGCGTGACCGGATGGCGGTAGGCGCTGCCGGCGTGGATGCCGACGGGCAGGCCATGCTTCTCGGCGGCGGCGTATATCGGCCAGTAGTGGCGCTTGCCGAGCGGGTGGTCGTGCATGACCAGCATCAGTATCTGCACGAAGCGCTTGTCGGGCGCGAGGCGGTTGATCTCGTCCACGGCCAGTTCGGCGTTCTGCATGGGCACCACGATGGAGGCCCGCAGGCGCGGTTCCTTGTCCAGCCACTCTGCGGCGATCCAGTCGTTCAGCGCGCGGGCGAAGCCGGCGCCCATGTCCTCGGAGAACAGCAGCTGCACGCCATAGAGGCAGTTGCAGATGGCGAGGCTGGTGCCGAACGGCGTCAGTGCCTGGGCACGCAGTGCATCGAGGTCCGAGCCTGGCCTGCCATTGGGCAGCCGCCAGTCGGGGCGCGACGTGAGCGGCGAGTTGGCGGGGTAGGCGATCGACTCCAGTTCATGCACGCCGCGCTGGACCACGACGTCGCGCCAGTGGTCGGACAGATAAGGGTGCAGCGCCTTGAGGTTGGGCACTGCCGGATGGATATCGCAGTCGATGCCGCCTGGTTCGAGAAGGGACATGTGCCAGTTCCGGGACGATTATCGGCTAGGCAAGATAGGGAAGAGCGGTCCGGGCGTCCAATGGATCGAACCCCGTTGGCTGCCATGCCTACGCCGTCTCGACGTCGGGAATCGTCGGCATGGTCGGGGCGGACAGCGGACCGATCGCGGTGATGAGGAAACGCGCGGTGTGGTGGCTGCCATCCTCGAACGCCACGTGCCACTGGCGTACCGCCTCGTGCCAGTGCGCCGAGACCACCCGGCCGCGGAACCGGATGTCGCGCCGTAGGTCGAACTTGACGGCAACGTAATTGATATAGCGTGACCGGTGAAGTGCTCGGACCAAGTCCACTCATCGAGCAATTCCTGCGAGAATGAATAGGTGTAGGAGTAGCTTCCGGAAACGAAGCGCGCGCCATGGTAGCAGTTCCATTACCAGGTACCCCCGACCCCCTTGCCGGTTCCGAATACCTGCACGCGTAAGCCGAGTTCGCGCAGGCGGGAAGGCTGGTACAGGCCTGATGTGCCGGTGCCTATATTGATCGCATCGTGGTCGTTGGCCACTCGCATTCACTCCCAAACTCAGCGCACAAAATTGCGCATCAGGGGTGGCTGGCCAGCGGCTACGGATCACTGTTATCCGGCTCCCCATGACCCTTGTCGCCATCCTGCGCCACCTGACGTTCGCAGCCGCACTGGCACTGCTTTCCGCTGCTGTGGTCCGAGGGATGATGGCAGCGCGCGTGCTGGATCGGCCGAACCAGCGCAAGGCACACACGATTGCCACACCGAAGGGCGGAGGCGTTGGCGTCGTCGTCGCGTTCCTTGTCGGCATTGCAGTGCTCTATCGCTTTGCCGAATTCGCCCGCCTGGCCGATCCGTATTTCATCGGGGTGATCGAGGCGTCGGTGGCGATCGCAGTGGTGTCGTTTCTGGATGATCTTTATGACTGGAAGTTTACCGTAAAGCTCGCTGCCCAGGTACTGGCGGCGCTAGTGGCTGTGGGCAGCGGCATCTACGTAGCGGATTACAGCGTGCCGTATGTCGGCTCCCTTTACATCGGCTGGCTGGGGCCGCCAGCAACCGTCCTTTGGCTGCTGTTCGTCACTAATGCAATGAACTTCATCGATGGGCTGGACGGGCTGGCGGCGGGCGTCGCACTAATCGTGGCATGTTTCCTGTGCGCCATCGCCGGGCACTACGGTGGCTGGTTCGCCTATTTCGCGTCCTTGTTGCTCGCGGCCGGCCTGGCTGGCTTCCTGCCATTCAATTTCCCTCGGGCGCGCATTTTCATGGGTGACGTGGGCAGTCAGTTCTGCGGTTTCATTCTGGCCGTCCTGGCCGTCGCGGCGAGCCGCCTCGATGGGGTGGAACTGTCGTTCCTGATCGTGCCCATGCTGCTGTCTGGCGTGCTATTCGATGTGGCGTTCACGCTGGTCCGGCGGGCGATTGCTGGCGAGAAGGTGACCGCGCCACATCGGGGACACATGTATCAGGTCGCGCAACGCTCCGGTGTACCCGATTTCGCTATCGCGTTGATTTATTGGGGTTTCGCTGTGCTCGGTGGCATCAGTGCTTTCGTATTTCTTGCCGTGCCATCAGAGGTCAAGCCATTCGTTCCTCTGCTGCTGTTGGTGCCTCAGCTAATCTGGCTCAGTTTCGTCGTGCATCGGGCTCGTCTCGCGAGACTGGGGCGGTGGGGGTAAACCCGCCGCTTGCCCGCCCTCACGCCTTGACGCAGGGCGGGGAGGAAGCCAACAGAAATCAGGCCGTAGCGGTGCGGCGGCTCAGAGCTTCGGTGGCTGCCGGTGCTTTCTTCGCAGTTGTAGCGGCCTCACCCATGATCGACCGTAGATCACGCAGGAAGGCGGCGCCCTTCAAGGTGCGCTGCACCAGAATGCTGCGGCGATCGAGCGGATCGACCTTGCGGCGTGCGAGATCAAGTTCGCCCAGCCGATCGAGCGCGCGGGTGATGGCCGGCTTCGATACATTCAATTCGGCAGCGAGGCCACGCACCGTGTGACCGCCATCGCGCAGATAGCAGGTTAGGAATACGCCGAGTTGGCGCGCCGAAAGATCGGGCCCGTCGCGACGCACCAGCGCGACAACGGTCTCCCTCAGAATGCCAACCATATGGTCGGCGGTCGGATTAACAGCCATGCGTATTTCCTTTCTGGGTGCCCCGACCCTGCAACATGCTCGCGGCCACAGTGCGGACGCTCAAGTGGCAGGTAGAGATTCGATACCTAGTCAATCCCATTACAGATACGAAGTCTTTTTTCTGTCGCTCGCGAGCATGTGACCGCTATTATTGTGCTCCAACAATGGTCGGTAGCTGCCTGATGCCAGCAAACACTGCACGCATCGCATAGGCTTCGCCACCTTCCGGACGAGACGGCGCATACTGGTCGTTCCAAGCATAGAGGTCAAAATGGGCCCATGCGATGCCTTGCGAAACAAAGCGCTGTAAAAACAATGCCGCTGTGATGGCTCCGGCATGCGGCTTTGTCGACACATTGCTGCAATCGGCGATCTGACTATCGAGCCAGCGATCGTAGCCAGCCCATAACGGCAGGCGCCAAAGCGGATCATGCTCTGTGTGTCCCGCTCGCAATAGTATGCCTGCCCAATCGTCATCATTGCAGAACATGGCAGGCAGATCTGGACCTAAAGCGACGCGCGCCGCACCTGTCAATGTCGCGCAGTCAACCAAAAAGTTGGGTGATTCATCGCATGCGTCAGCCAACAGGTCGCACAATACCAACCGGCCCTCGGCGTCCGTATTGCCGATCTCGACGGTTATGCCCTTGCGCGTGCGCACCACGTCGAGCGGACGCATGGCCGTGCCGGACACGGAGTTCTCCACGCAACCGATTCGCACCACGAGCTGCACGGGGAGATCTGACTCCATGATCATGCGCGCCAGGCCAAGCACCGTGGCAGCGCCTCCCATATCCTTCTTCATGCGCAACATGCCGCTGGATGGTTTCAGGTCATAACCACCTGTGTCGAAGCACACGCCTTTGCCGCACAGCGAGATCAGCGGTGCGTTGGCAAGCGCGTTGCTGCCGGTCCAGCGCAGGATGGCAATGCGCGGCGGCCGCGCCGAACCTTGCCCGACCATCGAGACCGTTGGGTAGCCGGTTGCCAGCGCATCGTCGGCAATCAGTTCGGTAGTGGCGCCATATCGCCGGCCGAGCGAAATCGCAAAGTCCGCCAGTTCGACTGGACCCAGCAGGTTCGCAGGCGTGTTGATGAGATCACGAACCATCCAGGTGGCGGCGGCGGCGTTGCGGCTGGCGGTTTGGTCCGGTGGCGCCAGCAATTGTGCTGCCGCGCCTTTCCCCGCCGTCTTCAGCGAGCCGTAACGATATGCGCCAAGACAATAGCCGAGCGTCGCGACGGCGGGTTGGTAATCGCCCGGCTGCAACTGCCATGGATCGCCTTCCGGTAGGCGGAACGCGAGATTGCCGAAGGCAGCCGGCGAAGCGTCGTCACCGAGGCCGAGGACGGCGCCGACAACGCCGCTTTCCCCAGGCAGGAACAGCAACTCCTGCGCAGCGGCCTGGAAGTCGAGCTGGCGAAGGAAGCGTGCCTGCGGCTCGGGTAGTGTTTCTAGGAACGTGGCAAGTCCATTGGGGCGCACCGCGTGCAACGGCCGCGTCGCAGCCGCGGTTGCGACCAGGCAGTCGAGTGTCTGTTCCAGCATGTCCATCCCCGTGACCATTGACGCTTGCCGGGTGAACGCGGTTGCCTCAGGTGTTCACCAGCACGTTCGCCGGATCGGCAACGATTTCGCCGCGTTCGACGCGCTTCACCACGTCGGTCAGCATGGCGTGGGTTGGCGCGGGCACACCGACCTCGAGCCCCTTTTCGGCAATGTAGCCGTTCATGAACTCGATCTCGGTGCGTCGGCCCTTTGCCATGTCCTGCGCCATCGATGGCCGCTGCAGGTCGCTGCGCGCCGCGGCGTTGGTGCCGGCGAGCATCAGTGCCTCGATCTCGTCCAATGCACCGCGGTTGCCTTCCGATGCCAGCGCGAGCTTCTCCGGATCCAGCGTGCCGATCTTGCCCAGCTTGAAGCCCTGCGCCTGGCCGACGCGCACGGATTCGCCGCCCAGCCTGATGCAGATACGGCGGATCGCGTCGTGACTGTCGCGCGCGTTGCCGCCCATGCCGGTCGCCGCCGACACGCCGTTGCGCATGCCGTTGACGCAAAGCTTGGTCCAGCGTTCGCCCCAGAGATTCTCGGTGGCGTGCGCGTTGTCCACGCCGTGCAGAATCTCGGCGAGTTCCTCGACGCGCTTCGTGATGCGGCCGTGCGGCTCGCCGACGTGGAGCGACACGACGTTGGGATTCTTCATCATGGTGCGGCGGACGTGACCGGGCTCGAACAGCTCCACGCCGATACCGCCGCCCACCACGCAGCCGACGGTGCGCCCCCAGCCGACGACGCCGGCGATGCGCTCCTCGTTCACGCAATTCTGAGACGACACCACGAAGCCGCCAGGTGCCAGGTATTGCCGGATCATGCGTGTCGCCCACACCGTGTCGTACGACTTCACCGCGATGAAGGCGATGTCGATCGGCCGCTGCTTCGCGAGCTGCTGCGCCTCGGTGATATGCATCGCATTGACCGGGATCACGCGGTTCTCCGGCTCGGTCATGCCGTAAAGATGCATGCCGTGGGAACGCATCGCCTCGACATGCGCGGGCCACGGATCGATCAGCGTGATGTCGTGGCCGAGGGCAGTGAGGCTGGCGCCGATATAGCCGCCGATGGCGCCGGCGCCGACGAAGGCGATGCGTCTTGACATCAGGTCTCCTCTCGTTCTGCTAGTCGGCCGCGAGGGCCATCTCCACCGCCTCGGCACGCAGCCAGACCGCGGTGTCATGGAACACCGCACCGCCATTGGGCGGTCCCGGATCATCGCTGGTCAGCGCATTGATGCCGATGCCGCCGACGAATTTCTCGCTCGGCCAGATGCTTTCCGCGCACAGCACGCCGGGTTGCAGGCCCTCGGCGATCTGTGCGTGCAGCAGGACCTCGCCGCGCGCATTGCCGAGCCGCACCAGGGCGCCATCGGCGATGCCGAACTGCTCTGCATCATCGCCATGCATCTGCACGGTGGGACGGCGCTCGCGCCGGCGGGAACTTGGCATTTCGGTGAAGCTGGTGTTCAGGAAGCTGCGCGCGGGCGAGGTGATCAGCCGGAACGGATGCTCCGGCGACGTCGCATCGATGCTGGGCATATGATCCGGCAGGCTTGGCATGCAGGCATGGTTCGGGCCCAGCGATGCCCAGTCGGGGGCGAAATGAAACCGCTTGTCCGGCTGCGGGAAGGCGGTGAGGAAATGCGCCCGCTCGAAGGGCAGGGCACCATCGATCCAGTGTTCGCGCAGCACCGTCTGCGCATCCGGCCAGCCGGAGGCCTGCAGGGTGGCGTCGATCAATTCCATCGCCGTCATGTCGAAGCCGCTATGCCTGGCACCGAGCCGTGTCGCCAGGCCCTGCAGCACCTCGTGGTTGGAGCGGCATTCGCCAGGCGGCTCGATCAGCTTCGGCCCGATCTGGATGTGGGTGTGGCCGCCGGCCTGATAGACGTCGTCGTGCTCCATGAACATCGTGGCCGGCAGCACGATGTCCGCCCAGCGCGCGGTTTCGGTCATGAACTGCTCGTGCACGCAGACGAACAGGTCCTCGCGCCCGAAGCCGCGGCGGACGCGGTTGCTGTCGGGACACACGGTCAGCGGATTCTGATTCTGGATCAGCATCGCGTGCACCGGCGGACCGTCGCCCAGTTCGCTGCGATCGCCGGTCAGCACGCTGCCCACGCGGCTCATGTCCAGGACCCGCACCGACGGGTCCAGCGCATCGAGGCCTTCGATCAGCCGCTTGTCCCAGTGATACATGCCGCGGTTGGACCACAGCGCACCGCCGCCCTCGTGCTGCCACTTGCCGGTGACGGTGGGCAGGCAGCTCACGGCATGCATGTTGGCGACGCCGTTGCGCGTGCGGGCGAAGCCATAGCCAAGACGGATGTAGCTACGCGATGTCGTGCAGTAGAGGCGCGCGAACGCCTCGATCTGTGGCACCGGCAACCCGGTGATGGAAGCGGCCCAGTCGGGACCGCGCGAGGCCAGGTGTGCCTCGAGCTGGTCCGGGCAGTCGGCGTAGCGCGCCATGTACGCCCGGTCCGCGAAGCCGTCGCGGAAGGCGATGTGCATCACCGCGCAGGCCAGCGCGGCATCGGTGCCGGGGCGCGGCGCGATGTGCAGGTCCGCCACCGCGGCGGTGGCGCTGCGATAGGGGTCCACCACCACCAGCTTCGCGCCGCGTTCCTTGCGGGCGCGGGCGATGTGCGTCATCACGTTGACCTGCGTTGCGACGGGATTGCCGCCCCACACCACGACGAGGTCGGACTTCGCCATCTCGCGCGGATCGGGACCCCACGAACGGCCGACGCCCGCCTGCCATCCAAGCTCGGGCAGCGCCGTGCAGATCGTCAGCTTCTGCCGCGAATAGCGCATGACGTGGCGCAGGCGGTTGATGCCATCGCGCTGCACCAGGCCCATCGTGCCGGCGTAGTAATAAGGCCACACGGCCTCGGTGCCATGCGTTGCCGCGACGGCGGCGAACATCCCGGCCGTGCGGTCCAGCGCCTCGTTCCAGGAGATCGGGCGGAACTGGCCAGAGCCCTTGGGACCGATGCGCAGCAATGGCTGGGTGAGCCGGTCGGGGTGGTGGATCCGCTCGGCGTAGCGGGCGACCTTGTTGCAGATGACGCCTGAGGTATAGCTGTTGGCCCTGGCGCCACGCACGGCGCCGATGCGTCGCCCGTCCAGCACCTCGACCTCCAGTGCGCAGGTCGAGGGGCAGTCGTGCGGGCACACTGAGTGGCGAACATCGCTTTGCATAGGCGCGAAGCCTAGCGCGGCGCCTCGTGGCTTGGCAAAGTGGCGGCAAGCACGACGCGGGAGACTTCACATGCTGACACGGCGCGCAATACTCGCCACCTCGGTTGCTGCCCCTGCCGTACTCAGCCGGGCGTGGACCGCCACCCCCAAGGGCATCGTTGTGATGGCGAAGCAGATGGACGACATCGTCAGCTTCGATCCAGCCGAGTCGTACGAATTCACCAACGGCGAGGTCGATGCCAACTGCTATCGAAGGTTGATCAGGCCTGACCTGAACGATGCCACCAAGATCCAGGGCGACCTGGCCGAGAAATGGGAGGTGAGCAAGGACGGCCTGACCTTCACGTTTCATCTCCGGCGGGATGCGAAATTCGATTCCGGCAACCCTGTCACCGCCAACGACGCGGCATTCTCCCTGCAGCGCGTGGTGAATCTGAACAAGACGCCTGGCTTCATCATCACCCAGTTCGGCTTCAATGCCAGCAATGTCGAGAAGATGATCCGCGCGCTGGACGACTACACGCTGGAGATGAGACTGCCCAATGAAGCCGAAGCGACCAGCTTCGTGCTGTATTGCCTGTCGGCCAATGTCGGCAGCGTGGTGGACACCAAGACGGTGATGGCAAACCAGGCCAATGGGGATCTGGGCAATGCCTGGCTGAAGACGCATACCGCCGGCGCCGGTGCGTACAAGCTCACCGAATGGGCGGCCAATGATCACGTGATCATCGACGCCAATCCGCACGCCGCAGAGAAGCCGGAGCTGCATCGCGTCGTGCTGCGGCACGTCGCTGATCCCTCGACGCAGCTGCTGATGCTGCAAAAGGGCGACGTGGATATCGCGCGCGAGCTTGGTTCGGACCAGTTGAAGTCGATTGCCGGCGACAAGGCATTGACGGTGGCGTCCTCGCCGCAGGGCACCTCGATGTATATCGCGATGAACCAGAGCATGCCCGAAT
>DATJJM010000415.1:0-47196 GCA_035492535.1 Acetobacteraceae bacterium | reverse complement strand
GAAATGGCGGTCGAGAAGTCGCTGCGCGCGACGCCGGTGCCGTTCGAGGAACTGTTGGCGCGCAGCGATGTGGTGTCGGTCCATGTGCCGCTGACGAAGGTCACGCGCGGCATGGTCGACGCCGCGGCGATGGCGCAGATGAAGACCGGCGCGATCCTGATCAATGCCGCGCGCGGCGAGATCGTCGATGAAGGCGCTCTGTATGATGCGCTGGTCAGTGGCAAGCTGCACGGCGCGGGACTGGATGTCTACGCGACGGAACCGGCTGACGCGGGCAATCCGCTGTTCAAGCTCGATCAGGTTGTGGTGACGCCGCACACTGCGGGGAGCGTCATCGACCTGGTTGCCGACATCGCGCGTCATGCGTTCAACAACATGCAATCCGTGCTGAGCGGCCGTCCGCTGTCGCCCAATGACGTGATTGTCGCAGCAGGGGACAACAGGTGATGGCAACGATGCAGAGCAAGTCTGTTCGCCGACGCGAGGATGCCAAGCTGCTGACCGGCAAGGGCAACTACAGTGCGGACGGGCACAAGCCAGGCATGCTGCATGCTGTGCTGGTGCGTTCGCATCACGCCCATGCGGTGATCAACAGCATCGATACCAGCGCGGCGCGCGCGATGCCGGGCGTGGTTGCCGTGTTCACTGGTGCCGATCTGACGGATGTGGCGCCAATTCCGGGCGGCATTGGTTTCCCTCGGCCCGATGGCAGCCCGGCGCCGAAGACGCATCGGCCGCTGCTGGCGGCGGATCGCGTGCGCTTTGTTGGCGAGCCGGTGGCGGTGGTGCTGTCGGAGACCATGGAAGCCGGCAAGGATGCAGCCGAAGCGGTGATGGTGGATTACCGCGAGCTTCCTTTGGTCACTGATGCGGTGGCTGCGCTGGAGCAGGGGGCGGCAAAAGTCTGGGACGACGTGCCCGACAATGTCGGCTTCCTGTGGAAGCGCGGTGATGCGGCGGCGGCGGACGAAGCGTTGCGCAATGCGGCGCATGTCGCGCGCCTGCAGTTCACCGTGTCGCGCGTTACTGCCAATTCCATGGAGCCGCGCGGTGCGTGGGCGGAGATCGACAGTGATGGCCGCATGGTGGTGCATGCCGCGCACCAGTCGCCGTTCAACCTGCGCAACGGCATGGCCAACGGCAACTTCAACATCAAGCCGACCGATATCCGCGTGGTGTGCGAGGATGTGGGTGGCTCGTTCGGCATGAAGTCCGGTGTGCAGCCGGAATATGTGCTGGCTGCCTGGGCTGCGCGCAAGCTGCAACGGCCGGTGCGATGGATCGAGGACCGCACCGAAGGCTTCCTGACGGATGAGCAGGCGCGAGAAATGCGCATCACGGTGGAACTGGCGCTGGATGCCACCCACAAGTTCACAGCGCTGAAGCTGCGGTGGGATGTCAATCTTGGCGCCTATGTGACGGGCCGGTCGGGCTGGCCGGTCGGCAATATCGGCGGTACCGCTGGCGTCTACGATATTCCTTCGATCTACGCAGAGTCGTGCGGCATCCTGACCAACACCGTGCCTACCGCGGCGTATCGCGGTGCCGGCCGTCCCGAAGCCACCTACACGATCGAGCGGATCATTGACATTGCCGCGCGCGAGCTTGGCATCAGTCCTTACGAGCTGCGTCGCCGCAACCTGATTTCACCCGAGGCGATGCCGTACAAGACCGCGCTGACCTTCACCTACGACTGCGGTGAATTCGAAGGCAACATGCAGAAGGCATCGGAGCTGGCGGAGCTCGATGGCTTTGCCGCGCGCCGTGCCGAGGCGGAAGGACGCGGCAAGTTGCGCGGCATTGGCCTGTGCAACTGCATCGAGGTCGCAGGCGGCCCGTTCCTGCGTCCTGCGAAGGATCAGGCAGCGTTGCGTCTGGCAGCCGATGGCACGTTGGTTTTGCGATCGGGATCGATGTCGGTAGGGCAGGGGTTGGAGACGGCGTTCACGCAGCTCGTTGCGGATCGCTTCGGCGTGCCGCAGGACAACGTCCGCTTCGAATCGGGCGATACCGACATGCTGCCTGGCGGCAAGGGCAATGGCGGATCAGGTGCGCTGTGCATCGGTGGCAACGCGGTCGATCTCGTGGTGAACAAGGTGATCGACAAGGCGAAGCAGGTGGCTGCCGAGTTGCTGGAGGCGGCGGACGTCGATGTGGTGTTCGAGGCCGGTCGCTTCACGATTGCCGGAACCGATCGTTCGGTCGCCCTTGCCGAAGTGGCGCGCGCCGCGGTGATCGACGGCAACGAGCTGGTGGAGAGCGGTGAGTTCACTCCCACCGCCGTCACGTTCCCCAATGGCACGCATATCTGCGAGGTGGAGATCGATCCGGATACCGGCCTCACCGAAGTGGTTCGCTACAGCGCGGTGGAAGAGCTTGGCCGTGTGCTGAACCCGATGCTTGTCGCGGGCCAGGTGCATGGTGGCGTGGTGCAGGGCGTGGGCCAGGCGATGGCCGAGCAGATCATCCACGATCCACACTCCGGCCAGATGCTGACCGCATCCTTCATGGACTACATCATGCCGCGCGCGGACGATCTGCCGGAGATCGCGATGGCGACGCGTGAGGTGCCCACCAAGGTCAATCCGCTGGGTGCCAAGGGCGTCGGCGAGGCCGGCACGGTAGGCGCGATGGCTGCAGCGATGAACGCGGTGAATGATGCGCTGGCGCCGCTCGGCATCCGCCACTTCGACATGCCGGCGACGCCGTATCGCGTGTGGAAGGCGATCGCCGAGGCGCGGGCATGAGCGAGCCTCTGTTCCACATGATCGCCGGCGCGCCGACGCCGGTGGCGCCGTTCTCGCACGCGGTGGAAACGGACGGCTGGGTGTTCCTGACCGGGCAGATGCCGACTTTACCCGGGGATGATTCGGCGAATTTGCCGGAGGGAATTCGGGCGCAGACACGCCGTGTGATGGACAACCTGGTCATCGTTCTGGAGGGGCTTGGGCTTGGCTTGCAGCATGTGGTCAGCGTCCGAGCCTACCTGACGGACTTCGATCGCGACTATGCGCCGATGAATGAGACCTACCGGAGCTACTTCCCGCCGGATCGGCTGCCTGCGCGAACCTGCATCGGTGTCACAGGCTTGGCACGTGGTGCGCTGGTGGAGATCGACCTGGTGGCTCGGCGACCCTAGCTGCGGCCGCCGCTGAAGGCGTTGAAGGTGATCATCGTGTAGGTGTCCTTCACCCCGGGGAGCGTCTGCACCTTCTCGGTGACGAACAGTCCGATGTCCTGCTCAGGCTCCAGGTAGAACTTGCCCAGAAGGTCGTACTGCCCGGAGGTGGAGTAGAGTTCCGACATCTCCTCGATGCTGTCGGCGGCTTCGCGGGCGACCCGGTAGGCCTGCCCCATCTCGCACTTGATCTGAACGAAGATCGCTCGCATGTCGCCTCCTGCCACGCCCGCCTCGGGCAGCGTAGCAGGATTTGCCTGCCAGCGAACTACGCCGAGGCGGAGGCCCGGCGGTCGGCCAGGACGGCGAGACGGTGGCTGGCGCTGCCGAGACGGCGCAGCATCACGGGAAGCTGAGGCTCGGCTGGCAGCGGACCATCCTGAAGGAAATCGGACCAGTCGGCCCACTGCTTGTCGGACAACAGCAACACGCGGCGCTGGTCGTCGCCGGTGAGCTGCATCTCGTTACCGATGCTGGAGAACACCTGGAACTGGTCCCGGGCGATCTTGTCGTTTGCTAGCCAGGTCATGCTCTGAAGCATTTGCGGCACCCCTCTTTTCGTCGTCTCAGCAGATACTCGATGGTTCGGTAGAGGCAAGGGCGGAAATTGGCAGACGTTTTGTCCGATTTGTGGCGAGCAAACACCGTCGAGTGACCATCCGGCTATTCGCATTTATACGCACCGGGATTCTACGTACCGGTTACGGACGCCGGCGGCGTGACGGAACTGGCTCGAATTGACTATTCTGCGCGGTACGGCCCGCATGGGGCGCAACGGGAGGTCTGGATGGAACTCGCACAGGCGCGCAAGGCGCGTATCGTCCCACGCACTGGGGGGCGGGCCTTGGCGGATGCTTTGGTGGCTCAAGGTATTGACCATGTGTTTGCTGTTCCTGGCGAAAGCTATCTCGACGTGCTCGACGGCCTCTATGAGGTGCGTCACAAGTTGAAGCTGGTTACCTGCCGGTTCGAAGCCGGTGCGGTGAATATGGCCGAGGCCTACGGCAAGCTGACCGGTCGTCCCGCCGCGGCGATGGTGACGCGTGGTCCCGGTGCCTGCCATGGCTCGATCGGCGTGCACGTGGCCATGCAGGACAGCACCCCTATGCTGCTGTTCGTGGGCCAGATCCCGCTGGAGGATGCCGGACGAGATGCATTCCAGGAGGTGGACTATCGCCGGATGTTCAGCCCGCTCGCCAAGTGGGTGACTCAGATCGATCAGGCGAAGCGCATCCCGGAAATCGTCGCACATGCAACCGATGTCGCTGTGTCAGGGCGGCCGGGTCCGGTGGTGATCGCGCTCTCCGAAGAGATGCAGAAAGACATGATCGAGGTCCCGGATCTGCCGCGCATAACGGTCACGCCGGCCCATCCCGATCCGGCGGCACTTGCGCAGCTACGCGCCATGTTGTCGCGCGCGCGGAAGCCGTTGGCAGTGCTCGGCGGCTCCTGCTGGACCGGCGAAGGTCGCGCGGCGATCCGTGACTTCCTGCTCGGCAACGACATCCCCGTGACCGTCGGTTTTCGTCGCCAGGCGCTGTACGACGGCACGCTCTTCAACTTTGCTGGCGATCTCGGTGTTGGATCAGATCCGGGACTGGTTGGTAAAGTGAAGGAAGCAGATCTGATCCTCGCGATCGGCTCGCGGCTCGGTGATACGGTGTCGCAGGGATATACGCTGTTCGACACGGCAGGCAGCGTGCCGATCATCCAGGTGCATCCCGATGCCAGTGAGATCGGGCGCGTTTTCCGTCCGACGTTGGGAATCGTTTCTGACCTCAATACCTTCGCGCACGCGGTCGCAGCGCTGGAGCCTGTGCCATCCGGGTGGGCGGACTGGACGGAGGAATTGCGGTCGCTGCGCGAAGCTCAGCGCGCGGTGCCGAACTATCAGGGCCCGCTGAACCTGGGCACCGCGATGCGCGAACTGGAGGACCTGCTGGAGCCCGATGCGCTGATTACGACGGATGCCGGCAACTTCGCGGGCTGGGCCACGCGGTTCATCAACTTCCGCGATGCGCAGCGCTATATCGGCCCGACCAACGGAGCGATGGGCTACAGTGTGCCGGCAGCGATCGGGGCGAAGATCGCGTTCCCCGATCGCATGGTGGTCAGCCTGGTGGGCGACGGCGGCTTCCTGATGACGGGACAGGAACTGGCCACCGCATTCCATCATGGGATCGCACCGATCGTGCTGGTGTTCAACAATCAGATGTACGGCACGATCCGCATGCATCAGGAGCGGGCGTATCCGGGCCGTGTCTCCGCCACGGGGCTGACCAATCCAGACTTTGCCAAGTTCATCGAGGCATTTGGCGGCCATGGCGAGGTGGTGAGTGAAACGGCAGAGTTTTCACCGGCGTTTCGGCGCGCCGCGGATAGCGGCAAGCCGGCGGTGATAGAGTTGCGGATGAACCCCGAGCAGATCACGACGCGCGCCACCATTGCGGATTTGCGGGCGGGTCGTGGGGCAAAGGCACAGGCAAAGCCAAAACGCGCGGCCGCGCCCAAACATCCGTCGCCGTCGCGTCCGCCCGGGAAGAAGCGTGTGTAGCTACAAGCTCACCACTCAGTTTCGTGTTGATGCTTCGGGTCGCCGCCTGTCACCAGAGCCCACGCACGGCATGGAAGCGGCGGCCCGCTTTTACCACACCAAGGACTACAATGAAGCGGAGCGCTGCTGCTGTGAGCTGATCGCGCGGGATCCGCATCATTTTGATGCACTGCATCTGCTTGGGGTCGTGCATCTGGAACGCGGCCAACTGACGGCTGCCATCGAGTACCTGAACCGCGCCGTGGGTGAGCGCGAGAACGATGCGCAGGCGAACTACCATCTCGGCACGGCGCTGCTCGGTGACCGGCAATTCGCGGGCGCCGAGGCTGCTTTGCGGAAGTCGTTGCTCGTACGTCCCGATGATGTGGACACGCTCAACAACCTGGGCAATGCGCTGATCGATCAGGGGCGACATGACGAGGCGCTGACGTGCTTTGAGAACGTGCTGCGTCAACAACCAGAGCATTTACCGGCACGCTATAATGCCGCCCGGGCATTGGCTGGCCTCGATCGTCTGGATGAGGCCATCGCAGGCTTCCAGGCCGCGTTGACCGATGCGCCTGACGATACGAACCCAGACCGCCTCGCCGACATCTATTCTGGTCTGGGCCAGGCATTAGCAGAGGCGAGGCGCTTCGGCGAAGCGACGGCTGCCTGCGGAGCACTCGCCGCCATCAAACCAGGCGTTGCCGCCTGGAACGAGAGTTTGATCCTCCTGCTGCGCGGTGAATTCGCTGAGGGGTGGCGCAAATACGAATGCCGCTGGGACGTGCCCGACCATGATCGTCTTCGTGCCGATGCGCGAGTGCCAACGCTTGCAGAGATAGCCGGCAAGCGTGTGCTGCTGGTGCCGGAGCAGGGACATGGTGACCTGATCCAGTTCTGTCGCTATGCGCCACTGCTCGCGGAGCGCGGCGCGCATGTCAGCATGCAGACCTACGTCGAGTTGCAGGCGCTGATGCGGACGCTCAAAGGAGTCGATGCCGTGGTGAATCCGAATGAGCCCGAGCCAGCCAGCGATATCATCGCACCATTGCTGAGCCTTCCGAATGTATTTGGCACCGACATCACGAACATTCCTGGCGACGTGCCATACCTGCAGGCACCTGTGGATCGCTTGGCGGTCTGGTGTGAACGGCTGGGCACCCATACTGGTCGTCGGATCGGACTGGCTTGGCGGGGCAATCAGCACATTCCCAAGCGATCGATGCCGTTGGCGGCGCTGGAGCAGATTCTCTCCGCCCGCGATGCCGAATTCCACTCGTTGCAGAAGGAGTCAGCGGGCGAGCATCCTGCTCTGATCGATCACCATGAAGACCTACGGGATTTCTCAGATTCCGCCGCGCTGATCTCGCTGCTGGACCTGGTGATCACGATCGACACTTCGGTCGCGCATCTGGCAGGGGCGTTGGGCAAGCCAGTGTGGATCATGCTGCATCACGCCGCCGACTGGCGCTGGCTGTTGGATCGTGATGATAGCCCGTGGTACCCGACCGCGCGACTGTTTCGTCAGAGGCAGCCGGGGGATTGGGGTGGTGTCGTCTCAGACGTGGTGCGAGCGTTGGACGCGATCAGGCAAGCTCCAGTACAAGCTCAAATGTGATGCAGACCGGGTTGTCGCCGCGCACGAGCCGGCCTTCATGCACATGGCCTTGCATATCGACGATCAACATATCGAGCACAGCTTCGCCGTTATGCACGTGCCCTGATCGCACCAGAACCTCCGTGGCGTAATCGGCAACGGTTGTCCCATTGGTGAAATGCGCGCCAATGAGGCTGCCGAGGCTGCCTCGCACGACGGCATTGTCCATTTGATGGAGGCGCGCGATGGCTTCGATCGCCAATGTTATGTCCTCGTTCGGCCGAATCCGCGCAATGACGGTGCGGTCGCCGGTGCCTGTGGTTGCGGCTTTGGGCGTCGGATGAAACAACGTGAAGTTGGTCTCCTCATCGGGATCGGCGCGAACGACGACATCAGGGACCGCCCAGGCATGCACAGTCGTTTCATATGCAACGACCGTCTCGTGCGGCAGGATGTGGCCTCCTTGTCTTCGAGTGCCCTGCTCGATCCAGGCACCGTGGCAATGGACGAACGGCGCATCGTCGCGCCAACCAAATGTAGCGTTTGCGATTTCCACGACCGTGTCGCCAGGCGGCGAGCGCGGCGCGCTGAAATACGCTACGTGGCTGGGACCATCAGGCGGGCCGGGCATGACATAGCTGAACGGCCCAAGTGCGCCGCCTGCGAAGACGAGCGCGGCGCATTGCATCCCGGCTGTCACCAACGGCTGCGTCAGCGCATCGTTCAGTGACACGCCTGCCCGGAGCGAAAATTCCAGGTGGCGGCCTCGTCCTTCGAAGCTTTCGATCCGTTCGGGATGGGGCGTTCCCGGCTGGATCAGTGTTCTCATCAACGGCCGACCGCGTAACCTTGCATTCCGCGGGGGTTCGCACCGGCGCGCATCTGGCCGGCTTCGATGCGAGCACCGGAGATACGGCCTTCCGACCAATCCTCGCCTTTCTCGGCCTTGTGGTCGCGGGCCTTCAGTTCGTACATCACGGCATTCGGGAAGCGTCCTTCAAGTACCAGCTTTCCGGGACGTGCGACGCGGGGCCAGAAGCTGGAGGGCCAGTGTTCGGTGTGGAACGATGGGGCGTCGATCGCCTCCTGGATGCCCATGTTGTGATGGACCATGCGGAGGAAGAAGGTGAGCGACCATTGGTCCTGCTGCTCGCCGCCTGGCGTGCCGAATGCCATCCAGGGCTTGCCGTCGCGAAGCGCGAAGCTCGGCGACAGCGTGGTGCGAGGCCGCTTGCCCGGCTGCAGGCTGTTCGGAAGATCCGGCTTCAGCCAGAACATCTGTCCACGCGTGCCCATGCAGAAACCAAGTTCCGGGATCACCGGTGAAGATTGCAGCCATCCGCCGGATGGCGTGGCGCTGACCATGTTGCCGTCGCGGTCGATCACATCCAGGTGGCACGTGTCGGCGCCGATCACGCCGAGCCGGGCCACGGTGGGTTCGCCAACGCCAGGCGCGCGGTTCAGCAGATAGGCACGTTCCGCGGCATCACGATCGACGATCGGGATATGGCCGGCGACTGTGCCGGGCCGCAGTTCGAGCGACGCGTCACGTCCAACCAGCTTGCGGCGCGCGTCGTTATATTCAGCCGACAGCAAGGTATTGAGCGGCACCTTGGCGAAGTTGGGATCGCCGTAATAGGCCTCGCGATCTGCGTAGGCGAGCTTGGCGCATTCGACCAGGGTATGGACGAAATCCGCACCGAGAGGGTCCATCGCGCGGATATCGAAACCCTGCAACAGTGCGAGCTGCTGGAGGAAAACAGGTCCCTGACTCCACGGACCACACTTCAGTACTGTGTGCCCATGATAGTCGTACGATACAGGGTCTTCCACGGTCGCCGACCATCCGGCGAAGTCATCGGCAGACAGCAGCCCGCGATGACGCCGACCGGAGGCGTCCAGCACATCGGTGGTGCGGAAGAATTTGTCCACCGCCTCGGCGACGAAGCCCCGGTACCAGGCGGACCGAGCCGTGTCGATTCTTGCCTCACGCGAATCACCGACCGCTTCACGGCAGATTCGCTCATAGGTCGCTGCGAGCGCGGGCCGGGCAAACAGACTTTCGGGAGCCGGCGTTTTCCCGTTCGGGAGGAACACCGCGGCTGACGATGGCCATTCGGCCTCGAACAGCATTCGCACACCTTCGATCGCTGCGCTGATGCGGGGCACGATGTGGATGCCGTTCTTGGCGTAGCCGATGGCGAATGACAGCACGTCCGGCAACTCCCAGGTGCCCCAGTCTCGCAGCAGGAGGCACCACGCATCGAATGCACCGGGAACCACCGCCGGCAGCACGCCGGTGCCGGGGATCAAGTCCAGGCCAAGCTCGCGGAATTTTTCCAGTGTTGCCGTCTGCGGCGAAACGCCCTGGCCGCAGATCACCTGCTGCGTCTGAGTGCGCGCCGAATGGATGATGATGGGCACGTCGCCACCTGGTCCATTGAGATGCGGCTCTGCCACCTGCAATGTGAATGCGGTCGCGACGGCGGCATCGAACGCATTGCCGCCGCGTTCCAGCACCGCCATTCCAACCTGACTGGCGATCCAGTGCGTGCTGGCGACAACGCCGAATGTGCCGGCGATTTCCGGGCGGGTGGTGAACATGCGAGACTCTCCATTGCGTGCCGCGCAGGCTAGCGGCAGGGTGCGCGGCGTCAATGTGGGGTTGGGATGCTGGTTCTGGTGGTCGGGCCGAGTGGCGCAGGGAAGGACACTCTGCTCGACATCGCGAAGCAGGTGTTGGCACACGACCGACGCTTCCACTTCGTTCGGCGCGTCATTACCCGGGCGGCGGATGCCGGTGGCGAGGCGCACGAAGCGGTCACTGAGGCCGAATTCGCTCGCCGGGATTTCGCCTTGCATTGGCAGGCACACGGCCTGCGCTATGGCATTCCTGCTGACGCGATCGACGATCGCCGCGTGGCGGTCGCCAACGTGTCGCGTACGGTTGTCATTGAGGCGGTCCAACGCTTCGCTGCGCGCGTGATAGAAATCACGGCGCCACCAGACGTTCTAGCGGCGCGGCTTGGTGCGCGTGGCCGCGAAGCGGCGGCCGATGTGGCGATACGCCTGGCGCGGAGCATCCCGTTGCCCTGCGGTGTGCAAGTAGAGACTGTGCTGAACGACGGCTCGGTTGCAGAAGGTGCGGAACGCTTTGTTGCCGCGCTCAACCGCGCAGCTTCAACCGTTCCTTAATGACGAACGGCTTGCCGGGGCCGGGCTGCACGAACAGGCAGATGTCGGTTACGCGCCGTGAGACCGCAAGCGCCGGGGCAAGATGAGCCTGCGCTGCCGGCATATATACCCGCTTTTCATCGGCGCTGAGCCGGCGCGTCAGTGTCATGTGGAAGAACCACGTCTCGAATACGTAGGGATATCCCCAGCGCAGCAGCATCTCGTCCTGCAACGGTGTCAGCCTGGCCTTGCGGCGGCGAATAATTTCTTCTTCGGCGGGGGGGGCGCGCAAGTGATCCAGTCGTTCGACGCAAGCGTCCGCAAGGGCCTGTAACGGCGCGCAAGGCTCGGTCTCGCGGAGTGCGAGGAAGCCGTGGACGTCTGCCACTGCGAGGCTGGGCAATTCGAATGGCGCGACGGAATTGGCCAGCTCTGTCGCTGCCTCCACAGCATCGAGCCACTGCCGACCGTCCTTGAGGCGCATAGGCGGTTTCAGCGTGGCATGGAATCCGTAGGTACGCGGTTCGGCGGTGACCTCCAGGAGGCCAGGAATGTCGGGTTGAGGTGAGGGCGCACTGCTTGCAGGGTCACGCCCAAGCCACGCCGTCGCGTCGGCAAACAACGGATCGTCAGGCTGCGGCGCGTAATAGACCGCGACACGCATCATGCAATGCGTTCGCCCGCGCGCCATACCTGGCGCACCACAGGCAGCCCTTCATGGAGCCGTACGCGCACCAGGTCAGCGCGCTGGCCTGGTTCCAGCCGGCCACGATCGTCCAGGCCAGCCAATCGCGCCGGATTTTCTGTCACCAGTGCGATCGCCTCCGGCAATCCTATGCGTTGCGCGCAGTGGAATGCCGCTTCCACGAGGCTGTTCGGCACATAATCGGAGGCAAACGCATCGACCGCGCCAACCTCCAGCAAGTCGGAGGCCGCGACGTTGCCCGAATGCGAACCACCACGGACAATGTTCGGTGCACCGGCGATCACCTGCATGCCCGCCGCTTTGGCCGCACATGCCGCCTCCATAGTCACCGGGAATTCACTGATTGAGATGCCGTCCGCGGCGTTTTCCGCGATCTCCTGCTCGGTCCTGTCGTCGTGGCTGGCAACGGCAATGTTGCGTGCCGCGATTCGATCGAGCAGAGCCCGCCGATGCGGGATGCGGGTCCGTTCCCGCTGTTCCTGCAATTCGAGAATGCGACGCTCGATATAGTCGTCGTCCATGCCGCCACGCCGCCGCAAGGCGCGATAGAAATCGAGGTTGGCGTATTGCCCCACACCGGGGCTGTGATCCATCAGGCTCACTATCCGCACCAGTGCATGATCAGCGACGCCATCGAACAACTCCAGCATATCGAGTGCCGGCACTTCGCACCGCAAATGCAGGAAGTGTTCGGCCTTGAGTAACTGAGCTTCGGTCAGCGCGTCCAGATCGATCACCCCGTCCTGGAAAGTACGGATCCGATCCTTGTCAAATCCCAGGTCTCCCAGACACAGCGCATCGAACACCGTCGTGACACCGGCGGCCGCACATTGTGCGTCATGTGCCACCATGGCGGAGCGAGACGGCCATCGCGCCAGAGAGCGCGGGAGCACCTGACGTTCGAGATTGTCGGTATGCGTATCGACGATACCCGCGATCAGATAGTCGCCATCCAGATCCATTGCGGCGAGCGCCGAAGAACGGTGCGGCTGCACCTCGGCAATCGTGTCGCCGCGTATTACCAGCGTCCCGTCCAGTGTCGCATCGGGCAACACCAGGATCACATTGGTCAGAGTGGTCTCGTCGGTCATGCGGCATCCTGCAACGGCATCAGCTCGAACAGCCGATCAGCGATGGCATCACGAACCGCGGCATCGTGGCAAATGGCAACGACGGCCGTCCCGCGCGCCTTTGCCTCGTTGATCATCGCGACGACGACGGCGCAGTTCTGCGCGTCCAGCGACGCCGTCGGCTCGTCAACCAGCAGGATGGGATGGTTCGCAATAAAACCACGCGCCAGATTGATGCGCTGCTGTTCCCCCCCGGAAAATGTCGCGGGTGGCAGGCCATGCAGCCGGCGCGGGATATTGAGTCGAAGAAGCAGCGCGGTGGCCGCGTCTCGCGCCTCCTGCTGCGATATGCCGCGTCCAATGAGCACCTCTGCGACCACATCCAGCGCGGGCACGCGGGGCACCACGCGCAGGAACTGGCTGACATAGCCAAGCGTTTGGTGTCGCACGGCCAGGATGGTCCTTGGGTCGGCTCCGGCGAGATCGACCATTTCACCGTTATGGCGGATCAGAATGCGGCCAGATTCGGCACGATAATTGCCATACAGGCTGCGCATCAGGGTGGATTTGCCGACGCCGGATGGGCCGGACAGCACCACGCATTCGCCCGAATGAACGTCCAGTCCGATGCTGGACAGGACAGGGATCCGCACGCCGCCTTGCAAATGCAAGGTGAAGGTTTTTGCTAGCGCATCAGTGCGCAGGACAACGTTGTTCATGCCTGAAGCACCGAGCTTACCAGCAACTGCGTGTAGGGGTGCTGCGGATCATCCAGCACCTGGTCAGTCAATCCCGTTTCCACCACGCGTCCGCGCTGCATCACCATGATGCGGTGCGCCAGCAGGCGCGCCACGCCGATATCGTGCGTTACCAGTACAGCCGCGATTTTCAATCGAGTGACTAGCGAGCGGATCAGGTCAAGCAGGCGAGCCTGAACTGAAACGTCCAGTGCGCCGGTCGGCTCATCCATGAACACCAGCCTCGGATGCGTGACCAATGTCCGCGCGATCTGCAGACGTTGCAGCATCCCGCCGGAGAACGTGCGCGGCATATCGTCCACGCGATCGGCATCGATCTCCACCTGCGTCAGCCAGTCGATCGCCTGCTCGCGGATGTCACCGTAATGCCGCGCGCCCTGCGCCATCAGCCGCTCACCGACATTGCCGCCTGCCGTGACGTTCATCCGCAGGTTCTGCTTTGGATCCTGATGCACGAATCCCCAGTCAGAGCGATGCAAAGTCCGCAGTGCCGGTGCCGGCATGGCATGCACATCGTGCAGATGTCCGGCAGGATCGCGATACCACACCGCCCCCGCGTCCGGTGCCAGTCGACCGGACAACACATTCAGGAGCGTTGTCTTGCCGGAGCCCGATTCGCCGACGACAGCCAGTACCTCGCCTGGCCACAGATCGACGTCCACCTGCATCAGCGCTTGGATCGCTCCATAGGACAGGGACAGTCCGCGTGCGGAGAGCAGCGTTTCTTCGCTCATTCCGCAGCCTCCCGCATCCCGTCCGTGCCCACGTGTCCTGCCGCGCGTCGCTCCGCGCAGTGATCTGTGTCGGAACAGACGAACAGCCGACCACCGTGATCGTCCACGACAACTTCGTCCAAATAGGCATCCGTCGCCCCGCACAGGCCGCAGGGCCGTCTCGCGTTGATCCGGCGGAACGGGTGATCCTCGAAGTCCAAGGACCGCACCTCGGTCCAGGGCGGAATGGCGTAGATACGCTTCTCTCTGCCAGCCCCGAACAACTGCAACGCCGGCATCATATCCATTTTCGGATTGTCGAATGCCGGAATTGGGCTGGGTGACATCAGATAACGCTGGTTCACCATCACGGGGTAATCGTAGCTGATCGAGATCTGCCCGAACCGGGCAATGTCCTCATACAGCTTCACATGCATGAGGCCGTAGTCGGCCAGCGAGTGCATGCGCCGGCTTTCGATGCGCGACGGCTCCAGACGGAATAGAGGTTCCGGCTGCGGCACCTGATAGACGATGATCTGGTCATCCCGCAGTTGCTTCTCGGGGATACGGTGGCGCGTCTGGATGACAGTGGCATCCGCGGTGCTCGTCGTCGTGCGCACTCCGGCGGTGCGCGCGAAAAAGCGCCGGATCGACACCGCATTGGTGGTGTCGTCGGCACCCTGGTCGATGACCTTCAGCACGTCATCCGTGCCGAGAATGGATGCCGTGACCTGGATACCACCGGTTCCCCATCCATAAGGCAGGGGCATCTCGCGCGAACCGAATGGCACCTGGTGACCTGGAATTGCCACCGCCTTCAACAGCGCCCGACGGATCATGCGTTTTGTCTGCTCGTCCAGGTAAGCGAAATTATAGCCTTTCATTCGGCCGCCTCCACGCTTTCCCTGGCGCGGGCGACCTCGGTCTGCATCCGCCGCACATTCTGCAACTCGCTTTGGAAGTCCACGTAATGCGGCAGCTTCAGATGTTCGACGAACCCGGTCGCTTCGATATTGTCCGAGTGATACAGCACGAACTCGACGTTCTGTGCCGGCGCTGTCACTTCCTCGCCAAGCTCTCCGGCGCGCATGGCGCGATCCACCAACGCCACTGCCATTGCCTTGCGTTCGGAAAAGCCGAACACGAGGCCGTAGCCACGCGTGAACTGGGGTGGTGTGGTCTTCGATCCCTTGAACTGGTTCACCATCTGGCATTCGGTGACGGTGATGTCACCGATATCGATGGCAAATCCGAGCTCCGGTGGTTCGATTTCCACCGACACCTCGCCCATGCGGACTTCGCCCGCAAACGGGTGCGTGCCGCCGTAGCCGCGCTGGGTCGAGTAGCCAAGCGCCAACAGGAAACCTTCATCGCCGCGTGCCAGCGCCTGGAGGCGAACGTCGCGCGACGCGGGGAATGTCAGCGGTTCGCGCGTCAGGTCACCCGGTTCGGCGTCACCCTTGATGTCGGGCTCAATCAACCCCTCGTGACCGAGGATGTCGGGCACGCGCGGCATCTGGGACAGTTCCTCGGTGCCTTCTGATGCGCGTGGTTCATGATCCGTGCTGGTGAGGCCGAAATCCAGCAGTCGATGCGTATAGTCATATGTAGGTCCAAGAACCTGGCCCCCCGGCAGGTCCTTGAACACCGCCGAGATGCGTCGTTGGATCCGCATCGCCGCGGTATCCACGGGCTCGGAATGCGCGAAACGCGGCAGGGTTGTGCGATAGGCACGCAGCAGGAAGGCGGCCTCGATCAGGTCACCCTGTGCCTGCTTGACTGCGAGCGCTGCAAGCTCCCGATCATACAGCGAGCCTTCGCCCATCGCCCGGTCCACGGCGCGACCAAGCTGGCCGGCGATCTGCTCAAGCGACACGCTGGGAATCCTACGATCGCCGCGCCGCGCCTCGGCGAGCCAGGCATGCGCATTGTCGATCGCCTGTTCGCCACCCTTGACCGTGACATAGGCCATCGCTCAGACCTCCTCGATCGACACACTGCGAGGCAACGCCGTCACCGTCGTTCCCGCGCACAGCACAAGATCGATCCCGCGCGGAAACAGCGAATGGTTCGACTGCCACATCGCGGCAAAATTCACGGGCAGTCCCGCAGCCGCAAGCAGGGTGGGCTCACGCAGACCTGGCCCGGTGAGACGGTAGCGCGCGCCCCTGCCGAGCGCCGCAAGCTGGACAATGAGTGTCGTCGAGCTCTCGGGCGCTTCGTCGGTTCCCGACGAGAATTGTGCAAGCTCTGGCAATTTCAGCGCCAGCGCGAACTCAGCCTCCGCCGGCTGCTCTGTGGTCACCGCACCGCAATGGAATGCCAGCCATTCACGAGCCTTCGCAGCGGGTTCATCAAGCCACAGCGGTGTCTCATTATCGACCAGCGTGAGCAGTACCGCGGCGGTCGCGGGATAAAGCGGCGCCGGTGGCGAAAGGTTGGCCCCGACATGATGGAGCGTGCCAGGTCGTGCCATCGCATCGAGCACGGCTCGGAACGTCGTTTGCGCATCGGCGACCGGTTCGGCGAACCCGGCCAATGTCAGCGTCGCACTCATGTTCGCATGTTCCTCATGGCGAAGAACTGCACGCGCGTCGCTGCTGCCTTTGCCGCGACGGCGTCGCGTTTCGCCTGCTGCGCGGCGGCCAATGGCTCCACGACGTCGCGCAAAATGCCAGTCTGGCGTTGTGGATCTTGCAGCAGGGCATCAGCCAGTGCAGCAACTTCCGCGAGTCGCTCATCGCGTCCCGCGACGTAGGCATGCCCGACAAGCCCGTCGTCCGTGCGCAAGGTGCAGCGCGTGGCGGTCATCTCTCCCAGGTTGAACGGGGCGCCACCGCCGCCGATACGGCCGCGGACCATGACCAGCCCTGCTTCTGGTCCGCGCAACATGCGATACTTCGGCAAGTCGGCGGATGCCGCGAGTCGCCTGCTGAGGTCCGTGGCGTCTGCGCGCGCCAGGACAGCCATCCAGTGTCGGCGGGCAGCGTGCGGTTGATCCGGTGACATGGCATCGGGCATTGGCGAGAGCCTGCGCTTGTTCGGATGTCTAGACAGGTAGACATTCGCTCGGCTATCGTCAAGCCAGGAAGTTGCATGAATGGTCGGTCCTGTGGATGACATTGCAATGACGGTGCCCGAGCCGGTGCTCCGGCATGAGGGTATTTCACTGTGGCGCCAGATCGCCAACCGGCTACAGCACGACATCGGTGCGGGTGTATATCCGCCTGGTGGCCGATTGCCGACCGAAGCCGAGCTGTCGCAGCATTTCCGGGTGAATCGTCACACCGTGCGTCGCGCATTGGAAGAGTTGTCGCGTGGTGGCCTGGTGCGTGTGGAGCAGGGCCGTGGCTCCTTCGTCGCCGAGGACGTGCTGGAATACGCTGTCGAGCCGCGCACGCGCTTTTCCGAGTGGATCCGCCGCCATAACATGGAGCCATCCGGCCGGGTCTTGCAGTTGAAGGAGACTGCGGCCGATTCGCATGTGGCCGGCGGGCTTGGCATCCGTTCCGGCAGCCGCGTTATCCTGTTCGAACGATTGGGCTTCGCGGATGAGCGGCCGGTTGGCCTTGCTCAGCACTATTTCCCCGCAGCAAGGATGCGCGGATTGCTCGAGGCGCTGCGGAGCTCGCTGACGATCACCGAGGCGCTGAAGATCGTCGGCGTCAACGACTATCTGCGCCAGGTCACCCGCGTCACAGCGCGTCTGCCGAACGCCGAGGAAGCCGAGCTGCTTCGCATGCCGCGCAATCGGCCGCTGCTGATCACCGAGAACGTCAACGTCGATCGCACCGGAGCTATCGTCGAATTTGGCGTTTCCCGCTATCCCACACCGCGAGTCCAGATCGTCTTCGAACCATAGGGGCGCACGCCATGGAAAGACTGCGTATCATTGGCGGGCGTGTCCTGCTGCGCTCGGATGGCGAACAGGCGGTGGACCTGACGCTGGAGAGCGGTCGCATCACCGGCATCGATCGCGATGGCGTCGGCACGACGTTCGATGCGCGCGGTCTCCTGGTACTGCCCGGTATTGTCGATATCCACGGCGATGCGTTCGAGCGGCAGTTGCAGCCACGTCCCGGCGTCGGCTTTCCCACCGACATCGCGTTGCTGGATACCGAGGCACAGCTGCTTGCGAATGGCATCACCACTGCATTTCACGGCGTGACCCTGTCGTGGGAGCCGGGGCTGCGCAGTCTTCCGGCATGGCGATCCCTGATCGACGCGCTCGGCGCGCGGTCCTGGACCTGTGATATGCGCGTGCATCTACGCTGGGAGGCCTACAACCTTGAGGCCCTGGACACTGCGCTGGCCGACATAGCGGCGGGCCGTGTCCATCTGCTGGCTTTCAATGACCACACGCCCGCGATCCTGCGGCGGGTCGATGATCCCGTCACGGGTGCGAAGTACAGCGATCGTGCCGGCATGAAGCTGGACGAATTCCGGGCGCTTGCGGACCAGGTGCGCGGATACGCGCCCTCTGTGCCGCCGGCGTTGGAGCGCATCGCCGCCGCAGCACGCGATGCCGGTCTGCCGATGGCCAGCCATGATGACGAGACGATTGGCATCCGCGAGGGCTTTCGCGCTCGCGGTGCGCGAATTTGCGAATTTCCGATGGCCGAGGAAGTTGGCCGGGAAGCGCGCGCGAATGGCGACTGGGTGGTGATGGGTTGCCCGAACGTGGTGCGTGGTGGTTCGCATCTTGGCTGGGCATCCGCAGCGCGCATGGCGGAAGCCGGCATCTGCAACGTGCTGTCGTCTGACTATTATTATCCAGCGATGCTGCGCGCGGCGATGGCACTGGGGCAGCGGGGCGTATTGGATTTCACCCACGCCTGGAACCTGATCTCTGCAAATCCGGCCGCGGCCACTGGTTTGACCGATCGTGGCTCGATCGCGGAAGGTCTGAAAGCCGATATCATTATCGTGGACCCCGCCGTTCCCCGCGTAATCGCGACGGTTGTGGCCGGGAACATTGCCCACTTGACGGCTGATGGTTCGGCGCGTTTGCGCAAGGGAGTGTAGCGTAAACGACCAGTCACGCGATCAATCAAGCCGATCCAGATACTGCTGCATGAAATCGCAGCTGACAGCCTTGCTGTAGGCAGCCATCAATTGTCTGGTGATCGGCCCTGGCACCTCGCCGTCCGCCACGGTGCTGCCATTGAAGCTGCGCACCGGCAGGATGCAGAGGCTGGTCGAGGTCAGGAACATTTCGTCTGCGGTCTCGGCGTCGAACATGTCGAGATCGCGCTGTTCGCACGGAATGCCAAGGTCCGCGGCCAGGTCTATCGTCATCTGCCGACTGACTCCTGGCAGCACATAGTGTTCGCGCGGGGTCAACAGCCTGCCGTCGCGGACGATGAAGATGTTGCTGCCCATGCCCTCGGCAAGGTTGCCGTTCTCGTCCAGCAGCACGGCCCAGGCGTCGGGGTTGGACGCCTTCACCGGCATCTCGGCAACGATCATGTTCAGATAGTTGTGCATCTTGGCGCGCGGGCTGAGCATGGTGGGCGAGGTACGGCGGGTTGCGGTCACCATCACCTCGGCACCGTCGCGGAAGTGCCTGGCACGTTGCTGCAGCGGGAGCGGCACGACCTCGATCACCACGTTGGGGCCGGTGTGGTCCCAGCCTTCGTCACCCACCGCATCGACGCCGCGGCTGACGCGCTGGCCCACCCACCAGTCGCCAACTGCGTGGCGCAGATGCTCGTTGCGTTCGACCACCTGTTCGGAGAGGTCGATCATCTCGCGCGGTGACAGGCCTGGGTCGATGCGCAGGTAGCGCAGCGAGCGATAGAAGCGGTCGATGTGTTCCTTCAGGCGGAAGGGCACGCCGTTGAAGGTGCGCGTCATGTCAAAGGCGCCATCGCCATATTTCCAACTGCGGTCGCGGAACGGGATCAGCACCTGTGCTTCCGGCATGAACGAGCCGTTGAACCAGGCGACGCGACTGTTGGCGAGAGCGGACATGGCGGCCTCGTGGCGGTGACGTGCGAGCCTCACCCGGGCGGGCTGGGTGGTCAATGGTGGCGTGACGGCACGCAGCTTGCTTTAGTTCCGTGCAGGGCCAGGAGGATTTTTCCATGTTCGCAATGCCAGATGCCACGGAACTCGTTGAGCTTGCTGCCTCGCTGAACCTGCGGATGAGCGAAAAAGAGGCGGAGCTGTATCTACCGCTGATTTTCGATGCGATGCGCGATCTGGATGCCTTTGTGCAATCGCGTGCCGAGGAGGCGATGCCACCGCTGCTGTTTGCTGAGCGGGGGCCCGGCTATCGCCCGTCGCTGAACGAGGACCGCTACCAGGCCTGGCTGTGGAAATGCAGCTTTGGCGGTGGTGCTGGCCTGCTGGCGGGCAAGACTGTCAGCTTCAAGGACCACATCAGCGTGGCCGGCATCCCGCAGGTCTATACGTCGCAGGCGCTGGGGGGGTTCATTCCCGATGTTGACGCGACTGTTGTGACGCGCGTGCTGGCCGCGGGCGGCAAGGTGGTTGGCAAGCATATGATGAACGGCTTCATGGGCGATTTCGGCAAGCCGCTGAACCCGCACAACGTGGAGCGGATCACGGGCGGGTCATCTTCGGGGTCCGGGGCGGCGCTGGCCGCCGGCGAGGTGGATGTCTCATTCGGCGGCGACCAGGGCGGCTCGATCCGGCTGCCCGCGGCGTATTGCGGTGTGGTGGGCCTGAAGCCGACGTTCGGCCTGGTGTCGCATTTCGGCTGCGGCTTTGCCGCGGAGCAGAGTGTCGATCATGTCGGGCCGATGGCGCGCACGGTACCAGAGGTTGCGGCGGCGTTGCAGGCAGTGGCGGGCTATGACGACAACGATCCGCGCCAGCGCCGTGCTATCCCCGAGAGCATCGACGCGCTGTCGGACCTGGATGCCGGGGTGAAGGGGCTGCGCATCGGCATCCTGGAGGAAGGGTTCGCCGAGCCGATCGAGCAGGGAGTGGCCGATGGCGTATTGGCGGCGGTAGCTACGCTGGAGAAGCTGGGTGCGGAGGTCACGCGGATTTCGGTGCCTCAGCACGCGCAGATGGACCGGGTTTACGCCGCGCTGGTGTTCGAGGGTGCGCGGGCAGTGTATGACGTGGGGTTCTTCGGCATGGGGGCGAAGGGATACTACCCGGCCTCGATTATCACCGCGATGGATCGGATGTGGCGCTACCACGGCGACTTGATGCAGCCGCGTACCAAGCTGAACCACCTGATCGCGGAGCTGTCCCGGCGCAATTTCCATGGGGGTGCGTATGCCAAGGCGCATAATGTGCGGCCCAGCTATGTGGCGGCGTTCGATCGTGCGCTGGCAAAGGTGGACGTGCTGGCGCTGCCGACGGTGCGCAACATCGCACCTCGGGTAGAGCAGGAGCCGACCGATCCCATGGCCGCGATCGAGGCGAACCTGCGCCGTAACTGGATGCTGATGCCGATCGCCTACAACACCAAGCCGACGAACTATACGGGGCATCCGGCGGTTGCCGTGCCGTGCGGCAAGGTGGACGGGATGCCGATCAGCCTGCAACTGGTGGGGAATTTTTTGGCGGATCCGCTGCTGTTGCGGGTGGCGTACGCCTATCAGCAGGCTGTGGACTGGGAGGCTATCACCGCAGTTGGGTGACAGCTTGCCATAGACGATCGGTGGGGCCACGTTGGCGATCAAACGAATGGAGGATCCACTATGTCTGCCACCACCGAGTACGCGCCGCCGAAGGTCTGGGTCTGGAACAAGCCGAGCGGCGGGCAATTCGCCAACATCAACCGGCCGATCTCCGGGTCGACGCATGAGAAGGAATTGCCAGTCGGCAAGCATCCGCTGCAACTCTATTCTCTCGGCACGCCGAATGGTGTGAAAGTTACCGTGATGCTGGAAGAGCTGCTGGCGGCCGGCCACAAGGGCGCGGAGTACGATGCCTGGCTGATCAAGATCGGCGAGGGCGACCAGTTCGGCAGTGGGTTCGTCGCGATCAACCCCAACTCGAAGATTCCGGCGCTGCTGGACCGCAGCGGGCCGAAACCGATCCGGGTGTTCGAGACCGGTGCGATCCTGGTGCATCTCGCGGAGAAATTCGGGGCGTTCCTGCCGACTGAGCCTGGATTGCGCGCCGAAACCTTGTCGTGGCTGTTCTGGCAGATGGGCAGCACGCCCTATGTCGGTGGCGGGTTCGGGCATTTCTATGCCTATGCGCCGACCAAGATGGAATATCCGATCGACCGGTTCACCATGGAGACGAAGCGGCTGCTCGATGTGCTCGACAAGCGGCTGGCGGACAACGAGTTCCTGGCGGGGAGTGTGTATACGATCGCCGATATGGCGGCGTGGCCGTGGTACGGCGGGCTGGTGAAGTTCGGGCAGTATGGAGCGAGCGAGTTCCTTGCCGCGCACGAATACAAGAACGTGGTGCGGTGGGCGGATGCGATCTGGGCGCGGCCGGCGGTGAAACGGGGACGCATGGTGAACCGTCTGCAAGGGGATCCGTCGGAGCAGTTGCACGAGCGGCATGACGCCAGCGACTTCGAGACGAAGACGCAGGACAAGGTCGCCGCGGCGGGTTGAGGGGAGATCGCAATGCCGTCCTATCAGAAGGGTGACGTTCGCATCCGTTATGAAGAGGCCGGCAGCGGATTTCCGCTGCTGGTGACTCCGGGGGGTGGCTTGAATTCCCGCGTCAGCAACTGGCCGACCGCGGTGTTCAACTCCATGGAGGTGTTCAAGAACGACTTCCGATGCATCACCATGGACCAGCGCAATGCGATCGGCGGCGAGTCAACGGGGCCGATCGCGGTCGATGACCCGTGGGGTGCATTCGCCGACGATCAGCTTGGGCTGATGGACCATCTCGGCATCAAGCAGTTCCTGTTCATGGGCTACTGTATCGGCGGCTGCTTCGCGATGAAGCTGATGGAGCGAGCACCGGATCGAGTGGTGGCGGGTGTGCTGGTACAGACTGTCGGCCACCGGGATGACGATCCGGATGTGATGTACCGCTCGGGCCGCGATGTCTGGGCGCCTGATATGCTGAAGCAGCGGCCTGGTCTGACCATGGCGACGATCGAGGCGTATCTCCATGCGCTGTATCGTGAGCGGGCCGATTTCGTCTACAGCGTGTCGCAGGATTTCGCCCGTGGATGCCAGACGCCGATGCTGGTGCTGCCGGATGAAACGCCGGCACATCCGCTTCGGTCTTCCATCGAAGTGGCATCGTTGTGCCCGAATGCCGAAATCACCGTGTTCCCCTGGAAGGAACCGCCTGAATTGAAGGCCCGGACAATCGAACGCGTACGGACGTTCCTGAAGTCTCACGTGCCTGTTGGTTTTCGGTAGGTGACGGCGGAGGAGCCGCAAAGCGTGCGAAGGACGCAAAACCGATTTTGCGTCCTTCGCGTTCTTTGCGGTTTCAACTCAGCATCGCCGCAACTTCCTCGAGCGTCCGGATGCGCGCGTACATCTTCATAGCCTTGTCGAGGCTGTAGGTGTGCGCTGCCACATCGCTGCCCCAGCAACATTCGCGCACAGCGACTGGAGCGATATCCATATTAAAGGCTTCGCGCACGCTGGTCTCGACGCCGCGGTTGGTGGCGCCGCCGGCGATGACGATGATGTCGCGTCGGAGCATGTGCAGGAGTTCGGCGACGCCCGTGCCATAGAAGGCGCTTGGCCGGCGCTTGAGGAACACATAGTCCTCGGGATGCGGCGCGATCTCATCCGGGAAGCCCGCGTCGTCCGTGCCTTCGGTGGTGTTGGTGAGTGGCGGCACACCGGTCTCCGCCGACAGGTCAGTGGGCAGCATGACAACATCGGCGCCGTCGGCGCGGCTGACCGGCGTGGTATAGATGACCGGCAGGCCGGCGGTTCTGGCGAGGCCGATGAGCCGGATCCAGGCGTCCAGCACGGGGCGCATGGTTGCTCGTCGTGAGGGGTCAGACGGTGTGAGTGCGCGGCGGCAGACATCATAGGCGATCAGCGCGGTGCGGTGACGATCGAGGCGTTCGGTTTCCGGCATCCCAATCTCCTCAGGGTCTGTTCGCCCCGTATCGCTCCATGAGCGGCGCCAATAGTCCAGCGCCGGCGTTCATTGCGAGGTTGCCGCCATCCATGGGAATGGCTGCCCCGGTTATCCAGTCGGCGGCGTCCGAGGCCAACAGCACGGCAAGGCCCTTGATGTCATCGGGCTTGCCGAACCGCCCCGCCGGGATACCGCGAAGGAATGTTTCACGCAGCCATGGATCAGCATCCATACGCGGGCCCAAACCGTTGGCGCCGAGAACCTGCGCCGGCAGGATGCAGTTCACCCGCACACCTCTTGGCGCCCATTCGGTGGACAGTTCTCGCGTCATCTGGACCACTGCTGCCATCGCCATGCCGTAAACTGACTGGCTCCGTCCCAGCGACGAGACACCGGCAATCGAGCCGATGCTGACGATGCTGCCCTTGCCGCGCGCCAGCATCCGCCGTCCGGCGCATTGGCAAGTGTAGTATCGGCTGATCACCAGATTGTGGAATGTGGCTTGAATGTCGGTCAGGGACATATGTTCGGCCGCGCCCATCCTGGCTTCGCCCGCCACATTGCCGAGCACGTCAACCCGGCCGAATTCGCGGTCTACGGCAGCAAACACACGGTCGATGTGATCGGTGTCGGTCACGTCGCCGGTGATCGCGAGCGTTCTGCGGTTGAGGGCCTGGGCGCTGTGCGCCGTTGCCTCGATGCCGGCGGCGTTGCGGTCAAGCAGTACCAAGTCCGCGCCGGCCTCTGCCAGGGCAAGAGCCATGGCGCGGCCCATGCCCTGGGCGCTGCCCGTCACGAGGGCGACGCGTCCGCTGAGATCGAAAAGGTTGGTCATCGGTGGCACCGCCCTTACGAGTTGCGGCGCCACCTTCGCGTGTTGTTGGCGTTTCCTTCAACGTCCCCGCATCGCAGCGGACCTAGTCCTCGACGGTGAAGCCGACTTTCACGGTGACCTGGTAATGGGCGACCTTGCCGTTCTCGACATGGCCGCGAACGTTCATCACCTCGAACCAGCCAATATTTCGCAGGGTCTCGGAGGCCTTTGAGATGGCCCGGTCGATCGCCTGGGTGACGCTCTGCTCGGACGAACCGACCAGTTCGACGACCTTGTAAACGTGCTCTTGCATGTGCCGCTCCTGCGAATGAGTGGCGGCAGAACGGCTGGCGTTGACTGTCGTTCGCCAGGCGCACGCGATCGGGAAGCCGATGGCTGGACCGAATGGCGCGAGACGTCCGTTGACCGCGGGGACCGAGCCGACTAGATACGGCGCCCTTGGCCGTGTTCGGGCGTAGCTCAGCGGTAGAGCAATCGGCTGTTAACCGATTGGTCGTAGGTTCGAATCCTACCGCCCGAGCCAATCATTTCAATGACTTGCGGTCACAGTAACCGTTGGTTTGACGCGGTGCCTGACCGGTGGTTGCCTGACCCCAACGGCTTTACCCGAGTGCCACTTCACAATGTCACCGATGTTGGGCGTCCTTATCCTTGGAATTCTGTGCGGCCTTATCCCGCAAGCCCGGGCTGAGAGCACCGTCGCTGAAAGCTCACCGGGCTCTTATCAATTGCCTCCCTGGCGCGTGCCGGATGTCGCCGCGCTGCCTGACGACGACAATGGCAGGCTGGTGCGCCTTGGCCAGGCTTTGATCAACCACACCACGGCGTTGATCGGACCTGATGCGCCCGAGGCGGCGGAGCGCTACAGCCGCAGCGGGCTGGAATGCACGAATTGCCACCTCGATGGCGGCACCAAGCGCTTTGCGCTGCCGCTGGTGGGCATTGCCGGGCTGTATCCGAAATTCAGCGCGCGCGTTGACGCGCAACAGGACCTGGCCGATCGCGTCAATGACTGCATGGAGCGAAGCCTGAACGGGCGGCCACTGCCGCGCGACAGCAAGGAGATGCGGGCCATCCTGGCCTATCTGACGTTCCTGGGCTCCTATCAGCCGGCCGGTCAGGCTCCGATTGGGCGTGGCGCGCCTAAGCTGCCGTTGCCGGCGCGTGCCGCGAGCGCACAGCACGGTGCGAGGATCTTCCAGAGCATGTGCGCGGCGTGCCACCAATCGGATGGGCAGGGTGTTCGATTGCCGGCCGAGGCAAGGGCCGCCGAGCAGCGGCGTTATCTGTATCCACCGCTGTGGGGACCAGAAAGTTTCAATGATGCCGCCGGGATGGCACGTGTGATGACCGGTGCCTGGTTCGTCGATGCCAACATGCCTTATGGCATCAACTTCCATTATCCTCTGCTGGCGCCAGATGATGCGTACGATGTTATGGCATTTGTGGCGGAGCAGCCGCGTCCGCACAAGGCTGATCTGGCGAAGGACTATCCGGACAGATGGTTGAAGCCGGTCGGAACAATGTATCCGCCGTGGGTCGGGCCATTCAGCGCTGCACAGAACCGCTTCGGGCCGTGGCAGTCGATTATCGATTGGCGGCGCACGCACGCGCCGCCGGCGGGAGCCGATCGGGTTCCGGCGGCAAACGATCTTGAGGCCGCCGTCTTTGCGACTCCCAAGCAGTGAGGAAGAGTCTGGGCAATGGATGAAGGATTGATCGCGACGTATCGGCGCGAGGGGTACCTGGTGGTGCCCGGCGTGCTGGACGTGGGCCACGTGAAAGAGTGCCTGTCGGCCCTGGCCGACCTGGCGGCCGATCCGGCGTTGGAGCCGGGACGACGCGACGGCCACAGTGCGTTCATCGCACTGGAGCCTGGGGCTGATACGTCTGCCGCGGTCCGCGCGGATCTGATCCGCAAGTTCGGTGACTTCACCGACGCTTCGCCGGCATTGCTGCGAGCGGCCATGTCGGCGCGGCTGCATGGCGTGCTGGACGCGCTGATGGGGCAGGGCAGGGTGCTGTTGCAGGAGATGGCGCTGGTGAAGCCGCCAAAGTTCAGCGGCGAAAAGCCCTGGCATCAGGATGCCGCCTATTTCCGCGGCAGCGATCCCAACCTGATGTTCGGTGTGTGGATCGCGCTGGATCCCGCTACGCGCGAGAATGGCTGCATGGAGGTGATCCCTGGGTCACACCTGCTCGGTCCGGCGCCGCATGTGCCGGCGGAGGACATCAACTTGTGCACCATCCGGCCTGATCTCGTGGATGCCGGTCGGCGGATCGCCCTGCCGATGGACCCCGGGGATGCGCTGATCTTTCACAGCCTGATCCACCACTACACGGCCGCCAACCGCTCCAACCAGCGGCGACGGGCATTGCAGTTCCACTACCATCAGGTCGGTCTGGACTGGACCCCGCTGGAGGCGCATCGCGTTCTCTATCATGACGCGCGCGGCGAATACGCCGGCTGCACCGTAGCGAAAGGGGCGCCGTTCGCCGAGGCGTCAAGCTACGTTCCGAACAGGTTGCGGGCAGTCGTGCCGATGGCCTAGTTTGCGGCCGGCTCCGGTGCGCGCGAGTGGCGAAATGGTAACCGCAGGGGTCTCAAAAACCCCCGGAGGAAACTCCTTGCCGGTTCGAGTCCGGCCTCGCGCATTCCCGCCTCATGCAAATCATGAGGTGGGCGGTTATGTAATCGATCACCAGTGATCCCATGGCCCTGGCCACCGGAAACCCCTGCCGGTAGTCTTACCAGCCATGGATGCGCACCTGCCGTTCTGGAAGACCAAGACGCTGGAAGAGATGTCCCGCGACGAGTGGGAATCTCTGTGCGACGGTTGTGGACGATGCTGCCTGCACAAGCTGCGCGATGATGACACCGGTGCGTTGTCGTTCACCAATGTCGCATGCCGACTGCTTGACCTGAACAGTTGCCTGTGCAGCGACTATCAGCATCGACACCGCCGCGTGCCCGACTGTGTCGCACTGACCCCGGCCGAGGTGCGTGCGATCGATTGGTTGCCGCCCTCCTGTGCCTATCGTCGCCTTGCCGAGGGCAAGGACCTGGCGTGGTGGCACCCGTTGGTTTCCGGCGATCCTGATACGGTGCATACTGCGGGTGTCTCGGTGCGCGGCCGCGCGGTCAGCGAACGCAAGGCGGGTCCGTTCGAACAGCACATTGTTAATTGGCCGGGGCGTATGCCTCGCGCCAGACACCTACCGCGGGAGAAAGAGTGATGATGAAGGATGCCCTGTTCGCGGGCGTGAATGCCGCCGTGCTGACGCCGATGCGCGCTGACATGTCGGTGGATCTGGACCGCATGGCAGCGCATTCCCGTTGGCTGCTGGCCAACGGCTGCAACAATCTCGGCGTGCTCGGCACGACCGGAGAGGCCAACAGCATCGGCATCAGCGAGCGGCTTGAGATCCTTTCGGGGCTGATCGAACGCGGCGTCCCAGCGGCGAAGATGATGCCCGGCACTGGCGTGCCGGCCTTCACCGACACAGTGACTCTGACCAGGCAGGCGGCAGAGCTTGGCTGCCGCGCAGCCTTGCTGCTGCCACCGTTTTACTACAAGAACCCGACCGATGACGGCCTGTTTGCCTTCTTCTCCGAGGTGATCAACCGCGTCGGCAAGGATATCAAATACTATCTGTATAATTTCCCGCAGCAGTCGGCGGTGCCACTGAGCGTCGATCTGATCGGGCGGCTGTTGAAGGCGTTTCCGGGCGTGCTGAAAGGCGTGAAGGACAGCAGCGGCAAATATGACAATGGCCGCGCGTATGTTGAGAACTTCGCGAAGGACGGCTTCGAGGTATATGCAGGTGATGATACGCTGCTGCGTCCGCTGCTGCTGCTTGGCAGTGCTGGCTGCATCACTGCGGCAGCCAATGTGAATTCGCCGATCGCCGCGGAGGTCTATGCGAACTGGAACAACGATGCAGGTGCGCAAGCGCACGAGACGCTGAGTGCAACGCGGCGGGCCATTGTCGCAGCACCTGCTGCGATCCCGGCATTGAAGGCTCTGATGGCGCGTCACACAGGCGATGCCGCGTGGCATAACATGCGGCCACCGCACCTGAAGCTGACCGGCGAGCAGCAGGCGAAGCTGTTTGCGGCCTTCGATGCTAGCGGAGTGCAACTCGCCAAGGCCGCGTAAAGGCTTCCAAGCGTATAACGAAGCGGGTTGACGAATCGGCGCATTCTGTCGTTCGTGGTGAGAATGGAATTGCCGCGATCGGAAATGCTCGCGCTGCCTGGCGGCCCAACGCGAGTGGAATGGCGACGCAATCGTCGCGCCCGTCGCGTAAGCCTGCGCATCGATCCATGTAGGGGCGGCGTTGTTGTCACGTTGCCAACGCGTGCCGGCCGCGGCGCGGGTGTGGCGTTGTTGATGACGCATGCTGATTGGGTTGCTAATCGGCTTGCTGCACTGCCACAGGCTGTGCCGTTTGCCGATGGCGCCACTGTTTCGATCAGTGGCGTGCCTCATCTGATTCGCCACTTGCCTGATGGTTGCGGCGGCGCCTGGCTGCAGGATGGCGAACTGCACGTTACGGGTGAGGCTGAGTTCCTCCGTCGTCGGGTTCTGGACTTCCTTCGCGCCGAGGCACTGCGCCGGATGTCGGTACTGGTGAGTGCAAAGTCTGCGGTGCTCGACGTCACGGCACGCCGCATCGCAGTGAAGGATACGCGCACTCGTTGGGGGAGTTGTGCGGCCGATGGCTCGCTGGCGTTCAGTTGGCGCCTGGTGATGACGCCTGAGTTCGTGCAGGACTACGTCGCAGCGCACGAGGTCGCTCACCTGAAGCACATGAACCACGGCAAACGCTTCTGGAAGGTGGTGGATCGGCTCACGCCGCACACCGCCGCCGCCATTCCGTGGTTGCGCGCCGAGGGCTTTCGCCTGCTGCGAGTGGGTTGATCGAGCCGGGGTTGCTGGCTCGGCTCCAGGCCCATAGAATCGAGGGCAGGGAGAACCCCATGACGCTTGCTGCCATCGACTGCGATATCCATCCCGGTGTGCCGAACATCAAGGCGCTATTGCCGTACATGGACGACTTCTGGCGTGAGTCGTTCGTCGCGCGCGGCATCGACGGCTTCGATATGATGAGCTATCCGTTGAACGCGCCGATCACGTGCCGGCAGGATTGGCGCGTGAAGGGAGAGCGGGCGGGTTCCAGCCTGTCCAACATGCAGCGTGACGCGCTGGATGCGTTTGGCATCAGTCTGGCGATCTGCAACCCGCTGACGGGGGGACAGATCGCTGTCAGCGAGAGCATGGGCGCGGCGATCTGCTCCGCGGTCAACGACTGGGTGATTGAGCAGTGGCTGAACAAGGACAGCCGGCTGCGGGCCTCGATCGTGGTGCCGGCGCAGGCGCCTTGGCTTGCCGCAGAGGAGATCGAGCGCCGGGCCGGCGACAAGCGCTTCGTGCAGGTGCTGATGCCGGCGGCCTGTGAGATGATGCTGGGGCGCAGCTATTATTGGCCGATCTATGAGGCCGCGGCGAAATACGATCTGCCGATCGGATTGCACGCGGGCAGTATGTATCGCTACGCGCCGACCTCGGGTGGCTGGCCTTCATTCTATCTGCATGACTATGTGGCCAATTCACAGCTCTTCGAGGATCAGTTGTTGAGCCTGATCTCGAACGGCGTTTTCAACCGTTTTCCGGACCTGCGGTTCGTGCTGATTGAGTCAGGTGTGAGCTGGCTGCCTGCGTTCATATGGCGCGCGATCAAGACATGGCGCGGCGTGCGGGCGGAGGTGCCGTGGGTGAAGCGCTCGCCGGCCGAGACCATTCGCGACAACATCCGCCTGACCGTGCAGCCGTTCGATGCGCCCCGCGACGCGGGTGTTGTTGAGCGGATCATCGAACAGATCGATTCCGATCGCATGTTGCTGTTCGCGTCGGATTATCCGCACTGGCAGTTCGAGGGACAGGATGTGCTGCCCGACGGCATTTCGCCTGCCCTGCTGCAACGGATCCGCGTTGACAATCCCCTGGAAACCTATCCCCGACTGAAGGAGACAGTGCAATGAATGCGCCTGTCGATGTGATGGATCGCCGCACCGATGCCGACGCGCGCCTTGGCATCATCGACTGCGACATCCATCCGTATATGAAGCCTGGCGCGCTGAACCAGTATCTGTCCGAGCGCTGGCGCAAGCACGTGGCGGAATACGGCAAGTTCAACTGCGGCATCTATGCCGATCGCGGGACGTATCCGCGGTTTTCGCCGAATACGTCGCGGCGGGATTCGTGGCCGCCGGGCGGTGGGTTGCCTGGCTCCGACGTGCCGTTCATGCGCGAGCAACTGCTGGATGCCTACAACATCAGCTATGGCGTGCTGGAACCGCTGCTGGGTGCAAACACGTCGCGCAACCTGGATGAGGCGGCGGCGCTGTGCACGGCGATGAATGACTGGCAGGCGCATGATTTCGTCGATCAGGAGCCGCGGTTACGGGCCTCCATCCTGGTGCCGCAGGATGATCCTGACGCGTCGGTGAAGGAGATCGAGAAGCGCGCGGGCGACTGGCGCTTCGCGCAGATCCAGCTGGGATCGAAGACGTCGGAGCCGCTGGGCCGGAGGCGTTACTGGCCGATCTTTGCGGCTGCGCAGGCGAATGAGCTGTCGATCGGGTTGCATATTGGCGGCACGCAGAGCGCCGCGCCTTCGCCGGGTGGGTGGCCGCAGTTCTATATCGAGGATCACCACATGCTGGTCCACTCGATGCAGAACCAGGCGGTGAGCCTGATCCTTGAAGGTGTGTTCGAGGCATTCCCCAAGTTGAAGATCGTGCTGATCGAGGGCGGGTTTGCGTGGGCGCCGTCGCTGGCATGGCGGCTCGATGCGCACTGGGAGAAAATGCGCGATGAGGTGCCGCAGGTGAAACGCCGTCCGTCGGAATACATGCGGACGAATCTCTGGTGGGCGACACAGCCTGTCGAGGAGCCGGAGAATCCGGAGGATCTACGCCAGACCTTCGAGTGGATTGGCTGGGACCGCATGGTGTATTCGTCGGATTATCCGCATTGGGACTTCGACGACCCGCATCTGGCGTTCCGCTTCCAGATGACGGAGCAGGAGAAGCGCATGCTGTTCCGGGACAACGCGCTGGACGTCTATACCTTCCGGTAGGAGCGACGCTTCCCGCTTGCGCGGGACCGACGTGCGGGCGATGCTTTCCCCGGAAACTGTCCCGGACTCAACAACGGGAAAGCCTGGGAAGGAGAACGCCATGCCCCGCGCGATCTCGCGTCGTCGCCTGCTTGCCGCTACCGCCGCGGGGCTTGCCGCCCCGGCTATCAGACGGGCCTTTGCGGCGGGCGAGCCCGTGCAGCTTGTCAGCCATCGCTACCCCGGGCTGGAATATTACGCTGACAAGCTGAAGTCCGCGTTGCCCAATGTGCCGGTGGAGACGCGGCTGATGCAGGCGCCTGATGCAATCCAGTTGGATCGCCTGGCGCTGTCCTCGGGTTCAGCGCAGCTGGATATTCTGTGGGGCAACAACATCACCCTGGTATCGTTCGCCAAGAGTGGCTGGCTGGAGCCGCTCGACGATCTTTGGGCGAAGCACAAAGACGAGTTCAACCTGGGCGATATCAACGAGCAGCTGATGAAAGGCTGCACGTACAACGGCCACGTCTATGGCATGCCGCTGACTGTCAATACGTTGCTCTACGCCTACCGTGGCGATTTGTATGAGCAGAAGGGGCTCGTACCGGCCAAGACCTGGGACGATTACATCGCCAATGCCAAGGCACTGAACGCACCGCCGCGCCGGTACGGCGTTACGCTGGCGCTCAAGGGCGATATGGTGAGCAACGAAATGAACGCGGTGCTCAACACCATCGGCGATGGCTGGTTTGATAAGGACTGGCGTCCCACTTTCAATGACGCGCGTGGTGTGGAGGCAGTTGAGACCTATAAGCGTCTCGCACAGTACTGCGTGCCGGGGTACACGGCCGTGCACAACGACGAGCACACGATCAACATGAGCCAGGACATCGCCGCGCAGGGTCAGCAATGGGCGACGCGATGTTCGACGATGGACAATCCGGACAAGTCGCATGTCGTCGGCAAGGTCAAGTGGACGGTGATGCCGCAGGGCGGCAAGCAAGTGGTGGTCAGCGACGTCTATTGCATTTCGCGGTTCTCCACGAAGGACAAGGATACGACCTTCCGGCTGATCGCCAGTGCGCTGCGGGAGGAGAACCAGCGTGGCGCGGCCGCGCTGGCCATGCCGTCGCGCAAGGCGGTGATCGCGGATCCGATGCTGGCGCAGAAATACCGCTGGTATCCGGCGGTGTCTGAAGCACTGTCGGTCGCCCAACCGCTACCCGCGCTGCCCGAGTTCTCGGAGGCGTCGGAGCTTGTCAACAAGCGCATCGACCAGGCGATTGTGGGGCAGATGGAGGTCAAGCCCGCTCTCGACGCGGCTGCGACCGAGGTGCAGGCGATGCTGAGTGAGCGCGGCTACTACAAGTAGCACGCCGCCATGTGGCCGTTCATGGTGCCTAGCCTCGCGGTGATGGGGTTTGTGCTGCTGTATCCGCTCGCTTCGGCGGTCTGGTACAGCTTCCTGCGCTATTACCTGGGTGGTGGCGCGCCGGTGTTTGTCGGGTTGGCCAACTACCTGGACCTGCTGAGCGATGCGCGCTTCTGGAGCGATCTGCTGACCACTGTCATTCTTGTTGGCTTCAGTGTTGCTTTGCAGCTTGTGATCGGACTGGCTTTGGCCCTGGCGCTGTACGCTGCGGCGCGTGGGGTTCGGCTGATCTCGTTGCTCAATTTCCTGCCGAACGTCGTGACGCCGGTGGTGGGGGCGATCTTCCTGAAGTGGCTGTTCATTGGCCGCTTCGGTCTGATCGATTCCACGCTGATCTCATTCGACATTTTCCCGCCTGACTGGCTGGGCGATCCGGTCTGGGCGAAGGTCACGCTGATCCTCGCCGACACGTGGAAATTCATGCCGTTCCTGATGCTGGTGCTGTACGCCGGGCTGCAGGCGTTCGACACGCAGTTGCTGGAAGCGGCCCAGATCGACGGCGCCAATGGCTGGCAGCGCCTGCGCTATGTGATCCTGCCGATGATGAAACCGCTCATCCTGTTCGTCGTGGCGATCCGCGCCATGGATGCGTTCCGTTTCTTCGACCTGGTGTATGTGATCACCAACGGAGGCCCCGGCACCGCGACGGAGACGATCACGCTGTACACCTACCAGATCGGCTTCCGCATGCTGGAGGTTGGCAAGGCCTCGGCACTTGGGGTCATCACGCTGGTCATCGTCGCGGCGATGATTGGTGGCCTGATCTTCCTGATGTCGCGCCGCGGCCGCGAGGCGTTCTGAGCGCATGCATCGATGAACCGCCGTGCCGGCTTTCAGATTCCGCTACTGGTCGCGCTCATCGTCTTTACGGTGATCAACCTGATTCCGATCCTGTGGGGGTTTCTGATCTCCATCCGCCAGCCAGGCGATGCCTTTTCAATTCCTCCGAAACTGATCTTCGACCCGACGTTGATCTTCCACTACCAGGTCTGGGTCGAACGCGGATTCCTGTCGTTCCTGGTCAACAGCCTGATCATCGCCGCGGGCACCGTCTGCATCTCGGTCCCGATCGGCACGCTTGCCGCGTATGGGCTGGCGCGTACGCGGGCCCGGCATTCGCGGTCCTTGTTGTTCGGATTGCTCGCGGTGCGGATGTTCCCGCAGATTTTACTGGCCATTCCGTTCTTCGTGATGGCCCGCACGCTGAACCTGATCGACAGCTATTGGATGATGATCCTCGCCATGGTGGCGATCAATCAGCCCTTCACCGTCTGGCTGATGCGCAGCTTCTTCCTCGATGTGCCGGTGGAGCTGGACGAAGCGGCACTGATCGACGGCTGCAACCGATGGCAGGCATTCCGGCTGATCGTATTGCCGACCGTGCGACCTGGGTTGGCGGTGACGGCTCTGTTCAGCGCGCTGCTTGCCTATAACGAGTTCCTGTTCGCGCTGATCCTGACCGGCAGCCGCACCAAGACCCTGCCTGTGGCGATCGCCGAATACGGCGGCGAGGACATCAGCTACTGGTCGATCTCCGCCGCCGGCGCCATCGGCATCATGCTGCCGGTGGTGCTGTTCACCATCGCCGTGCAACGCAACCTGATCCGAGGGCTGACGTTCGGCGCGGTCAAAGGCTAGACTGCCGGCATGTTACCGACACTTTTCCTCAGTCATGGCTCGCCGATGCTGGCGCTGCGACCTTCGCCGGCGCGCGACTTCCTTGTGGGGTTGGGCGGCCAATTGCCGCAGCCGAAGGCGATCGTGATTGCGTCCGGGCATTGGGAGACCGAGCAGCCCGAGGTCAGTGGTGTTGTGGTCAATGACACGATCCATGACTTCTATGGCTTCCCGCCGGCGCTGTACGCCATCCGCTATCCGGCACCCGGTTCGCCGGAATTGGCGGAGCATGTCGCAGAGCTGCTTGGTGCGGCTGGGCTGAGTGCGCAGGTCGAACGCGAGCGAGGGCTGGATCACGGTGCGTGGGTGCCGCTTGGGCTGATGTATCCGGATCACGATATCCCGGTGCTGCAGCTTGCGCTGCAGACCTGGCTCGGGCCGGCGCATCATCTGCATTTGGGGCGCGCGATCGCAGCGTTGCGTGAGGATGACGTGCTGGTGATCGGGTCCGGGACGTTCACGCATAATCTCGGGCGTCCGCGCGCACCTGATCAGGATGCCGCACCGGCGCCTGACGTTGCGGCGTTCGCCGACTGGATGCATTCGGCACTGATGGAGCGGCGGGTGGACGATCTGCTCGACTATCGTCGCAGGGCACCGTTCGCGGCCTTGCAGCATCCGACCGAGGATCACCTGCTGCCGCTCTACGTCGCGCTGGGTGCTGCTGGCGAAGGCGCGCGCGCGACGCGGCTGCATGACAGCACGAGCTGGGGCACGCTGCGGATGGACGCGTATAGCTTCGACGCGTGATGCGGGTTGTCGTGCAGTCGGCGAAGGGCAAGACTGCCGCCCATGCCTGGATTGCGCCGGGTGCCACTCGCCGTTCCTGGAGGGAATGAACCATGTTGCAGCCACCGCCAGCTTGTCCGGGAATGCGTGAGGACGAGGTCGATACGCCGGCCTTGCTGGTCGACCTCGATGCGTTCGAGTTCAACCTGGGGCACATGGCGGAGCTGCTGGCGCCGACGAAGGCGAAGCTGCGCGCGCATGCGAAGACCCACAAGTCGCCGGTGATCGCCAGGCTGCAGATGGCGCGCGGCGCCGTCGGCCAATGCGTGCAGAAGGTCGCCGAAGCGGAGGCGCTAGCATGGGGCGGCATTCCCGACATCCTGGTGAGCAATGAGGTGGTTGGGGCGACGAAGCTGGCGCGGCTCGCCGCGCTGGCGAAGATCAGCAAGGTCGCAGTGTGCGCCGATGATGCCGCACAGGTTGCCGCAATCGAGCACGCCGCCGCCGATGCCGGGGTGCGCTTTCCCGTGCTGGTGGAGATCGATGTCGGTGCCGGTCGCTGTGGCGTTGCGGCCGGCCCCGATGCGGTGGCGCTGGCGAAGCAGATCGCGGCTTCGAAGCATCTGATTTTTGGTGGGTTGCAGGCATATCAGGGAAGCGCGCAGCACAAGCGGACGGTCGAGGAGCGGCGCAAGCTGATTGGGCATGCTGTTGATGCGTCGCGCCGCACCGTTGAGCAGCTGCGCCAGCAGGGGCTGGATTGTCCGATCGTTGGCGGGGCGGGAACGGGCACGTTCCAGATCGAATCCGCGTCCGACGTCTATACCGAGATCCAGGCGGGTAGCTACGTTTTCATGGATGCCGATTATGCGCGCAACCTCGACGAGGCGGGTGCGCCGATCAGTACGTTCCGCCATTCGCTGTTCGTGCTGGCAACGGTGATGAGCGTGCCCAGCAAAAGCATCGCAGTGCTCGACGCCGGGCATAAGGCGGTCTCGGTCGATAGCGGCTTCCCCACGATCTGGCAGCGCCCCGACATCCGCTATGTGGGGGCTTCCGACGAACACGGGAAGCTGGAGGTTGGCTCTGAAGCCGCGGCACCGAAACTAGGCGAGAAGCTTAGGTTGGTGCCGGGGCACTGCGACCCGACCGTCGATCGTTATGACTGGTATGTCGGCGTTCGCAACGGACGGGTCGAATGCTTATGGCCAATCGCAGCGCGTGGCGGCATGCACTGAAGCGTCACCCCGCTGCTGCAACGGGCCGTGATGCCGCGGATGCTGCCAGTCCATAGACGCCACGCTCCGTCGCCAGCGGGGCGAAGCGGCTGCTGATCCCCAGCACAGTCTCGGCGCCGCCGAGATACAGCATGCCGTCGGTGGGCATCTGCTGTGCGATTGACTCGAGTACCTTCGCTTTCGTCGGCTGGTCGAAGTAGATCAGCACGTTCCGGCAAAACACGACGTCGAATTGTCCCAGTGGCCGCAGATCTGCCAACAGGTTCCATTCGCGATACTGGACCATACTGCGGATGGCATCGTTGATGCGCCAGCCATTCTGCTCCTTGCGGAAATATCGCATCAGCATCTGCACAGGCAGGCCGCGTTGTACTTCGAACTGCGTATAGAGCCCATCCTTTGCCCGCGTGACCTGCTCGCGCGCCAGATCGGTGCCAATGATCTCGATCCGCCGATCGCCAATAGTTGACCGGCATTCCGAAAGGATCATCGCCAGCGAATACGCTTCTTGCCCCGATGAAGACGCAGCCGACCAGATGCGCAACGGCGCGCCAGGGGAACGCGTGGTCAGCAGTTTCGGCAACGCTTGGTTGCGGAAGTGCTGGAACGGCTTGTCGTCGCGAAAGAAGAAGCTCTCGTTGGTGGTCATCGCCTCGACCACCTGGCGGATCAACGGTTCGGCCGCAGGTGCGCGCAATCGGTCAGCGAGCGCTGCGAGGTCGCGCAATTGCTCACGTTTCAAGATGGCAGCGAGCCGCGTTTCCAGCAGGTATAGTTTGTCCGGCCCGATCACCAGGCCGGACCGGCTCTTCAGCAGCGTGGCGAATGTCTGAAAGGCCGTTGATGACAGCGCCTGGCTCATGCGCGTGGTATCCGCAGCAGGTCGAGCAGTTTCGGCGCGATGCGCGGCAACGGCAGAACCGCGTGACACAACCCCGCCTGCGCCACCGCTCCCGGCATACCCCACACGACGCTGGTGGACTCATCCTGCGCAACTGCGCTGCCACCGGCATCCACCACGCGACGCGTTCCGAGCAGCCCATCCTGACCCATGCCCGTCAGTATCGTCACCAGCACGCGGCCATCGCAGGCGGCCGCGGCACTGCGCAGCATGGGATCGACCGAAGGCCGGCAAAAATTCTCTGGCGGATCGGAGTTGAGATGCGCCAGCAATCCGCCACGGCCGGCATCTACAACCAAATGGCGATCGCCGGGCGCCAGATAAATTCGTCCGGCAGTCAGTTGCTCGCCATCCTTCGCTTCGGCGCACGGTAATCCACCGAGTTTATTGATGTGCTCAGCCAGAATCGCGGTGAAAGTTGCGGGCATGTGCTGGGTTATCACTACCGGTACGTTCAATGTCTTGCCCAATCCCTGAACCAGGGTGAAGAGCGCCTGCGGGCCACCGGTTGAACTGCCAACAGCCAGCAGCTTTGGCGGCATGACTGCTGCTGGCCGCAGACGCACTGACGTCGCCTGGGTCGCCGGTTGCGCCACTCGGCGGCGCAGCTTCGCGAGACCTTTGACCTTCTCGACCAGTTCCCGCCGAAACACCTCGTCGCCGTGAACGGCCGACGGTTTCGGTACGTAGTCGGCGGCCCCCAGCCGCAGGGCCCGCAACGCGATATCGGCGCCACGTGTCGTCAGCGTGGATGCCATCACGACTTTCAGCCCGGGATCCGCGCGCAGCAGCAGCGGCAGTGCCGTCAGGCCGTCCATGACTGGCATTTCGATATCGAGTACCACGACGTCGACCGGCGTGCGCTTCAGCTCATCGATGGCCATCTGACCATTGGAGGCTCGGGCGACGACTTGCACCGCCGGATCAGCGTCCAGCATGCGAGCCACCGCGGTGCGGATCACGACGGAATCGTCGCATACCATGACGCGCGCCGGGAGCGGCTTCGGCTCGACAGCGACGCGTGCGGGAGCGATCACAGCAGGCCGACCTGCTCGAATTTGCCGACGAGTATCTCTTCGTCGAATGGCTTCATGATGTATTCCTGGGCGCCATTGCTGATTGCGAGTTCGATTGCCGACATCTCGTTTTCGGTCGTGCAGAAAACGACCGTGGGTTGATCGGGGCCATACTCCGCGCGCAACTGCTTCAGGAAATCCAATCCGTTCATGACCGGCATATTCCAGTCCAACAGAACGCAATCGGGCAGTTGCGTACGGCAGGCATCCAAGGCCTGCTGACCGTCACCGGCCTCGGCAACTGAGAAGCCATGCGCTTCCAGAATGCGCCGTGCGACCTTGCGCACGACACGGCTGTCATCCACGACGAGGCACATCCGGCCCATGGTTCCGGCCCTTTCAGGCGGCTTCGGTCAGTGCGAGCAATTTGCCCACGTCGAGCACCACCAGAAGCCGATTCTCGAGGCGATAGATTCCGCTGCTGAATTCAGCCCACGCCGGCGGCAAGGTCGGCGGATTGCGTTCGAACGCACTCGCCTTCAGGCTCATGACCTCGGATACCTGATCGACCAGCAGCGCGTACAATTCACCTCCTTGTTCAGCGACAACGGACATGCGCGGCTGATCAGCCGGAGGTTCAGGCAGGCGCAGCCGACGCCGCAGATCGACTGCCGTCACGATCCGGCCGCGCAGGTTGAGGCTGCCTGCAATTTCCGGCGGCGCGAGTGGAATGCGCGTTATCTTGTGCTCGCCAAGGATGTCGCGGACCCCCAGCACCGGCACGCCACAAAGCTGATCCGCGACCGTCAGCGTTACGAATACGCGCTCTTCCTCGTCATCCGCCGCCTCGGCGCGTTCCATCACATCGCTCGCCATATGTCGTCTCCTGTGGCACCTGCCGGATGCAGCCGCATGGGTTCATCCCATGACCTGTTCTGCCAGGCACTGCTTAAGGCTCGCGATCAGCGCCTCACGTTGGAATTTCGCGACGTAGTCGGTGAAGCCCGCGTCGCGACCGGCCTCGACGTCACTCGGCTCGGTACGCGCCGATAAGGCAATCATCGGCAGCCCCGCCCACGGTCCGCTGGCGCGAACGGTACGAGCGAAATCCAGCCCGTCCATATCTGGCATTATGATGTCCGAGACGATGGCATCAAACACCGCACCATCCTCTCGCAGCCGGAGTGCCTCCAATGCACTTGGCACTGCCGTGACCCGATACCCCGCGGCACCGAGGATCGGTGTCACCAGCTGCCGAAAGAAGCCGCTGTCCTCTACGACAAGAACGCGCCGTACGCTGTCAGGCTGATCCGGCTGGTGATCACCGTGGAACCAGTCCTGCCAAGCCTGCGTGAGCCAATAACCGGTGTCGATGACGTCGGTGGCATGGCCGGCAATCACCGCTGTCCCGAGCAGACCTGGGCGTGCGCCCGACAATTCGATCTGCAAGCGATCCTCGACCACATCGACGATTTCATCGACCATCAGGCCCATGCTGCGGTCGCCATCGTTGAACACCAGCACGGACTGCCGTGGCTTCTCCATGTCGAGGCCGTCTGAGAATGCGACCAGCGGCATCAGCTTGCCGCGATATTGCGTGACAGGAGAGCCACAGGAGACCTCGATCCTCTCGCGCGGAATATCCTCCAGCCGCGCGACCAACCCGAGCGGTACGGCCAGCTTCTGTTCGCTGCCGGCCCGGAAGAGCAACATGGCGGTCCGATCGCTGGAGCGGTACTGATCCACGGCACCGGACGAGATGGTCTTGCTCTCGCCTCCCGCACCGATTCCCGTGCCGCGCGCAATGCCGTTGGGATCAAGGATCATGATCACCGAGCCGTCGCCAAGAATAGTGTTGCCGCTGAACATCGTGACATGGCGCAGGATCGGTGCCACCGGCTTGACGACGATTTCCTCGGTATCGAACACGCGGTCGACAATGATGCCCAGGCTGTTGGCGCCTACCTGTACGACGACGATGTAGGCGCCGGTGTCATCACTTTGTGACTCGCCCAGCGCCAGCAGGTCATTGAGATTGACCAGCGGCAGCAACCGATCGCGCAGGCGCAGCACCGGCGTGTCGTTGATGCGCTCGATCACCGGTTCGGTCCCGCCACCCTCGTTGTGTCCGCGCCCAGCTTCTTTTTGCGCGTGCACGAGTTCCACCACACTGATCTGCGGGATGGCGAAACGTTCCTTTCCCGCCTCCACAATCAATGCGGATACGATTGCCAGTGTCAGTGGGATCTTGATGGTGAAGGTGGTGCCCGCCCCCGGCACGCTTTTCAGATCGATGGTGCCGCCAATCTTCTCGATATTGGTCTTCACGACGTCCATGCCTACGCCGCGACCTGACACCGCTGTTACGACAGACGCCGTGGAGAAGCCCGGGCGGAAGATGAAGCGCTGCAACTGCGTGTCGCTCATACCGACAAGTTCAGCTTCCGTTGCGAGGCCGTTCGCCAGAATCTTGTTTCGAATCTTGTCGAGCGGCAGTCCTTTTCCGTCGTCGGAGATCTCGATGATGATATGCCCGCCCTCGTGGAATGCGTTCAGCGTGATGCGACCGGTCTCGGGTTTTCCTGCCGCCCGCCGCTCCGCGGGACTTTCAAGGCCATGATCGCCGCTGTTCCGCACCATGTGCGTCAGCGGATCCTTGATCAGCTCCAGCACCTGGCGGTCCAGCTCGGTGTCAGCACCGAGCATGGTCAGTTCGATCTTCTTGTCCATTTCGCGCGAGAGATCACGCACCAGACGCGGCAGCTTGTTCCACGCGTTGCCGATGGGCTGCATCCGCGTCTTCATCACGCCTTCCTGCAGGTCAGACGTGATATGCGACAGGCGCTGCAATGGCACGGTGAAGCCGGTGTTCTCCTGGGTTCGGGCAAGCTGGAGAAGCTGGTTGCGCGTCAGGACGAGTTCGCTCACCAGCGTCATCAGGTCTTCCAGCACGTCTACGGTCACCCGGATCGTCTGGTTGGCCGGGACCGGCTCGCCGCCCTCGGGTGGTGCCGGCTTCGGTGTCACCTGCGCCGCCACAGGCCTGGATTCGGCGGAGGGGGCTGCAACTGGCTCGGGAATGACAGCTTCCTGCTCCGCCTCACCCTCCGGTTCGGGCGCCGGTTCAGGCTCTGAAGGCGCCTCCTGCGCGACAACTGGCGCATGGCCTGCCGCCGCCGCATCCAGCGCGGCAATCAACTCACTGTCGTCTCCTGCCGGCTCATTACCAGTGGCGGCCAATCCGGACACGATTGCCTTCACGCGGTCCAGGGCCGCCAGCACGATACTGACCGTATCCGGTGTGGCGGACAGCACGCCGTCGCGGACCTTGCCCAGCACGCTCTCAGCCGCGTGCGCGACTTTCTCCAACCGCGGAAGCCCGAGAAACCCGCAGGTTCCCTTGATCGTGTGGACCAGCCGGAAGATCAGCGACAACGTATCCTGGTCATCGGGCGTCCGCTCGAGCTTCACCAGGGCCACATCCAGGTCAGCCAGACTTTCGTTCGTCTCGGTCAGGAAGTCAGCAATGAGGTCGTCCATGGCAGCCCCTCGCGAGCCCGGCGTGGTACCGGGCGGGGCGCCATCCTGGGCGTACGGTCGCGAATAAACGGTAAATGCGCGGCCGACTGTTTTGCGGCAGTTGCCGAGTTATCGCTGCCCCAGGTCCAACAGGAGCGGCGGGCAGGCATCCGCTTCGTCGCCCGCTCCCGCCGGCATCATAATCGACAGGCGAAAGCCGGAACCGCGTGCCAGCAGCGCGGTCAGCGGTCCTTGCACGTTGCGCGCGCCCGACAGCAAGGCCTCCCAGGCGATTTCGTCATCAGAGAGCCAACCGGCCAGCCCTGCCGGCCAGCCGGCCCGAGGACCCTCGATTGCCAATAGAACGTTGCCGCGGCCCGCAGAAGACAGGGTCATCGTCCCGCCCCCCGGCGTACTCTCGATGCCGAGCAGCAGGAGATTGAGCACGATCCGGGCCGCATCGGGCGGAAAGACAACCTGCCGATCCAGTCCTTCGACCACCAGTCTCAGCTTTCGAGCCGTTGACAGGCCAGGCGCCAGCGAAGCCAGCCGCGGGCGGTCCAGTTCTTCGGTTGTCTCGCTCCAGGCAGCCCGCAGCATCTTCAATCGCTGAACGATATCGCCCGCGGCTTCCTCAGCCAGCGCAGCCTCCTCACTGTCGGGTTGCTGCTCGCGGACGAGTTCCAGCGCTCCGACAAGCGTGCCGATTGGCCCCGCCAGATCATGGCAAAGGCGGGCGCAAAGCAATTCAGCCAGTCGCAACGCGTCGGGTTTCTCGATCACGGCGCCCTCTCATAGACCAGCGATCGTTCTATCGCGGATGTATCACGGGCAATTTACGATTCAGACGGACTTCGCGTCGAGTGCTCCAGCTTCGCCTCGGACCACGGCGACCACTTGAACCCTGGGGTCGGATGGCGCAAGTCACATGGCAGGAAGGAGTGCCTGCATTCCCATGATTGATCCGTTCGGCCGGTCCATTACCTACCTTCGCGTTTCGGTAACCGATCGGTGTGACCTTCGGTGCGTCTATTGCATGGCGGAAGACATGGCCTTCCTGCCCAAGCGCGACCTGCTGACCCTGGAGGAGCTTGATCGCGTGTGTGCGGCCTTCATCCGGCTGGGCACCAACAAGATTCGCATCACGGGCGGTGAGCCGCTGGTCCGTCGCGATGTGATGACGCTGTTCCAGAATCTGGGGGCGCGTCTTGGCGCTGGCGGTCTGAAAGAGCTCGTGGTCACGACGAACGGCACGCAGCTGGCCAAGATGGCGGAGGGGCTGTACGCTGCCGGCGTCCGCCGGATCAACGTCTCACTGGACACGCTGGACCCTGAGAAATTCGCCAGCATCACCCGATGGGGCAAGATCGGTGCGACGCTCGACGGCATCTTTGCCGCCAAGGCGGCGGGCATCGCGATCAAGATCAACACCGTCGCGATGAAAGGTGTGAACGAGAACGAATTCGACAGCCTGGTTGCCTGGTGCGGCGATCACGGCTTCGATCTGTGTTTGATCGAAACCATGCCGATGGGTGACATTTCCGGCGATCGCACGGAGCAGTATCTGCCACTGTCGATCGTGCGCTCTCGTCTTCGTCGTCGCTGGACACTGGAGGAGACCGACTATCGCACCGGTGGCCCGGCTCGCTATTTCAACATAGGGGAAACCGGCCATCGCATAGGCTTCATCACGCCGATGACCCACAATTTCTGTGAAAGCTGCAACCGGGTGCGACTAACCTGCACTGGCACGCTCTATATGTGTCTCGGCCAGGATGACGACGCCGACCTGCGCACGGTACTGCGGGCGGGTGTAAACGACGCGGAGCTGGACGATGCGATCCGCGAAGCGATCAGCCGCAAACCGAAAGGCCACGACTTCATCATCGACCGGCGGCATGATCGGCCGGCGGTGGCGCGGCACATGAGCGTAACGGGCGGCTGAGCCTAGAGGGGCAGAACCAGCAGGATATCGATACGTCTGGAGTCGAGCACGACCTGGCGCGACCTGAAGCGCAACGCAGCACCGTCCTCGACGATCCGATCGAGATAGCGTCCAGTGGCGAACACCACCGTTTCGCCGTCCTGCGCGATCCGAAACACACACAGGTTCGACCGCACCGCGAAGCCCTCTGCTGAACGCTGAATCCGTGGACGCGCAAGAAGGTGCCGGTAGGTGTGTGGCTCGTAGATGTTGGCGGTGCGTAGCGCCTGCACCCGATCCTCCATCATGCCGCGACTGCCGCAATACATGATCCCGACCGGCAATCCGGCCTCGTGGCTCTCCCGCGTGATGATCTGGTATTCTCCGTCTTCAGCGAAGAACCCAGGCCATCGCTCCAGCGCGCCGTCGTCGATCGCCTCGGCGTAATCTGCCAGCAGATCCTCGATTGCCTCATGCACGGTCAGAAGCCCATCAGTTCGCGATAGCCTTTCCAGAACCCGCGTATCCCTGTTTCCGTCGCGCGTGATCCGTCTGACGACTCGACGTCCCGTCCGCCCATCTCCAGGAACGCGTTGCGGTCCTCACTGCCGCGCGTGCCACGCTGGACGAACTCATTGATGCAGCCATCTTCCAGCGACACGAGGCCCGCGGCGCCAGTGAGATTGCTCTGCATCAGCCGCTTGCGTGTCTGCTCCTCGTCGTCGTCCTGTGCCCCAAGATAAATCCAGAAGAGTTCGGTCTTGTTGATCCCGCGCGGGGTGAAGAACCGCACTGCAAGCGAGTTCAGCGTGAGCTGCACGACCAGGGTCGGGAACACCGTCTGGATGCAGTGCGTGATGCCATCCTCGAATTCCGTCCACGTGTCCAGCAGTTCCGGCGCAGCGAGTGCCGACTTGTACTGTGCCGCGTGGACTTTCTGATACTCGTCCGACTGTCGCAGCGTGTCCCGCTTGGCATAGCTGATCGAATGGCGGCCGTCCTCGGACAGCAGCATGCCGCCATCCATGTCCAGACGGTTCACCTTGAACGTGGTATAGAACGTGTGCAGCAGCGTCGCGTGATAGGAGTCGCGCACGTTTTCTGCGTAGAGCTTCCAGTTATTGTGGATGATCTGGCTGTGCATGCCCAGCATCCGCAACGGCCGTCCCAGATTGCGCCGGATCATCCGTGCCATGGTCTCGCCGAGATACGCTTCCACCGGTACGGTCGCATCGGAGAACGTGCCAAACACGAGACCGCAGAATACCTCGACACGCAGCGGCTCGAGCCGGTGTTGCTCCGGTGAAAAGTCCTCCGGCATGCCGCCCTTGCCGCGGACGCCGTGCCGGAACGCCACGCTTTGCAGCCGCCCCGCCAGGTCGTAGCTCCAGGAGTGATAGACGCAGGTCAGCGCTTTCGCGTTGCCGCGTTCCTGCAGGCACACCAGCGCGCCCTTGTGGGCACAGCGATTGACCAGGGCGTGGACGGCGCCGTGTTCGTCGCGAGTCACCACAACGGGCGTTTCACCAACGGTGGCGAGACGCCAGTCACCCGGCTTGGGGATCTCGATCTCCAGGCACAGGAAATTCCAGATCGGCCCGCGGAAGAACCGCTTCTGTTCCTCCGCGTAGATCGCAGGATCCGAAAACACCTGGAACGGCACGCGGGTCACGCCTTCGCGCGGCCATACCAGATCGATGCCGGGAGCGTGCGTCACAGGGATGTCCATGGAGGGCCTCCGCCCAGGATGCTGCCGGTTAAACGTAGCGGTCCGTCGACCGAAGGTGCAATGTCGCGCTGCCGGTCAACGATCCGGCAAGGGAGCCTGCAACGTTCTGGAGAACAAAACATGATCAGTCGGAGAGCCGCGCTCACCGTTGGCGCGGCGACAGCAGCCGCAGCAGTACTGCCACGCGCACGCGCCGCCGCCGCGCCGGTGAAGATCGGCAATACGATGCCGTACAGCGGTCCCGCATCGACCTATAGTGTCATCGGTCGAACGGAAACTGCCTTCTTCAAGATGGTCAATGAGATGGGTGGCGTTGACGACCATACGATCGATTTCATCTCGTACGACGATGGCTATAGTCCGCCTAAGACCGTGGAACAGGTTCGCCGGCTGGTCGAGGAAGACAAGGTGGACTTTTGCTTCCAGAACCTCGGCACGCCGTGCAATTCGGCCATTGCCGACTACCTCAATCGCAAGTCGATTCCGCATCTGTTCGTCGGGTCCGGCGCAAGCAAATGGGCCGACATCAAGAAGTATCCCTGGACGATGGGATTTCAGCCGGGCTACCGGACCGAGGCGCAGATCTATGCCAAGCAAATGCTGGCCACCGTGAAGGATCCGAAGCTCGGCATCTTGTACCAGAACGACGACTTCGGTAAGGACTATCCGACCGGTGTGCGTGATATCCTGGGCAAGGACTGGGACAGCATCGTCGTGAAGTCCACCAGCTACGAGACCACCGATCCGACGATTGATTCGCAGATCGCGGAGTTGCAGGCCGCCGGCGCCAATGTGCTGCTGGTTGCCGCCATTCCGAAGTTCGCCGCGCAGTCGATCTGCAAGGTCCACGATCTGAACTGGAAGCCGACATTCTACATGACCAACGTGGCGATCTCCGTGGGTGCGGTGTTGACGCCGGCCGGGCCAGAGAATGCGATCGGCATGCTGAGCACGCAGTATCTGAAAGATCCGACCGATCCGGCATGGAAGGACGATGCCGGTATGAAGCAATGGCGTGACTTCATGGCCAAGTACATGCCGAACGGCGACGTTACCGACGCATCGTACGTGTTCGCTTATGCTGTCAGCCTGACGATGTCGCAGGTACTGAAGCAGTGCAAAGGCGATTATTCGCGGCCCAACGTGATGAAGCAGGCGGAGAGCCTGCACGACTTCGAATTGCCTGTGGTGTTACCGGGCATCAAGATCAACACGACCCACACGGACCATCGACCAATCTCTTCGATGCAGTTTGTGAAATGGGACGGCAAGACCTGGCAGCGCTTCGGCGATATCGTGACGGGCGCGACCGTGTAGCGCGACGGCGG
>DATJJM010000414.1:0-2170 GCA_035492535.1 Acetobacteraceae bacterium | reverse complement strand
CAAGCACCAGCGGCAGCACGATCGCCAGGATGTAAAGGACCGGCACGACGAGCTGATGGATGAGTTGATCAAGCATCTGCTTTAAGCCTTGCTCAGGGTGATGGACGCGCCATACGGCGGCAGCGTGGCGGTGAGATCCTGCGCAGCCTCGATCCATGCCGCGCCATCCGGCACGGCCGCATCGATCACCAGCGGCAGCGACATGTCTGCAATGCGCACCTGGCCACCGGCGGAAAGGCCGAGTCGCCGTGCCTCATCCGCATTCAGACGCACCGCCGGGGCACGATTGAGCGGATGCGCGTTCAGCGCCGTGGCACGACGCAGCACCGCGTCGGTGCGGTAGATCGGCCAGGTCGCCAGGCGGGTCAGGCCGCTGGCCGCCGTACGCTCGGCCAGGCCACTCCGCGGTGTCGCCGCACGCTCGGCAATACCGTCGCGCAGGCCGGCGAGGTCGTCGAATTCGAAGCCGGCCAGCTGCAATGCGCCACCCAGCGCGCGCAACACCTTCCAGCCAGGCCGGGCCTGGCCGGGCGCCTTCGCGCCGGCCATCACGCCCTGGGCCAGCCCGTCGACGTTGACCAGGGTCGCGTCGATCTCCGGCAGCAACGCGATCGGCAGGATCACGTCGGCCACCTCACGCAGCGCAGGGCTGGCATAGGCGCTGAACGCCACCACCTGATCCGCGCCACGCAGTGCCTTCAAGGCCGCGCCGCCGTCGGCGAAATCGTGCGGCGGCTCGACCCCATACAACAGGTAGCTCTTGCGCGGCTGCACCAGCATCGCCTGCGCATCCAGCCCGCCGTTGCCCGGCACCACACCGAGCCGCGCCAGGCCGACGCCATTGGCACCGACCGGCAGCTCGTCGTAACCGGCACCGGTGGCGTCGGCGATGAAACGGGCGATCGCACGCAACCAGGACGCCTGCGGATGGGTCACCGCGGCTTCGCCAAGGATCACCACCGCCTTGCCCTGCTCCGATGCAGCCTGTTTCAGCGCGGCGATCGCGTCGCTGTCGCCCTGGTCGCTCTGCGCCGCAGCGATCGCGTCGGCCAGCGGCACGGGCGCCGTCACACCCGCGGACACGGCGGCCTTGGCCAGCGCCAGCAGCGCATCGACGAGTGCCTGCGGCGGCACGATCGCCTCACCGGCCAGCTTGTAGTTGAAATCGAAGTGCACGGGATTGACCGCGTAGACCTTCGCGCCCTTCTTGGTCGCCTGGTGTACGCGATGGTTCAGCAGCGGCATCTCGTGGCGCAGGTCGGAGCCCACCAGCAAGGCGGCCCGGATCTGCTCGACTTCCGTCACCGGCAGCGCGAACGGCTGCGCCACGGCGTTGTCGGCGAAATCGAGCTGGCGCAGGCGATGATCGACGTGCGCGCTGCCCAGGCCACGGGCCAGCCGTACCAGCAGGTCGCCCTCCTCGTTCGAGGTGGCCGGATGCACCAGGATGCCCAGCTCGCTGCCCGGCGCCTTCTTCAACGCTTCGCCGGCGAATTCCAGGGCGTCATCCCAGGTCGTCGCCTGCCATTGGCCGTTGCGTTTCACTTCCGGCGCGCCGATGCGGTCGGCGGCGTACATGCCCTGGTGGCTGTAGCGGTCGCGGTCGGACAACCAGCACTCGTTGATCGCCTCGTTGTCGCGCGGCACCGTGCGCAGCACCTCGCCCCGGCGCACATGCAGCCACAGGTTGGAACCCAGCGCATCGTGATAGCCGATCGACGGCTTGGCGATCAGCTCCCAGGCGCGCGCCTTGAACTGGAACGGCTTGTTGGTGAGCGCACCGACCGGGCATACGTCGATGATGTTGCCGGACAGCTCGGTCTCGATCGTCTTGCCGATGTAGGTGCCGATCTGCAGGTCTTCGGTACGCCCCATGCCGCCGAGTTCATAGCTGCCGGCGATCTCGCTGGTGAAACGCACGCAACGGGTGCAATGGATGCAGCGGGTCATCTCGGTGGCGACCAGCGGCCCGATGTTCTCGTCGGCCACGGTGCGCTTGCGCTCGGTGAAGCGCGAGACGCTGCGGCCGTAGCCCAGCGCCACGTCCTGCAGTTCGCACTCGCCGCCCTGGTCGCAGATCGGGCAGTCCAGCGGATGGTTGATCAGCAGGAACTCCATCACGTCTTTCTGGAACTTCAGCGCCTTGTCCGAGCGCGTCATCACCTTCATG
>DATJJM010000413.1:0-6032 GCA_035492535.1 Acetobacteraceae bacterium | reverse complement strand
CTCCAGCTCTCCTGCGCATCGACAATCAGCCTCGTCGTCGGTGCCGCCTCCCGCACCGCCCGCACCCGTTCCACAACATCGCCGGCGCCCAACATCTCCAATCGCAGCAGCGGCCTGCCCCGATTGGCAGCCGCCTGCTCGGCCATCTTCTCCGCTGTATCAACGTCCAGCGTGAAGGCCGTCACCACCGGCGTCGGTGCACCAAGCCCGGCCAGTTCCGCAACGCTGCAATAAGCGCGCTTCGCATCCATGTCCCAGAATGCGCAGTCGAGCGCATTGCGCGCCGCGCCCGGCGGCAGTGCGTCTTGCAGCCTGTCGCGGTCGAGCCCCGAGGTGATCGCGCCTTTCATCCCCTCAAGCGTGGCAACGACGCTCTCGATGCTCTCGCCGAACCGTCGCAGCGGCACGCATTCGCCGCGCCCGCGCGATTCAACGTCGGAGATTTCAGCCACAACGATATCGACCGTGGTCTCGACCCCGTGCACCGTCATCATCGGTCGCGCCAGCGGCCACGCGCGCCGGGTGATAGTCAGTCGTTGTGGATGTGGCGCCATCTCGATCCGAATCCTTTCGGCGACTTCTTTCGAAAGATTTCACACGGAGGCCACCGAGAAGCAAAGCCACGGAGCGCCACCGAGATAAGAAGACGGCGTTCTCCTGCCGCGCGCAGCGCATAAGACCTTCTCAGCGGCTCTCCGTGACTTTGACCTCCGTGTTCTCCGTGTGAAACCTTGCCTTACCAGGCCCCGGTATTGGACATGCTGGTCCACGGTTCGGCCGGCGGCAGCGCATTGCCAGCCTGCAGCAGCTCGATCGAAATGCCGTCCGGCGTCCGGATGAACGCCATGCGCCCGTCACGCGGCGGACGGTTGATCGTGACCCCGTGCGCGATGAAGGCCTTGCAGGTGTCGTAGATGTTGTCCACGGCATACGCCAGATGCCCGAAGTTGCGCCCGCCGGTATAAGGCTCGGGATCCCAGTTGTAGGTGAGTTCCACCGGTGCCGCGTCATCGCCGGGTGCCGCGAGGAACACGTTGGTATAGCGCCCCTTCTCGTCATCGCGGCGGCGGATCTCGCGCAGGCCGAGCACCTCGAAGAATGCGATGGTCGCGTCCAGCGAACTGACCCGGACCATCGTGTGCAGATATTTGGTCATGGTGTCTCCTCACATCAGGGTTCGGCGTTTCTGTCAAAGCCGGGCGACACCATAGTGCGAAATGTCTGGCTTGGAAGACCACCGACCGCTTACCAGGCTGCCTCACGCTCGACGTTCGCTGCGAAGCAGTACCCTCGGCCGGGGACGTTCACCACATACTGAATGCCGCCTTGCCGGTCACCCAGCACACGCCGCAGCGCATAGATGTTCAAGCGCAGGTTGCTCTCCTCGACTGTGGCGTCGGGCCACGCCCTGGCCATGAGCTCGTCCTTGCTGACAACTTCGCCTGGCCGGCTGATCAGCAGGCAAAGAATGTCGAATGCACGACTGCCAACCGGTACGGGCGAACCGCTCCGTTCCAGCAGGCGAGAGTACGGAACAACGCGGAATGGTCCGAACGAAAATGCCTGCACGGCAGCTTCGGCTTGAACACGATGGCCCCGTCCGTCGCGGCGTCTTGCGCCTATATTACGATATTGCAATAATAGATTCTGCGGAAATTCCTGCTCATGTTGACTGTTCATAGCGATCCTCCTGTCCCAGTACGGATAGCCAGGACCCCGGCCTTGTTTTCAACGCACGCGGTGGGGTCTGACGACAGCTAAGGACCTGCCGCTGACACCGTCGTCTCGTACAGCGCACCCGGATGTCTCATTGCGTGCAAGGACGGTCACGTGCGCGTTCCCGGCAGTTGCTTCGCAAGGTCACCCGCAACACAGACGGTTTCACCTGCAACCATCCCGGACTGGATCGATCAGGACCCGGCCTTCGTCCGCGTCAATGCGATGCCCTCGCGGGCCACGATGGTGAAAGCGTCGAAAGGCGGGTGAAAATAAGCGCTCGATCAGAGTGGCGACGCACTCGTCATCCTGCTCGCCAGTTCTCCATAGCACTTCGCCCAGGCGTCGCGGACGGTGGGCGTGTACCCCTCGCCCAGCACCTGCTCCAGCATCCACAGGAGTGATTCGCCGACCGTGTCGTAGTCGGCGTCCTTCACCCCGTATGTGACATGCCGCTCGCCCATCTCGCGGAGAGCCGGCAGGATCGCATCCGGATCGTCGAGATGAGAGACGATGACATCCAGCATCGACATCAGCTTCACGCCCTGAACACGCATGTCATGCTTGAAAAGCGCGCGGAAGTCCGGCTGGAGAGTGAACAGACGCTCATAGAACAGCGCGCCCGCGACCTCGGGCAGCAGCGCGACCTCGGCAAAGCTCGCGCGCACGATCTCCTGGTCGGCTGGGGTCACGCCACGCCTCCATCGGTCGCCGCCCCGGATCCCATCGTGGGTGGCCGCGGCGCCGCCCTCAGCGCTGACGGTGCCGCGCCGAACTCGGCAGCGAACGCCCGATAGAACGTTGCCATGCTGTTGAACCCCCAGCCGAACGCAATGTCGGTCACCTTCCGCGTCGTTCCGGTCACCCCCGCGATGCCATCGCGGCATCGCAGCAGGCGCTGGCGCAGCACGTATTGCCCGAACGTCGTGCCCGTCGGCTCGAACAGCAGGTGGAGCTGGCGCACCGAGATGCCGAGCGCGGTCGCCACGCTCGCCGGCGAAAGCGCAGGATCGGCGAGATGCACCTTGATGTGCTGCTTGACGGCATCCAGCCGTGCCGACTGCACGGAGCCACGTCCCACCTCCTGCCCTTCCTCGGACGCGCCGCACACCACGGCCACCAGCCCCGCGAGGTTGCGCAGCACCGCGGTCGCCAGCGCCGGCGACAGCAGCTGGACCTGTGCGCTCGCCGCATCGAGCGCCGTGCCGAGCAGCAGGCCAAGCGAGGAGCCCGCCGGCACGCGGAACGGGCGCGCGAGCCGCCCGCCGGACAGCAAAGGTGAAAGCACAGGCTGCGGTATCACCAGCAACTCAAATGAAACCGGCTCCCTCGCGACGGCATCGAACTCCCACTCCGACGCGCTGACGCAGAAATCGCCCGCCTCGTGCCGCAGATCGACCGGCGTGCTGCGGGCGCCTGCCTTCCAGGTCACCGGGCGGTGGTAGCGGCGAACGAAGAACGCCTCCGCGGTGTCACGGGCCATGTCGGAGGCCGTGCGGCTTATATGCCTCAGACCACTCTCGATCTCGAGCAGCGCGAACCCGCCACCGGACTCGCCCGTTGCTCCAGCGCGGAACGTGGCCGGGTCGGGGATGTCGTGCGGCGTAAAGCGATGCGCCTGCTGGGCGAAAAAATCGCACCATGCGGCGACCCGATCGCGCGGCGGTCTGTCATCCGTGGACCAGTGAAGCGCCATTGCCTATTCCACTCCGGGTCGCATCCCCCCGCAATACACCCATCCCGACGCACCGAGGGAAACCGCTGCACGTGCCAACTTTCAAGGTGTCCGGAATATTTTCCTTGACCATCCTAACCGACCTACGTTAATCATACTACCGAATGGAGCACGCCGAGCCCACTTCTGCTGTCGCCTCTCCGCCCGATCCCGCACAGGATCACCCCGCCCCCACTCTGCCCCACAACATCGAGGTCCTGCTTCACGCCGTCGGCATCCTGCTCGGCTACGGCCGCCACCTGATCGACACCGTCCGTCATCGCGCCACCGCACCCAACTTCAACGCCATCGCCGCCTGCTTCGGGACCGACAACCTTCCCGCCATCATCGCCCACCTCAACCGAGGCATCCTGCGCGCCGTCGCTCTCCAGCGCGTCCTGCTGGCCCGCGCCGCCACCGGCAAGGACATCGAATTCGTCGAACGCCGCACCCGCCCATCGCAGGGCGAGCCCGCAGCGACAGAGGCACAGCCCGGGCAGCACGCAGCCGTCCTCCTCCCCGCCCGCAGGCACGCCCCCCGCCTGTCCCGTCCCGCCGGCTGGAACGACCCCGAGCTTTTCATGCCGACATTGGAGGACCTCGAGCGTCAGGCACGCCGCCGTCCGATCGGCCGCACCATCCACGACATCTGCCTCGACCTCGCCGTCGTCCCAGGCTTCTGCCACAGCGCCTTCTGGAACGAACTATTCGACATCATGACGTATTTCGGCGGCAGCATCGCCACGCTGATGCGCCAGAAGGCCCGCCGCCGGGAAACGTTCTCCAACCAGCTCGACAGGAAGCCGGACGCCAACTGGGACTGGTTGAACATGACACGGGACGCACTCCGCCAGGTCCTCGGCTTCTTCATCGGCGAGCCTCCGGTCAACCCGCTCGAACCGTCCGCCGCCATTGCCACCGGCCCACCCTGACGTTTCTGAAAGCCGAGGGCGCAGTTCCATTCTTGACGCCCCTCGCCGCCCCCGCCACTTCTCCCCCATGTCAACTCGCGTCGTCATAGATCATCGCGCTGGTAGCGCGACCGGTACGCCCGCGCTCCGCCATCCGGAGAAGGCGCACCGCCCGGACAACCCGATCCAGCGCAAGCCCGCCTGGATCCGGGTCAAGGCACCCACGCATCCGATCTACCACGAGACCCGCGCGCTGATGCGCGCCAACGGCCTCGTCACCGTCTGCGAGGAAGCCGCCTGCCCCAACATCGGCGAGTGCTGGTCGCAGCGCCACGCCACCATGATGATCATGGGCGACACCTGCACGCGCGCCTGCGCCTTCTGCAACGTCGCCACCGGCCAGCCCGCCGCGCTCGCCGCCGATGAACCCGCCCGCGTCGCCGATGCCGTGGCCAAGCTCGGCCTCGCGCATGTCGTCATCACCTCGGTGGACCGCGACGACCTCCCCGATGGCGGCGCCGCGCATTTCGCGGCCACCATCCGCGCCATCCGCGCCGCCGCCCCCGCCACCACGATCGAGGTCCTCACCCCCGACTTCCTCCGCAAGCCGGGTGCCGCGGAAACCGTCGTGGCAGCGCGTCCCGACGTCTACAACCACAACCTCGAGACAGTGCCCCGGCTCTATCCCACCATCCGCCCCGGCGCGCGCTACTTCGCCTCGCTCAACCTGCTTCACCAGGTGAAGCAGCTCGATCCCACGATCTTCACCAAGTCCGGCCTGATGGTGGGTCTCGGCGAATCACGCGTCGAGATCATGCAGGTGATGGACGACCAGCGTTCCGCCGATGTCGACTTCCTCACCATCGGCCAGTACCTCCAGCCCACCATCAAGCACGCCGCGGTGGACCGCTTCGTCACCCCTGATGAATTCGCCGACTACGCGGCCCTCGCCCGTGGCAAAGGCTTCCTGCTCGTGTCCGCCACGCCGCTCACCCGCAGCTCGTATCACGCCGACGCCGACTTCGCCGCGCTGAAGGCGGCCCGCATCGCCGCCCGTCCCTGATGCCCACCCACGCCGAACGCCAGATCGTTCCCTACACGCCCGACCAGCTTTTCGACATCGTGGCTGACGTGGCCAAGTACCCGCAATTCCTCCCCTGGTGCGTCGGCGCCCGCATCCGCAGCCGCGCCGTCAACATGCTGACCGCCGACCTCACCATCGGCTTCGGCCCCTTTCGCGAAACCTTCACAAGCCACGTCACGCTCGATCGGCCACACCGCGTGAAGGTGCGCTATGAGAAAGGCCCCTTCCGCTACCTCAACAACGAGTGGGACTTCCTCTCCCATCCCCAGGGCTGCGAGGTGGATTTCTTCGTCGACTTCGAATTCCGCAGCCGCATCCTGCAAGCCGCCATCGGCGTCGTCTTCAACGAGGCGGTGCGCCGCATGGTCGGCGCCTTCAACAAGCGTGCGCGCGAGGTGTACGGTCCCCCCATCGTCCCCGCCGCCGAACCCGTCCGGAGCTGATCCCCCATGCTGTATATACCGAAGCGTCCCGCCGCAGATCTCCCGCCGGTCCGGGTCAACCTCTATTCCGATACCCAGACCAAACCATCCGCTGCCATGAAGGACGCGATGATGCGCGCCGAGGTGGGTGACGAGCAGCACGGCGACGATCCCACCGTGCACGA
>DATJJM010000412.1:0-3140 GCA_035492535.1 Acetobacteraceae bacterium | reverse complement strand
ACGTGTGGAGACGCGTCCGGAGCACGTCGCGGAATGGACGCAGATAGTCATCAAGGCGTCTGAGCCGCTGCTCTCCTCGAAGGTCGATTCCTGGCAGACCGGCGTTAACCGCAATGTCGAGGGTCGCACTGTGCGCCGCGTGCTGGGGTATAACGGCAACGGCGTACATTTCCGCCGCAAGACGGATGAAGTCGCCAAGGGCGGCTACCAGGAGTTCCTGTTCCGATAGCCGGTCCTACCGGCCGGCTTGACGAGTCGCCCCTCACTCCGCCGCGCGGCGATGCCCGCTGTAGCGGTTGACGACAGGTCGCAGACCAAGGTTCTCGCGCAAGGTTCCACCTTCATATTCGAGTCGGAACAGCCCTCGCCGCTGCAATTCCGGCACCACCATCTCGACGAAATCCTCGCCACCACCAGGCAGTGTTGCCGGTGTGACGTTGAATCCATCGCATGCCTCGGCTTCGAACCACTCCTGCATGATATCGGCAATGTCGGCAGGCGTGCCGATCCGTGCGGATCCCGTGATGCCTGATCGCTGGTACAATTCACGAATCGTCGGCTTCTCTCGCCTCACCCATTCAACGAGCTGAACACTCATGCTGCGGTGCTCCTGGTTGCCAAGCGCATCGTCCGGCACCGGGGCGTCCAGCGGATGGGCCGACAGGTCACCGAATGAGCTGTAGAGCGAGCCGAGCCCAGCCAGCGGATCTATCAGCGCCTGCAACTCATCGTACTTCGCCTGAGCCTCCACACGCGTGCGGCCAACCACCGGACAAAACGCCGGCATGATCTTCAAGTCGTCGGGCTCGCGGCCGTATTTCGCCATGCGCCCTTTCACGTCGGCATAGTAGCTTTGCGCGCGTTCCACCGTGTTATGGATCGCGTAGATCACGTCAGCGGTCGCGGCACCCAGTTCCCGTCCTTGCTCCGACGCACCGGCCTGCACGATCACCGGATGGCCCTGCGGCATGCACGCAACGGTCAATGGGCCCCGAATCTTGAAGAACCGGCCCTCGTGATCCAGCACATGCATCTTCGCTTCGTCGAAATAAAGGCCGGACGCCTTGTCGAGCAGAAGCGCGCCGTCCTCCCAGCCATCCCACAACCCCTTGACGACGTCCACGAACTCCGCGGAACGCGCGTAACGAGTGTCGTAGTCCAGCGTCGTTTCCAGTCCGAAATTCTGCGCCTCATGCTCCGACCACGAAGCCACCACATTCCAGCCCGCACGCCCTTTGCTGATCAGGTCCAGGGTGGCGAACCTGCGTGCCAGGTTGTACGGCTCGTTGTAGGTCGTGGATGCCGTCGTCACCAGGCCGACATGCCTGGTCACCATGGCGAGCGCCGGCAGCAGTGTCGTCGGTTCCAGTTCGATCATGTCCCGGCCAGTGCGGCATAGCGATCCACGCGGGATGTCGCCCTGGCGAATGCCGGCGCCGTCCGCGAAGAAGATCATGTCGAGCTTGCCACGCTCGGCGATCTGCGCGCTGCGCACATAGTGCTCGACATGCAGCGTGCCGTCCGCCGGCACGTCGGGATGGCGCCAGGCTGCCGGGTGATATCCATGGCCTCGTATAGACAGGCCGAGCCGCATCCTGCGTCCCGCCATCACGCGATCCCCCTAGGCGAAGGGGCGCAGCAACTCACTGACATCCGGCACCTCTTCCAACTGACGGATCATCCGAATCGTCGCATGCACCGTATCATCCGACGGCGGGTGCACCGCATGGCGCGCGCAGCCGGCGAACTTCATCGTGAGCTGCTCCATGCTCATGCGGTTCTGGGGCGAGCCGAGCGGCGGCCCTACCTTCGCGGTTGCCGTGCGGCCGTCGCGCAGACGGATCGTCACACCGCTCGCCTCCTGTCCGGCCGGACTGCCGGACATTCGCGCGGCCAGCTCCAGCACCACGGCATGATGAATATCCGCGACCTCCGTGATGCCAACGCTCCCATGCACGATCGCCGCTGCAATCAGATATGGCAGCGCGAACTGTGCTTCCACGATCTGCGTTGGCCGGCGTTTGTGGGCGGCGCCGAACGACGCCTCGTCCACCATCGTTGCCGGGCCAATGACGCGCATCTCGGCGATCTCGCCCACGTCAACCGACGTCCCAAGCCGCAACTGTTCGCGCGCCGCGATCGCAGCATCGAGCATCGCGTGCTGGGGACGGCCGCACGCATATGGCTTGAAACTCAGCTCGTCGCCGCGAAACGCCTGCCCAATGTCCTCGGTAAGCTTCGAAGCATCATAGCCATTCGGCTGGTAGAGCTCGAAGAAACCGAACCGCCCCAGGAATATGTTGTGCGCCCCGGTGAAACCCTCGCGCGCCAACAACGCGGACAACACGCCGCTGCTGGCAGCCTGTCCCGCCTGCAATCGTTTGGTCAGCGCCCCATCCACGATGCACTGACGGTTCCCGGCAGCCTGGCTGAACGCGATCCCCAGCGCATTCACCATCTGCTCCACACCCAGCCCCAGCAGCTTGCCCGCCGCGGCGGCCGCACCGAACACGCCCATCGCGGCCGTGCGATGCCAGCCGCGATCAAGCGTCGAGGCAAGCGCTATGCGGCACGACACATCAAGCCCGAGTGCGATCGCCAGCAGCAGGTCCCGCCCTGATACGCCGCCGAGCAGGTCAGAGACTGCAAGACTTGCCCCAAGCACCGACGCGCCGGGATGAATCGAACCACCATGATCCAGCGTGTCGTCGAAATCGAGCGCGTGCGCCATGCTCGCGTTCATCAGCGCGGCGTGCGGTGCCGGCAGCCGTCGCTGTCGCAGCATCACCTGGCTCTGCTCGACGCCGCCCCACCCGCCAACGACACCGACGAGTTCCGCGATGCCCGGTTCACCGCTACCACCAAGCAGGCAGCCGAACGTGTCCAGGATGTCGTCGCACGTCGCACTGCGCGTCGCAGCAGGCAGCTTCGCGAGGCTGCATCCGCACACATGCTCGGCCAATGCCCAAGCCGGATCTTTCATTGGTGTCCCCTCTGGCATGCTCTTCGTCTCCATGCCCTGCGAGCGGTCAGTGAACGGCGTCGCCGCGGATCTGCGTACGCCGCATGATGCGACGGAATGGTCCGGCATCGTGCACAGCGAGATGCTTGGTGCAGCGATTATCCCAGAACGCGATGGA
>DATJJM010000411.1:0-13735 GCA_035492535.1 Acetobacteraceae bacterium | reverse complement strand
ACCTGGTGCGGTCCCTGCAAGCAGCTCACCCCGACGCTGGAGAAGGTGGTCCGGTCCGCTGGCGGCCGCGTGAAGCTGGTGAAGATCGACATCGACCAGAACCGTTCGCTAGTGCAGCAACTGGCCCAGCTCGGACTGCCGATGCAGTCCGTGCCGACAGTGGCGGCGTTCTGGCAAGGCCAGATCGCCGACCTGTTCCAGGGCGCGTTGCCGGAATCCGAGGTGAAGCGGTTCGTCGAGAACCTGCTGAAGCTCGCCGGCGGCTCGATGCCAACCGCGGACCTACTCGCCGAAGCCAAGGCGGCCATGGAGCAGGGCGACGCGCAGCAGGCAGGCGAACTGTTCAGCGAGCTGGTGCAGCAGGAGCCGGAAAACGGCGACGCATGGGGCGGACTGATCCGTGCACTGATGGCGCTCGGCCAGGAGGACCAGGCACTGCAGGCGCTGTCGCAGGTGCCCGAGAAGATCGCCGACCACGCCGAGATCGCCGGCGCCCGCAGTGCGCTGGCGCTCGCCCAGGAAGGTCGCGAGGCAAAGGGTCAGTTGCAGGCGCTACAGGCCCGCGTGACGGCGGAGCCGGGCGACCTTCAGGCGCGCTATGATCTCGCCACCGCGCTCAACGCCGTGGACGAGCGCGAGCAGGCAGCAGATGCACTGCTCGAGATCGTACGGCGCAACCGCGGCTGGAACGAGGACGCCGCCAGGCTGCAACTGCTGAAGTTCTTCGAGGCCTGGGGCTTCGACGATCCCGCCACGACGGCAGCTCGGCGCAAGCTGTCTTCGGTATTGTTCAGCTAGATGGCCGCCTTCCACCCGCGGGTGGAGGACCTGCCGGACGAGTTCCCGGTGTTTCCGTTGCCGGGCGTTCTGCTCTTGCCGCGTGGCAAGCTGCCGTTGCGGATCTTCGAGCCTCGATACAAGGCAATGACCGAGGACGCGCTCGGCCAGGGTCGCATGTTCGCGATGATCCAGCCGGATCCAACTGTCCCGGAAGGTGATCGCGGTCCGGGGCTGTATCGGATTGGCTGCCTGGGCCGTGTGTCCTCATTCAGCGAGACAGATGAAGAACACTATTTGATCACGCTGACCGGCCTCGTCCGGTTCGCCATCTCGCGCGAGCTGGACATGCGCCGGGGCTATCGCCGGGTCTCCGGCGACTTTTCCGCCTATCACAACGACCTTGATTTGGCGGCTCAGCCCATTGCGGTGGAACGCGAGGCCCTGCTGACCGCGCTACGCGGCTACTTCACCCAGCGAAGATTCGAGGCAAACTGGGACGCTATCAAGCGCCTGGACGATGACAGCCTGGTAGTTACCCTCGCCATGGTCTGCCCGTTCGAGCCTGCAGAAAAGCAGGCCCTGCTTGAAGCGCCCGGTCAGGCCGAGCGAGCGGCGGCATTGCTGGTGCTGTTGCAGATGGGTGCACTCGCGCCGAATTCGCCGGGCGGGCACAGCGTAAGCTGAAGGAGACGGCGACATGGACGAACCGGCCGAGACCAAACCACAGCCGCCGCTCGATCCGAGGTTGCTGGAGATCCTGGTGTGCCCGCTGACCAAGGGGCCGCTCGAGTACGACCGCGAAGCCAGCGAGTTGATCAGCCGCAAGGCTGGTCTCGCCTATCCCGTGCGCGACGGCATTCCGATCATGCTGCCTGAAGAGGCACGCAAGGTGGAGGACTGATGGCAGCCGCCCCCATTGAGATTCGCCTGAATAAGGCGGAACGCGTGTTGCACGTCGCATTTGACGATAATTCAGCCTTTGCCTTGCCTGCGGAGTACCTGCGGGTCGAAAGCCCCAGCGCCGAAGTGCAGGGGCACAGCCCGGACCAGAAGCAGATCGTCCCTGGCAAGCGCCAGGTTGCGATCACGGCGGTCGAGCCGGTAGGCAACTATGCCGTCCGCCTCATATTCGATGATCGGCACGACACGGGCATCTACTCTTGGGAGTACCTGCTCGAACTGGGCCGCGAGCAAGGCAAGCGTTGGCCGGCGTATCTGGCCGAACTGGACGTCCGCGGCATGAACCGCGACCGCGGCTAGAGCCCCTTACCCGGCCAAAACGACGATCTCGGTCACACCGGCTGCCAGCACCTGCCTCAGATCACTCAGCGCCAGCGCAACACACCCATCAGTAGGCGCATAGTCGGGTCGCGCCACGTGCAAGAAGATCGCTGAACCGCGTCCCGCCTGCGCGGGCGCATCATTCCATCCCAGCACGCCAATGACGTCGTAAACTGCATCCGTGCGCCACAGTTCCTCGTAATGGCCGTCATGGGGCAGCCGAATCATCCGATTGTAGTCGCGCTCATTGAGATCATCGCACCAGCCATCGGTCGGTGCTATCGGCTCCACGGGTACCGCGCACTCCGGCGCCCGGCCACGATCCGCCCGGTAGAGCACCCGCCGCAGCGGCAATACGCCGCTCGGGGTCGCACCGTCGCCTTCCTGCTTGTCGCGGCGCACCCCGCCACGTCCCAACGCAGCCCGGAAGACCAGTCCGTGCAGCACCAGGCGCCCATCCGGATGTACGACTGCTTGCATCAGTCCAACAGGTGGCCGAAGCGCTCCGCCTTGGTCGCCAGGTAATGATCATTCACCCCGTTGGGGGCAAACTGGTGTGCCTCGCGACCGACCAGCTCGACCCCACACGCGGCGAGCGCTGCGATCTTGTCCGGGTTGTTGGTCAACAACCGGATGCGGTGCACGCCGATCGCCTGCAACATGGTCGCCGCGATCAGGAAATTCCGCTCGTCCGCACCCCAACCCAACGCCCGATTCGCATCCAGCGTATCCAGGCCGCGATCCTGCAATGTGTAGGCTCGCAGCTTGTTGACCAGTCCGATGTTCCGGCCTTCCTGCGCCAGGTAGAGCAGTACGCCAGCGCCCTCATCGGCGATGCGGGCAATCGCACCGCGAAGCTGCGCCCCGCAATCGCAGCGCAGGCTGCCCAGCAGGTCCCCGGTGAAACACTCGGAGTGGATCCGGACCAGGGGCGCCTCGGCCGTCTCCGGATGGCCCACAACGATGGCCAGGTGCTCGATCGCCGACCCTTCGGTGCGGAATACGATCACCCGTGAATCCTCTGCGCGTTCCAGGGGAACCGGAGCAGCGGCAACCTGCTTCAGTTCTGCTGCCGCGGCGACCGGATAGCCAGCAACATCGTCAGCCGGCACGGCGATCAAGCCGAGGCGCGCCACGTCGTCAAGCACCTCTGGACGTATCCGCGCCGCCAGCACGGCTGGCAATAAGCGCCCCAGCTTCGCCAGGCTCAACGCCGGCAGCGCGAGTTCCGGTACGGGCGCCGCCTCCGGCTGGACAGGCAGCACTTCCTGGACCGTCGGATCAGCCAGCCCACGCAGCGGTCCCGGCGCCAGCAATGCTTCCTCCAGCCGCAGCGCCATCGCCGAGGCATTGGCTTCGATCGGCTGGTGCAGCACCGCGGCTGCCCGCATCGGCGCAAGCAGCAGCACAGGCGGCTCGGCCGCCAGCGTCAGCAATTCCGCCAAGCCGCGTACACTCGCAGTCTCGGCTGCCAGCAGCGCCAATGGAGTCGAGCCAGTCAGAATCACCGGCGTACCGCGCCGCAAGTCAGACGCGGCACGATGCACCGTTCGCAGAGCAAGAATGGTCGCATCAGGGGCGGCCACAGCATGGGCTCCCGCCACGATAACTTGTTCAGCGCGAAGCACGTCATTCACCGCCATTCACGAAAATGGAACAATAGCGGCCCAATTTGGTCAAGATTCACGTTAACCTGCCTCCCCAGCAACAGGCGAATCACTGCCTGATGCGTCAAACCGCGACCCCAACTATATGGCGGGACGGATAAAATGTCTCGGCACGACTCACAGGAATGTGAGTGGGCCTTGCGACAACGTAAACTGCGGTGGCAAGATGAAGTCTGGTGGTGGTGGTCGCAATGTCGGGGGAGCCGGGATCTGTGGCGCAGGGCACAGAGGGGCGGCTTTGGGCGCGCGATAGCAACGGGCGCAATGCGCCCGACAGAGCGAGAGGATGTGAAGATGTCGGCGGAACGACCAATCCTGATTGTCGACGATGACAGTGTGTTGCGCGAAACCTTGGCTGATCAATTGGCCCATGATGGCGAGTTCGTCGCCACCGGCGCCGGGTCCATCAGCGAAGCCGAGAGCAAGCTGAGCTCGAGGGATGCGCGATTTGACGCGCTGATCCTCGATGTCAGCCTGCCCGATGGCGACGGTCGCGACCTGTGCAATCGCCTGCGCAAGCAGGGACAAAAGATGCCGATCATCATGCTGACCGGTTCGGACGCCGAGACCGACGTGGTGAGGGGTCTCGATTCCGGCGCCAACGACTACATCGCCAAGCCGTTCCGCCTGAACGAGCTGCTCGCCCGGTTACGCGCGCAGCTCCGCATCTTCGAGAACAGCGAGGATGCAGTGTTTACCATCGGCCCCTACACATTCCGCCCGTCGGCCAAACTGCTTCAGGACCCTGGCAAGAGCCGCCGCATCCGCCTGACAGAAAAGGAGGCGGCGATCCTCAAGTTCCTTTATCGCGCCGGAACACGGGCCGTGGCGCGGCAGGTGCTGCTGAACGAGGTCTGGGGTTACAACGCCGCCGTCACCACCCACACGCTGGAGACGCACATCTACCGGCTGCGCCAGAAGATCGAACCGGACCCGACCAACGCCCGCCTGCTGGTCACCGAGGGCGGTGGCTATCGGCTGGATCCCGAAGGCGTGCCGGCCACCTCGCCCGTCGCGGCCTAGCAACCTCCGCTCAACCCAACGGTCGGGGCGCATGCCATGTCGGCATGCGCCCCGATTGCGTTGGCACATGACCAGGGCTCACTTATCAAGCCAGATCACGGACAAGTCCTGGTTCACGTAGTGGCTGGGACCGATCCTCCAGCCGTGCATGTAGGAGTGCTCGGGCAGCATCCGGTTCCACCACGTCATCGGCCACTCATAGGCCATCGTATCGACAACGCGGGTCTCATATTGCCGCATGAACACCCGCTGCTTCGCCGGGTCGGTCTCGTGGTACATCTTGTTGTAGATGTCGATCAGCTCCTGGTCTTCGTAGCCGCCGTAGTTCTCCACGAACGCCTTCTTCGGCAGGTACTTCTGGGTATCCATCACAGGATTGACCACGCCGTTGCAATTGGCTTCCACCACGACGTCGAAGTTGCCGGTGCGCATCGCCTCGAACCACGGGCCCGTCGGCACGACCTTCTGGGTCACATGCACGCCGATCTTGCTCCACTCGTCGACGATCCAGGTGCCGACATACTTGTAGGGCTGATCGACGTTGCGGTTCAGCATTTCGAAGCTGAGGTTCTCCTGACCGGCCTCCTTCAGCAAGCGCTTTGCCTCGGCGCGCGACTTGTCGATGTCGGGCCAGAAGCCAGCCATCTTCTGCAGCTCCTCCTTGTTCGCGGCGAGCGGCGAGCCCGGAAAGACGATCCCGCCCACGGTCTTCACGTTGGCGATCTTCGACAGTGCCGGCGCGCCATGCCACTGGTCGATGCCAAGCAGCAGCGCCCTGCGCACCCGCACATCGTCGAACGGTTTCTTCTTCGAGTTGGGCGTGATCAGGTTACCGCAGTTCCAGTCGCTCTCCTGTATGGTGATCTTGCCGCCAAGCGCCGCCTTGAGCTGATCGATCGCCGCGGGTGGCAGCCCACGGAATTCGGTCGCCGCACGATCACCGCGGATAGCTTCCACGCGCACCACCTGCTTGTCGGCAAAAATGCCGACGAAGCCGTCCAGGTAGGGGAGCGGCTTGCGGTAGTAGTCGGGATTGCGCTCACCTTTGATCGACTGGCCAAGTTCGTAACTGACGAACTTGAACGGCCCGCTGCCCATGATGTTCTTCTCGTACCAGTGCAGATCCTTCGCCAGGATGTCCTTTTTGTATATGTAGGCGTATGGATCAGCCAGCGCCGGCAGAAAGGTCAGCGTGGCGAACTTCAGGTGAAACGTCACGGTGTGCGGATCAGGCACCGCGATGCTGTCCACCATCTGGTACCAGTTCGCACGCGCGCTGTTGTAGCCGGGCGGCGGATGGATGATGTTCTCCCAGCTTGCAGCCACATCGTCAGCGGTCAGCGGCGAGCCGTCGTGCCACTTCACGCCGTCGCGAATGCGGAAGGCGTAGGTCGTGCCGTTATCGGTGGGCGTCGGCATCTCGGTGCAGAGGTCACAGACGAACTTGGTGACGTCGGCAGGGTTGTTCGGATCGAGGCGGATCAGCACGCTGTAGAACGGTGCGGTGGCGTGCACGGTCGCGTAGGTCGTTTCGCGATGACCGTCGAAACTCGGCGGCGCATCTGCGGGGATCATGTAGGTGAGGATGCCGCCGCGCTTTGGTGTTTCATCGGCGGCGGCGGATGAGATGCCGATAAGGGATGCAATGGCGGCGGCGCATGCCGCCCCCCACGGTCCTGAACGCATGATCGATGCCTCCCGGGCGTTGTTGATTTTTGGCAAACCCGACATGAGGCGTGCCTTCACTCACGCTCGGAGTATTTGCCGAAACCGGCGCGGCGTCGAGATAGGATGCTGTCGCCTTAGCCAGCAGCAGCCGCCAGCTTCTTCAAATCAGCCTGCGGGCGTGCACCGTAGTGGCTGATCACCTCCGCCGCGGCGATCGACGCAAGCTTCCCACACACCGGAAGCGGCTTGCCCGCCGTCAGTCCGGCCAGGAATCCCGCCGCATAAGCGTCACCGGCGCCGGTCGTATCGACAACACGCGTGGGTTGGGGAGCCACCTCCACAGTCTCGACGCCCCGCAAGATGACGCTGCCGGCTTCGCTGCGGGTCAGTGCCGCGAGCGCGACATCGGCGCGGGCTCGTTCGGCGGCGGCCTCAAAGGTATTTTCCTCGTAGAGGCTGGTCACCTCGGCTTCGTTGGCGAACAGAATGTCCACATCCTGCTTCACCAGTTCAAGGAACGCGGCGCGATGGCGATCGACGCAGAACGCATCGGACAGCGACAGTGCGACCTGTCGACCGGCGGCGTGCGCAGCAGCGGCGGCGCGGCGGAAGGCACGCTGCGCGGCAGGCGGATCGAACAGGTAGCCCTCCAGATAAGTGACGGCGGCGTCGGCGACGAGCGCGTCCGCCACGTCAGGTTCGTCGAACGCGACGCAGGCGCCGAGATAGGTGTGCATGGTGCGCTGGCCGTCCGGTGTGACCACGATCAGGCAGCGCGCAGTGGAGGCACCGCCGTAGAGCGGAGTCGAGGGGAAGTGCACGCCAATGGCGGTCATGTCATGGCGGAACACGGTGCCCAGCTGGTCATTGGCAACCTTGCCGAGATAGGCGACCCGCGCCCCCATCGCCGCCGCGACGGCGCAGGTATTCGCGGCAGACCCGCCGCTGCTTTCCTGGCCGGGAGGCATCGCGGCATACAAAGTATCGGCGGCGTCGGAGTCGATCAGCGTCATCGAGCCCTTGCGCATGTCGTGGCGCGACAGGAACGAGTCGTCCACCTGCGTGACCACGTCCACGATAGCGTTGCCGATACCAAGAATGTCAAAGCGTGTGGGCATTAGTGACTCCGAGGTGGGTGGGCGCGAACAGCAGCTTCGTTCACCTCGACACCCCAGCCTGGGCCCTTCGGGATGATCAGTTCGCCGTTCTCGATTGCGGGTGGGTTATGGAACAGTTCGTCACGCCAGGCGACACTGTCGATGTCGATTTCCATCACCCTGAAGTTGGGTACAACCGCGCAGAAATGCGCACTGATCGCCGAGCAGAGATGCCCGTAATAGTTGTGCGGGGCGCAGTTCACTTCATAGGCTTCAGCCATCGCGGCGATCTTGATCGATTCCAGGAAGCCGTTCCAGATCACGTCGATGATCGCCACATCGCACGAGTAGTTGTCCAGGAACGGCCGGAACGCACGCCGCCCGCACACTGATTCGAGCGATGCGATCGGGCATGGTGCGGAGCGGCGGATCAGCGCCAGCGCCTGCGGATCCCAGGTGTCGATCTCCAGCCAGGTCATGTCGAACGGCGCGACGGCCTTGGCGATCTGCAGGTAGCCTTCCGTCTTGAAATGATAGTTCACGTCGAGATGCAGGCCCATGTCGGGGCCGGCCCCCTGGCGGAACGCGCTCAGCAGATCGTGCACCGCCTGCAGCGTCTTGCGGTCGCAGTTCAGCTCGGGATAGCCGGGCGAACGGCCGAAACCCGGGCCGAAGTTGGTCAGCTTCTGACCGTCGAACGGCAGGATGTTGGTCTTGAGTGCCTTGAAGCCGCGGCGCTTCACCTCGGCGCCAAGGGCGGCGATGTCGTCGTAGGTGCGCAGCGGCGGCACGCCGACGAGTTCGTGGTTGCGTACGCGATAGGAGCCGCAATGCGACCAGTAGACCGGGATGCGTTCGCGCACCGGGCCGCCGAACAGCTCGTAGACCGGCACGCCGAGCGCCTTGCCCTTGATGTCGAGCAGCGCGTTCTCGATCGCGGCGATCGCCCGCGAGTTGACCCCGCCGGGCGCCTGCACCTGTCGCACCCAGAGGGTGGACGCGATCTGCTGCACGGGGCGCGGATCCTGGCCGATCAGCGGCTCGGCGAGGCCGCGGATGACAGCAGTGAGGCCGCGGCTGCCATCAGCCTCGGTGTATTCGGACCAGCCGGTGATGCCATCATCCGTGGTGATCTTGAGGAACGAGAACGTGCGCCAGCCGGCGTCGCAGTGCATGTCGTCGATACGGACTATCTTCATGAGGCTTCCTCCGGTTGTTATGGCACGGGCGCGCAGCCGATGGCGCCGTGCGGAACGACATGCACCTGGCCAGTCGCATCTATCGTTGTATCTACGGCGTAACTGACGATACTGGGATCGTCCGCAGGCGCGTTCTCCTCCTTGTAGGAGGCCGCGCACAGATCCCGCGGAGGCTGCGCCGCGCCACGTGGAACCCTTCCGTCAGCAACCAGCCTGGACCAGCAGCCCACCGGATCTTTCAGCAGCGAGCACGGCGCGTTGAAGGCGCGCGTATAACCCAGGTGCAGCGTACCATGGTCTAGCGCAACGACCTGCATGCCATGATCGGGCGGCGTGCCGTCGTCGAAGATCGCCTTGCCGCTATCCGCATCCAACACCATGAACGGCACAGCGCCATTTGGATCCGTGTCGCTGAACAACAGGAACCGTTCCTTGCGACCGATGTAGCTGTAGCCCTCGGTCTTCAGGATAAGCTGTTTGTCGTGCTGGACTGCGTCACAGCCGGGTCGTGGCGCGCCGGCTGTGATGGGGATCAGCGTCGCGTCATTCGGATCGGGCGTATCGGTAGCGGTCTCACGCAGCATGAAGTCGTGGTAGTAGGTACACTGGATCTGACCGTTCGGATCGTCGTCCGACTTCGCCGGCACCGTCTTCGTGGCAACGGGCCGATCGAGTTGTGCAGCCAAACGATCTTGATCCTGAGCCTGTGCCGTAACGGACATCAGCACACAAGCAGTCAGACCAGCGGCAAGGCATCGCACCACGGTCACCTTGCGCGCGGTGGCGCGACAAGGCCGACACCGCGCAGATGGCCGAACAACTGCTTCAGCCTGTCACGATCGGCCTGCGGCAGCGGCGGGCGCAGGATCGACGCAATGTTGGAGCGGAGATGCTCCTGGTCGCCCGTGCCAAACAGTACGACATCGACCCCAGGCTCATGCCGAACGTAGCGGTAGGCCGCGTCGGTCAGGCTGAGCGCACCGCCGGGATGGATCAGGAAGCCGAGTGGATCACGTTCGTCGGCGAGCGATTGCGGCACCTTGCCCGCGGCGGCGAGGTCCTGCATCGCCTCAGCGACGCGCTCGCGGCGGGCGAAGATGCTGCGCACGGCGAACATCAGCAGCGTGCCGACCCGGTGCTGCAGCGTGGCGGGGAAGACCGCCTCGCGGGTGTTCTGGTTCAACATGTGGAACGCGACCATCGCCGTGTCCCACAGCCCGTCGGGGACCGCGCGCAGCAGCATCCGGTGTTCCAGATCGTTCGGCGATGTCTCGGTGATGCCAAGGAAGCGGAATTTGCCCCGCTCCTTCTCCTTCAGCAGTACCGGCGCGATGACGTCGCGCACGTAGTCGTAGCCCGACGGCGGCACGGCATGGAGCTGGAACACGTCGATGCAGTCGATGCCGAGCTCGCGCAGCGAGTTGTCGAGGCTGGCCACCACGCGCTCTGGTGCCCAGCGTTCGCCGTCGCGGAACACCGAGGACTTGGTGGCGATCACCACCTTGTCGCGCGGCACGGTCCTGATGGCCTTGCCGACCACGTCCTCGGTGCCATAGGGCGCGGCGGTGTCCAGCAGGTTCACACCATGGTCGATGGCGGCATGGATGATGGCGATGGCGCTCGCCTCGGTGCCGCCGGTGCTGAGGCCGAGCCGGCTGAAGCCGCCGCAGCCGAGGCCCGCAACGCTGACCTTGAGTTCCGTCCGCCCGAGCGTGGTGTATTCCATGTGCGCGCCTGCCCCCTTGAAGGGGCAAAGGCTAGCGCGCGGGGTGGACGCGTGCCAGTTGCGCCAGAGATCGAGTGGCTGCCAGATCCGTCAGATGGTTTGCCGCCACCGGGTTGCCGGCGGCAGCCTGGCATCGGCCGGTGTTATCTGTGCCAGCAATTCCTGCGCTTCCCGCATGTCTATGGTCGCAGATCTGTCAGTGAACTGTTGCAACACACTGGCAAGCAGGCCAGCGGCTTGCCCGACACGTCCGCCACGTTGCCAAAGCCGGGTCAGGCTGATTGCGGCACGCAGCTCCCACGCCCGCGCGCCTTGCTGGCGGGCCAGATCGAGGGCGTTGTTGAACAGCCCCTCTGCCGCCTTGGCGGCACCCGGCGCGCCCTGGGCCAGCAGCCACTCGCCCTGCGCGCGGAGCAGTTCGGGGCGGCACCAGCCCGCCTCGCCATTCTCCGCCCGCTGCAGTGTCACCGGTTCCAGCAAGTCGGCTGAGAACGTCGCGAAAGTCTCAAGCTGCAGCGAACCCGACAGTTTCGGTGGCTCCCGATCCATGCCGGCGCGCACCTGGAGCAGCGCGCGATAGGCCGTGGCCCAGCTCCGCCAGAACGCCAGCGAGACCCTGTTGGCCTGTTCATCGAGCCTTGCAGCCATCTCCGCCGCGCCGGCATCGTCGCCGGTCCACAGGGCAATCGGGATCGCGGCGACCGCCAGCGCCTGGCAAAGCGAGAAGGCGCTGTCGCGCATAGCGTGCTCGATGCTCTCCCTGACAAGGGTCTTCGCCTGCTGTGGACAGCCGCGCAGCCACGCAATGCGGGCCAGCACGACGCGCATCGATACCTGTCGATCGACCGGCATGGTATTATAGGCAAGCGGGATCTGCGCCACGGGATAGTCGAGCACAGCCATCGCAAGCTGATGCGCAACCGCGTGGTCGCCGTTGAAATGGTGCACCTGCGCCGCGATGCGGTCCACCGCCAGGATCGCCTTCGCATCGCCCGACGCCTCGGCAATCGCATGCGCCTCACGTGCCAGTGCAATGCCACCACTGTACTTCCCGGCCGTCAGGTGGAGCGCCGCCAGCGCGATCAGCGGCTCGGTCCGATGCACCGGTTGGCCAAGCTGCTGCGAAAGTTCGATGGCACGGTCGAACCCCGTGGTCTGTCCCGGCTGTGGCAGGCCCATGTTATGGGCCAGCCGCCCAAGTGCGACGTTCAAGCGCATTTCGGCCAGCGTCTGAGGGACGGCAAGCAGGGGTGCGTGCAACAAGGCGCGCTCCAGCCACGCCTTGACCTCTTCGATCAGTGAAAGCTGAAAGCCGATGGGAATGGCACACGCCGTCAGGGCCACCCCGATGGCAGCGTCGCCCTCCGGCGAGAATGCCCAGTCGAGCGCGGTCCGCACGTCGTCGATCGTGCGCGCATAGGTGGCCAGCCAGACGCGCCGATCGGTCTTCTCCCACTCGGCCTCCGCCTGCGCGAACAGTTGGCACAAGTACTCCGCATGCCGGCGAACGATACGGTTGCGTTCGCCAGACTGCGCCAGTTTCTGCGCGACGAAGGCCCGCGTCACATGCAGCAGCCGATGATGATGCTCCTGCGATGCACCGGTCACATCGGTGGTGATCAGCGACTTGCTGGAGAGCGTCAGGATCCCGGAATACACCTGTTCCTGGCTCACGCCGCTGCCGGTCGCGACCGCAACCGCGGCGTCCAGCGTGAAGTCCCCATGGAACACCGCAAGCCGGCACAGGATCGTCTGCTCGACCGATGACAGCAGCCGGTAGCTCCAGTCGAGCGCGCCGAGCAGGTTCTGCTGGCGTGGCAGCGCGGTCCGCTGGCCTTCGGATACCAGCAGGAAATGGTCATTCAGCATGGTGGCAAGGCCACGCACGCCGAACAGGTCGATCCGGGCTGCGATCAGCTCGATGGCGAGAGGCAACCCGTCCAGCCTTCGGCAGATTTCCGCCGCGGCCGGCGCGTCCGCATCGGTCAGCCGATAGCCATCCAGGCTGGCGGACGCCCGCTCGACAAACAATTGCACGGCGTCGAAATGCAACGCCTCGGCCGCCGTCAGTGCGTCGGCAAGCGGCGGCGTCGCCATCGGTTTCAGCCGATAGACCCACTCACCTTCGGCCCGCAGGGCCTCTCGGCTGGTGGCAAGGATATGCACATTCGGCGCCTGGCGCAGGATGGTCTCCACCAGCGGTGCGACCGAATCGACCAGATGTTCGCAGTTGTCCACCAGCAGCAGCAGGTGCTTGTCGCGGAGGAAATTCACCAGGCTGGGGATTGGATTGCTCGACGCAATGGACACTCCCAGCACAGACGCCATGGCGAACGGGATCTGGTGACGCTCTGCGACCGAGGCCATGTCGATGAACCAGACGCCACCGTCGTAGACCGGTACCAGGCGCTCCCCGACGGCAACCGCGAAGGTCGTCTTGCCGATGCCGCCGGGCCCAACGATGCTGACGCACCGGCGCATCGGCACCTGCACGGTGACGGAATCGATGGTCTCGGCCCTCCCGAGCACGCGGGACAGCGGCGCGGGCAGGTTGCTGCGGCCGTGCGAGCCTGTTCGATTCGCGGGTACCGGCTGAGTATCGCCGTCCGAGCGGGTCACAGGAGCCACGAAGCAGTAGCCGCGGCCCATCACATTCATGATGTAACGAGTACCCGCATGACCGTCGCCCAGGACCTTGCGGAGTGCGGCGACATGGACCCGCAGATTGGCGTCGTCGACAAATGTGTCGGGCCAGGCGCGCGCAAGCAGGTCCTGCTTGCTGACTGTCTCGCCAGCCCGTTCCACCAGTTCGGTCAGCAGCAGGAGCGCCCTGCTGCCGAGCCGACAGGGCTTGTCGCCCTCCAGCAGCAGCCCTCGTGCCGGGATCAGCCGGAACGGCCCGAACCCCAGAACCGATTCACTCTCCTTTGCGGACGAGCCTGTCATTTTGACCTAAGCCTCCCACAAGGCGGCCATCGCCGAGCCTCACAGCCTGACCCGGCGCCTTGTAGTAACCTGATCTGCGATGGCGTTTCCTTGGGGAATTGCTGAAGAGTTCTGATGGGCGGCCAATCCGTTACGGGTGCCGCAACTGCCTGCCCTGAAAGCCTCGGCGGCCGGCGCTAAAGTCGAATCGCCCTCCGGACAGCCGGTGGCCGTGCTTTACAGCATTTAACGCCGCTTTACGCCGACAAGGCGGCCCCAGACCGGGATCGTGCCGGAATCAGACAATCACCAGCCGCACAGGCACGTTGTTGCGCGTCGCGTTGGAGTAGGGACAGATGAGGTGCGCCC
>DATJJM010000410.1:0-3290 GCA_035492535.1 Acetobacteraceae bacterium | reverse complement strand
TGTCGCGGGACCGGGATCGTGAGAATCCGCGTCAGGAGGCGGTGCTAGGCCCGGTTCGAGGCCTGAGATCGCGATAAATTCGGCCGAGGATCGCGAGAAAAGCTCCCCTGGATCGTGATAAGGCCTGGGCGGCCCGTGGCGGTTCTCCAGGACGCACGCCCCCTGCCCTTCCGCCGAGATTCCGGCCATGTGGCCGCCATGACGCTTCGGCCACCTCTGCAAACGGTCGTTTCAGGGTATCTCCCGACTCTGTAAAAGCGCCCCCATGGCGGCGATTCGGACGGGCGCGATTCGCGCAAAAGGACAGCATCCGGCGGCACCAGGCCGTTTGATCGGCTACGCCCGGGTCTCGACCGACGAGCAAGGCACGGATCCTCAGCTCGACGAGCTGCGCGACGCCGGCTGTCTCACCATTCAGGAGGAACACGCCTCCGGCGCCGACCGCAGCCGGCCCGTGTTGGCGCGCCTGCTGCGCGAGATCCGCCCAGCCGAGACCCTGGTCGTGGTGCGGCTCGACCGCCTGGCCCGGTCGGTCAGCCACTTGCTCGCTGTCATCGAGCAGCTGGAGGCGAAAGGCGCACATTTCCGCAGCCTGCGCGACCCGATCGACACCACGACACCGCAGGGCATGTTCTCCCTCCAGGTGCTCGGCGCCGTGGCCCAGCTCGAACGGGCGCTGATCGCCGAGCGGACCAAGGCCGGGCTGCTCTCTGCCCGGCTGCGTGGCCGGGTTGGCGGCAATCCTGGCCTCCGCGCCCGTGACCCAGAGGCTGTCCGCAAGGCGCGCGCGGCGCGCGACGCGACGCATCTGAACGCCGTTCTGGCACACCTGGACGAGTGGCTGCCGATCGTTCGGCGGATGCGGCCCGGCCAACCCTGGGGCGACGTGGTGCGCGTATTGAACCGAACGGGCGGCATGGTCTGGACGTCCGAACGCCTGCGCCGAACGGTGCGTCGGCTCGCGGCGGAGAAGATCGTCGAACCCGCGTTACTTGACCCATCCCCCAGGAAACCTGCCGGTGATCGGCTGGTGGTCCTGGTGGCTGGTATTGCCTCCGCCGCGCCGGATCGCACGCTGCAGCAGATCGCCAGCCAGCTTGAAGGAATGCGCGAGCGCACACCGCGCGGTGGAACCCGCTGGCACGCCTCATCAGTCCGGCACCTGTTGCAGCGGGCGGAGCGCCTCGGACTGCTCGGCGTTGCCTCCCCTCCCCCTCTCTCTGGCGGTTACGGCTGAGTGCTGCTTGCGGCGGCGTTTTCTGGCCGCCCGCGTTCGGATCCGCCGTTTCGCATCTGCAGCACACTGAGCTGCCGCACGCCGCACCCACGCCGCCTCTTGCCGTGCATGCTCGCGCATAGCGACGGCATGCTTCCGGGCAGACATCTCCTGCGTGATCGCCACCTGCAACGCAGCCGCCGCGACCGGTGTCCAGCCGCGCATCGTGATGCACAACGCATCCAAGTCATCGGCGGTCAGTCTCTTGGTGAACCATGCCAGATCGACCGGCACGCACCGTGTCCCAAGGCCGTGGCACTCGGCTGCGTGGACGATCGCCGGAGGCCCCGTCACCACGCGGCTCACGACGGCGGCGACGATGCCAAGCAGGTCGAAGGCGACATGCGCTTTCACCGCCGAGAACGCACAAGCACCGCGTGCGGGCGCCTTCTCCTCCTCGACATCACGCAGCAGGCGCGCGTCGCGGCCGCCACCCAACCGCCAAGGGTTGAGGAAAGCACCAGCCAGAACCCGCACCATCGTGGCAAATTGACCTGCCAGCATAGCGCGTGGCCACAGCCCCGCAGAACCGTGAGCCGCACCCGCCAGCGCCGCGATGGCGTCTGTTTGGATGGCAAGAATGGACCGGGTCAGCTTCGGGCCTGGCAGCAACCCGAATAGTCCAGGCCGCTGCGTGGCGGCCCCGTTCACCGCGTCCGCGCGCGGCAATACATCAGCCGCCTGCCGGCATGAGGGGCAAATCAGGCGCTGGCATCCATCCACCGGCTCGAACCGGCAATGCCCGAAGGTGCAGGCCGGGCAAGTTTGGATAAGCCGCGTGCGGTGCGTCGGGCAGACCGCGCAGCAACCCAGGCGCCATATCGCACGCTCAAACACCTCGCCGTTCCGGGCGAGATCGTCGCGCAGGCACTCGGGACACCACGCGAGTGAGTATCGACGCCAAGCGGTTGGTTCCTGCCCGTCCACTCTCACCGCGCGCAGCCCCCTGATCCGGGCGGCATCAAGACGCGTGGCACTGGAAAGCAGGGCGTCCAGCTCGCCGTCGGCTTGCCAGTTCAGGCAGGCGACACGGGAGACAAACACACTGCCGGCGCCAGTGCGCAGCAGGGCGACCAGGTCCGAGGCAGTCAGATCATAGCGCGCCGCAACGCGCCTGACCCACGACAGCACGGCCTCGCCTGGGAGCGGCCGTGGCGCAACCGGCAACAACCTGGTCACCGTCACAGGGTTGCTGCCTTGGCTGTGGCCCTGGCGTGTGTGCGGGTATCGCGTCCCGGCACCGCAACGCCACGCCAGACCTCCGGATCGTCGAAGCTCCCAAGCTCGATGTTTTCACGGCCGGCGCGGATTGCGGCAATCGCGGCACGCTCGACGACCTTGCAAATACCGAGCGTGATGCCGCCCGTCCGGTCAGCCAGCAATCGCCGCAACTTCGGCGAATCCACCGGCGACGGCTGCCGCAATGGCAGGCTCCAGATCAACCGGGTGACGAAGTCGCGCAACGCCTCGCCCGGCGACCAGGGTGCCAACTCGAAGTCGCTGAATCGGCTGCGCAACTGGCTGTCCGAAAGCAATGCGTGGCGAGCCTCCGGCACGCCCACGCCGACCAATGCAACACGCAGATCGTTTGACAGGAAGCGCAGCAATTGCAGGAACAGACGCTGCTGGCGCGGGGTTCCAGCCAGGATCGAGTTCAGTTCGTCGATGACCAGTACCCGTGTGCCAACCTCCCGCAACAGCCGGATCACCGATCTTCGCAGTTGTGCGCCGCGTGCCCAGTGCCCAGCGGAGGGCGCGTCGAGCGCTTCCAGCACGCGGTCGAAAAACTCGGCCTCGGTCGGCTGTGGCGGCATCAGCACCACAACGACCGGCCGGTGCTGCACCCCGGTAGCCTCGTCGAATGCCGCGGCATTTCGCCGCTCGAACTTGCGGATCAGCATGGTCTTGCCCATGCCACTCTCACCAACGAGCAGTATGTTCTCCATCCGCTCACGCTGCGGCTGATCGAAGGCCTCCTGCAGATACCCGAGCAGGCCGGCAGCCGCGGGATGCT
>DATJJM010000409.1:0-3033 GCA_035492535.1 Acetobacteraceae bacterium | reverse complement strand
ACCCCGCCCGGCGCGTCCTTCGCCATCTCGGCGGCTGCCTGCTTCGCCAGCTTGATCACCGCGCTGCTGAGGATGCGCTTCGCCACATCCTCGCCCAGCTCCGCCTTCATCTCTTCATATACGCCTTTGGCGAACGCCGCTTCGATGCGTCGCTGCGTCAGTATGGGCAACGAACCCACATCACTCATCGCCCTTCTCCGGCGCGACCACGCGGAACCGCGCCCGGTGCACCGATGGCCCGCCATAGAGCGGTGCCAGCACCATCGCCTTCCGCAGGAACAGGCCGATGTCATAGGCATCTGTATAGGCAATGCCACCGTGCAACTGCACGCAGGCCCGGGTGACCACCATCGCCGCATCGGACGCCCGCACCTTCGCGCGCGACACCGCCGCCTGCCGCTCCGCCAGCGTCTTCCCACGATCCAGGCCTTGCGCCGCGGACGCCACCACCGCGCGTGTCAACGACACCTGGATCTCGCAATCCGCCGCGCGATGCTGCAACGCCTGGAAGCTGCCGATTTTCCGGCCGAACTGCTCGCGCGTCTTCATGTAATCGAGCGTGATCTTGAAGGCGCGATCCGTCAGCCCGAACAGATAGGCCGAGGTCGCCATGATGGCATGCTCGAGCGCCTCGGTTGCGTCGCCTTCGATCGGCTCGGCCGGCGTGTTGTCCAGGATCAGCGTACCGAAATTCCCGCCATCCTGCGTCTGCTGCAACTCCAGCGTCACGCCCGGCGCATCCCGCTCCACCAGCGCCAGCCCACCCTGCGCGACCACGAGGAACGCATCCGCGCCAGCCGCCATCGGGATGAACTGCTTGTGCCCATCGACCCGGCCGTCACGCAGCACGGTAGTGCCAACCGGATCGAGGCTGTTCGGTTTCTCCTGCCACGCCGGCAGCACGATGCGCTCGCCCGCGAGCACCGCCGCCAGATGATCCGGAGGCAGCAACTTCGCCGCCATCGCCGCAGGGATCAGCGGCTCCGGCACCAGTCCCGCGCCGAGTTCCTCGGCAAGACCGCAGAACTCGCGGGCGCCCAAGCCCGACCCGCCGTCATCCTCCGGCAGCAGCAATCCAAGCCACCCCATCTCACACATCTCGCGCCAGGTGGAGCGATCGAACCCCGGCTCGGTGAACCGCAACGCGCGGATACGTTTCAGATCGCCCTTGCGCGGCGAGATCCCCGCCGCGCTCTCCTTGATCATCCGCAGGTGCTCGAGCGGCTCCATCATGGCGGCGCCTCCCTGGCGTCAGGCGTTGCGATGCAGCGGTGCGTCGGTCCGCGCCTGGAGCGCGTCGAAGGTCAGCCCCGGCGCCATGTCGAGCACCACGAAGCCGCGTTCGGTGATGTCGAGCACGGCCAGGTTCGTATAGACGCGCTTCACTGCGCCGACCGCCGTCAGCGGATACGAGCAGCGCTGCACCAGCTTGGACTCGCCGCTCTTGGTCGTGTGCTCCATCAGTACCCACAGCCGCTTCGCCCCCGCGGCGAGGTCCATCGCACCACCCACCGCCGGTGCGGTATCGTTCTCCGACGTCGCCCAGTTGGCGATGTCGCCGTTCTCCGCCACCTGGAACGCGCCCAGCACGCACAGATCGAGATGACCGCCACGGATCATCGAGAAGCTGTCGGCGTGATGGCAGAAGCTGCCGCCCTTGCGCAGGGTCACGTACTGCTTGCCGGCGTTGATCAGCCAGGGATCGATCTTGTCCTTCTCAGGCGCCGGTCCCATGCCCAGCACGCCGTTCTCGGAATGGAAGATGACCTCCCGCTCCAGCGGCACATGATCGGCGATCGCCGTGGGGATTCCGATGCCCAGGTTGACATACCATCCCTCCGGGATGTCGCGCGCCACGCGCGCAGCCATCTCCACACGGTTCAGTGGCTTGAAATCGCTGACAGCGGTATCGGGCATGGGCGGCTCCCTGGCTTGCTGACGGCCAGCGTAGCGCATTTGCCGGATCGCGGGAACGATGCCCGCATCGTCACGTATGGAGCGACGACGGGTCATTATGACCCAGTATCGGCACTAGCTCTCTTCTGGCAGCACATGCAGCACGTGCAGTTCGGCCCGGCGCAGTACGGTCACGTCGATCGCAACACCCACGCGATCGCCTGTCAGCGCCCGGTGCAGGTCATCCACACCCGACATCACGGCGCCATCGAGCGAGACCACCACATCGCCCCGCTGCACCCCGGCCTTTGCCGCCGGCCCATTGTCCAAAGCATCCAGGACGAGGACGCCGCTCGACTGCTCCAGGTGATGGAACCGGCGCACGCGTGTGTCGATCGGCACCGTCTGGCCTGACAACCCGAGCCGGGACCGCCGCACCTTCCCGTCGCGCATCAGCCGCGTCGCAACCCAGATCGCGGTATCGATCCCGATGGCAAAGCAGATACCCTGCGCAGGCGCGATCGTAGCGGTGTTGATCCCCACCACCTGGCCGGCGCCGTTCACCAGCGGTCCGCCTGAGTTCCCTGGATTCAGCGGGGCGTCCGTCTGGATCACGCTGTCGATCAGCCGCCCCGACCGCGTGCGCAACGTCCGGCCCAGCGCTGAGACGATGCCCGCCGTCACGGTGCACTGGAAGCCCAAAGGGTTGCCGATCGCGACCACCATCTGCCCGACGCGCAGCGTGCCCGACTGCCCAAGCTCGGCATGTGGGAGCCGGTCGCCCGAGACGCGCAGCACCGCGGTATCGGTATCGGCGTCCGCACCCACCAGCGCTGCATCGTGCGATTGGCCGTCGGTGAACAGGGCACGCAGCTTCGTCGCGCCCTCCACCACGTGTGCATTGGTCAGCACGTAGCCATCTGGGGTGAATACCACCCCTGAACCCTGACCCTTGGGCTTGCCCTCTGGGCCAAAAGCAAGAACGTGCACGACCGCAGGGCCAACACGTTCGAACGCGTTCACCACCTGCGCGGAATAGGGATCGAGTTCTGGTGCATCAAACGGCATGGGAATGTCCTCAGGGCGGACCAGATGGGAACGGGACGGCAACACGGCATCCTGGCCAACCGGCCGGGG
>DATJJM010000408.1:0-13764 GCA_035492535.1 Acetobacteraceae bacterium | reverse complement strand
CGGCTGACCGCCCCCTGTGAAACATGGAGCTGCCTGGCCGCTGCAGTGAAACTTTGCGTACGCGCGGCTGCATCGAAGACGCGCAGCGCATTCAGTGGCGGCAACGAACGACCCATTCCATTCCTCCGCGGCGTTCACCTGTTCTCCGGCGTTTCGCATGACCAGACCTGATCGAAATCATGAGAAAATTCGAATTTCACTGCAACCGGTGCATGCCTATCCTCAGCAGAAGAGGAAATTCCGGAAACACGCGCATGCCAGCCTTGGAACAGGCGGCGCCTTGGGGACCATGATCATGGCGCAGACGGTCAACGCCGGCGCACGACTCGACCGGCTGCCGCTCGGGCGGTTCCATCGGCGTCTGCTGACCCTCATTGCCCTGGGGATGTTCTTCGACTCGTTTGACAATGCGATGATGGCCAGTGTGCTGGCGGCACTGGTCGGTCAAGGCGACTCAACTGTCGCGCTGAATGCACGGTATATCTCCGTGTCATTCCTTGGCCTGACCATCGGCGCCGCGGCAGCCGGCATCATGGGCGATCACCTCGGCCGGCGCTTTGCCTACCAGTTCAATCTTCTGTTGTTCGGCGGCATGTGCCTGATTTCGGCGATCGCGCCGTCGATGTCCTGGCTGATCGCGATCCGCTGCATCATGGGAATTGGTCTCGGCGCTGAATACGTGGCGGGCTACTCGATGATCACCGAGTTCATTCCGCCAGCCCGCCGTGGACGCTGCATCGCGATCGCCAACGTCATCTCGAGCAGTGGTGGCTTCGCGGTCAATCAGGTTGGCCTGCTCGTGATCCCGTTGCTCGGCTGGCGCGCCATGTTCGTGATCGGCGGCTTGGGCGCGCTGGACGTCTGGTGGCTGAGGAAACGACTGCCCGAGTCACCGCGATGGCTGGAGTCCAGGGGCCGCGTGAACGAAGCAGAGCGCGTGCTCAAGGCGATCGAGGCCGAAGCCGCGGCGGAAGGTGCCCTGCCCCCGGTCCTCACATTGCAGCCACAGGATGGACGGCCCGTCGGGATCAGTGTGCTGTTCACTCGCCCGGTGATCCGCCGCACACTGCTGGCTATCGGCATCAACGTTGTCGTGCTCGTGTGCTCCTATAGCTTCACGTCGTGGATTCCGACCTTCTTCATCAAGCAGGGTTTCACGGTCACGCGATCGCTCGCATTCAACGCGGCGATGAGCTGTGGTGCGGTCGCCGGCCCCCTGCTCGGTTTTTGGCTTGCCGACCGGATCGGACGGCGCAAAGGGCTTGTCTGCGTCGCTGGCGCCGGCGCGGTCATCGGCGCCATCTATCCGTTCCTCAGCAGCGTGCCTGCGATCGTCCTGTGCGGCTTTCTGCTGGTAGCCGTCATGAACCTCGCGATCACGTTCGGCCTGGCCTGCTATACGCCAGAGTTGTTCCCTACCGAGTACCGTTTCCGCGGCAGCGGACTGGCGCAGATGATGGGCCGCGGCGGGCTGATCTTCACGCCTTACCTCGTCGTCCCGTTATTCGCGACCTGGGGCGTTGGCGGTGTGGTACTGGTGCTGTCCGGCATGTACCTGACGCTGGCCGTCGCGATTGCATTGTTCGGCATTGAAACGAACCAGAAATCACTGGAGGCGCTCGCACCGGGTGGCACAGAGTCGCCGGCAGCAGTCGCCACGATGGAGGAGTTCCGCACATGACCGGCACACCGTTCGAGCGGATCTGGGGGAGCCATGTCATCAAGGACTACGGCAGTGACCGTGCGCTGATCCACATCGACCGCCACTTCGCGCATGAAGGCACGAGCGCGCGCGCATTCGACGGGCTGCGGCAGCGTCGCCTACCGGTCCGGCGGCCCGACCTGACGCTGGGGACGATCGACCACGGCATCTCGACGGCCCCCGGGCGAACTCTGACATCGTGGGCTGCGAATGCTCCACGCAATCTGGCCATGCAGCGGAACTGCGCGGAGTTTGGCGTACGGCTGTTCGATGTCGAGGATCCGGACCATGGCATCGTGCATATTGCCGGGCCTCACCTCGGCTTTGCGTTGCCAGGATGCACCTACGTCTGTGGCGACAGTCACACGGCAACCTGCGGCGGCATCGGTGCCTGGGCCTGGGGCATTGGCACGACCGAGGTCATGCAGGTTTTCGCTGCCCAGGCTCTGGTGATGCGCAAGCCACGGACCCTGCGCGCCGAATTCCACGGCACCCCACCTCGCGGCATTTATGCCAAGGACATGATCCTTGCGCTGATCGGCCGATACGGTGTCGATGCGGGCGTTGGACATGTCGTGCAATACGCCGGCCCGGCGATCCGCGCGTTGCCGATCGAAGGCCGGCTCACCATCTGCAACATGTCGATCGAATTCGGAGCGCGCGGTGGGCTGATCGCCGCGGACGACACGACGTTCGACTATCTTCATGGCCGCGCAATGACCCCGAAGGGTCCGCTGTGGGATCAGGCGGTCGCCCACTGGCGGACACTGTTCGATGAGCGTGACGCTCAGTACGATCGCGTCATATCGATCAATACGTCCGTGCTGAGGCCGCACGTCACCTGGGGCAATTCGCCGCAGGATGTAGTGACGATTGAAGATGCCATCCCCGAGCCGTCGGCATTCGCCGATGCGGGACGGCGCAGCCTTGCAGAACGCGCACTGGACTATATGGGGCTCACCCCAGGCCAGCCGATCGCGGGCACGCCGATCGACATCGCCTTCATCGGTTCGTGCACCAACGGGCGCCTGTCGGACCTCCAGGCAGCGGCCGAGGTCGTGCGCGGACGCAAGGTCGCGCCCGGCGTACGTGCGCTCGCGGTGCCGGGTGGGGCCCGTGTCAAGGCTGCGGCGGAGTCGCTGGGTCTTCACCAGGTTTTCCAGGAAGCCGGATTCGAATGGCGGGAGTCAGGCTGTTCGATGTGCGTCGGTGCGGGCGGCGACTTCCTGCAACCCAGGCAGCGCTCGATCTCGACTTCCAATCGCAACTTCGAAGGACGGCAGGGACCCGCGAGCCGAACTCATCTGGCGAGCCCCGCGATGGTCGCGGCGGCAGCGATCGCCGGCTGCATCACCGATGTGCGCAAGATGCTTTCCTGAGGAACACGCCCATGGAGAAATTCACCGTACTGAACGGCGTGGCGGCACCGATGCTGATGGAAAACATCAACACAGATCTGATCGCGCCTTCGCTGATGCCGGGCCGTTCGCCCGAAGACGCTGCCAAGATGAACCTGAAGGACAAGATGTTCGCCAACCTGCGCTTCCAGGCGGACGGCACGCCCAAGCCGGAGTTCGTGCTGGACCAGCCGCGCTACCGCGATACGCGGATCATCCTGGCCGGCGCCAATTTCGGCTGCGGCAGTTCGCGTGAGACAGCCGTCTGGTCGCTCATGGAATCCGGGATACGTTGCGTGATCGCGCCGTCGTTCGGCGACATTTTCCACGACAACGCCTATCAGAATGGCTTGCTGCCGCTGCGCCTCGACATAGCATCGATCAAGCGGATCGCCGCGGCGCTCGAGCAGTCGAACGCCGGCGAGATGACAGTGGACCTGGTGAACAGCAAGCTCCTGATCGCCGGTCTGGAGGCCATTCCCTTCGAACTGCCGGACGACCGCCGCGCCTTGTTGCTCGATGGCCTCGATCAACTGACCTTCATTCTGGGAAGCGCGGACGAGATCGATGCGTTCGAGGCCGACGACGCCTCGTTGCGGCCTTGGGTGTACGCCTCCCCGGCATGAAGGTCTCAGGCATTGCCCGCGAGGTAATCCACCGCCGCCTGCACGCCACCTGGTTTATGGGGCACCCCGGCCGCGCGCAGTCCGATCTCCACGCCGCCCAGCGTGCCGATCAGTTGCAGATCGCCGAAATCACCGAGATGGCCGATTCGGAACACGCGGTCCTTGAGGATGCCGAGCCCGTTCCCAAGGCTCATGTTGCACCTCTCCAGGATCGTCGCACGCAAGCCGTCCGCGCTGTGCCCCTCCGGCAAGCGCACTGCCGTCAGCGATGACGAATAGTGCCGCGGCTCCGCGCACTGGATCTCCAGCCCCCACGCGCGCACGGCGCGTCGCGTCGCTTCCGCGTGGCGGTCGTGACGGGCGAACACGTTGGGCAGGCCCTCCTCGAGCAGCATCTTGACCGCCTCGTTCAGACCGAACAGCAGGTTGGTGCCAGGCGTATAGGGGAAGTAGCCGGTCTTGTTGGCTTCCAGCATCGGCCGCCAGTCCCAGTAGCTGCGATGCAGCTTCGCAGTCTCGGTTGCCTTCAGCGCCTTCTCGCTGATCGCGTTGAAGGACAGGCCCGGTGGGAGCATCAGCCCCTTCTGCGAGCCGGCAACTGTGACGTCCACGCCCCACTCGTCATGCCGGTAATCGATCGAGGCCAGCGACGAGATCGTATCCACCATCAGCAACGCCGGATGTCCCGCCGCATCCATCGCGCGCCGTACCTCGTCGATGCGGGAGGTACAGCCGGTGGAGGTCTCGTTGTGCACCACACACACCGCCTTGATGCGGTGCGCCTTGTCGTCGGCCAGCGCCGCGCCGATTGCCACCACATCCGCGCCGCGCCGCCAATCGGTGTCGATGAAGATCGGCTGCAGGTCGAGCCGCAGCGCCATTTCGTTCCATAGGGTGGCGAACCAGCCGGTGCGGCACATCAGCACGGCATCGCCAGGCGACAGCGTATTGGTCAGCGCCGCCTCCCACGCGCCGGTGCCCGAGGCCGGATAGATCACCACCGGCCCGCTGGTCTGGAATATCGCGCGCAGGTTGCCGAGGATCTCCTTCCCCAACCGGCCGAAATCCGGACCACGATGATCGATGGTCGGATTGTCGATCGCGCGCAGGACGCGGTCCGGCACGTTGGTTGGGCCAGGAATCTGCAGGAAATGCCGGCCGGCGTGATGCTTGGTCATGGAGCCTCCCTCGCGAGGGCCGGGAGATTGGCGCTAATCGCGTGGCTTGCCAATGAATGGCGCGACCCCGCCGGGGTGACCCCGTTCCTCACGCATGTTAACCCAGCGGATGTCGTAAGAGGCAGGACATTGGATGAGGTACAGCCTGTGAGTGCCACGACGCTCGCGCCGGGTGAGTCGCATCTTGCGGAACGGCTGCGGCGGGAAATCCGCGGCGAGGTTCTGTTCAGCCGTGCTGATCGCGGTCGGTACTCGACGGATGCGTCGATTTATCAAGTCGAGCCGCTGGGCGTGATCGTCCCGGAGGAGATCGGCGACGTGGCCGCAGCGCTCGCAATCGCGCGTGAGCAGGGCGTGCCAGTGCTGGCACGCGGCGGCGGCACCAGTCAGTGCGGCCAAACGGTGAACCGCGCCTTGGTGATCGATTGTTCCAAACACCTGCGCCGCATCCTCGACATCGATCCGGAGGCACGGACTGCGCTGGTTGAACCTGGCCTGGTGCTGGGCCAACTGAATGCCGCGTTGCGGCCGCACGGGCTGTTCTTCCCGGTCGATCCATCGACACATGCGCGCTGCACGATCGGCGGCATGGCCGGCAACAACTCTTGCGGCTCCAAGTCGATCCGTTATGGGCTGATGGCCGACAACGTGAAGGCCATCGACGCCATCCTGGCCGACGGCACACGCCACAAGTTCGGCCTGCTGCCCGGCAACATCGGCGCTGATGTGCCGAGCGGCATTGCTGAGTTGATCCAGCGCCTGCGAGCGCTTGGCGCGGCGGAAGCAGAAGAAATTGCGGCACGCTTTCCCTCGCAGCTTCGCCGTGTGGGTGGCTACAACATCGATGTCCTGACGCCGGTGGCGCGGCTCGCCGGGGAGGAAAACCTGGCCCGCCTGCTGGTCGGGTCCGAGGGCACGCTGGCCTTCTCTGCCGCGATCCAGCTCACGCTGTGGCCGATCAAGCCGCGCAAGCTGCTGGGCATCTGCCAGTTCCCGACGTTTCGCAGCGCGATGGAAGCGGCGCGCCATATCGTCGAGCTGGATCCCGAGGCAGTGGAATTGGTTGATCGAACCATGATCGACCTTGGCCGCGGCATCCCGATCTTCCGCGCCACCATCGATCGCATGCTCATCGGTGAGCCCGACTCACTGCTGATCGTCGAGTTCCATGGCGACGACGATAGCGCGCTCGCCGCGAAACTGGATCAGCTCGAAGAACTGATGGGTGATCTCGGCTACCCGAACGCCGTCGTGCGCGCGAACGATGCCGCGTTCCAGGCGGATATCGCGGCCGTGCGCGAGGCTGGCCTCAACATCATGATGTCGATGAAGGGCGATGGGAAACCGGTCTCCTTCATCGAGGATTGCGCCGTCGATCTGGAGGACCTCGCCGACTACACTGAACGCCTGAATGACGTATTCGAAAAGCACGGCACCAAGGGTACGTGGTACGCGCACGCCTCGGTCGGATGTCTGCATGTCCGGCCGGTGCTGAACGTGAAGGACCCCAAAGACGTCGCCACGATGCGTACCGTCGCGGAGGAGTGCTTTGCTCTGGTGCGTGAATACAAGGGTTCGCATAGCGGCGAACATGGCGACGGCCTCGTGCGCAGCGAATTCCACGCGACGATGTTTGGTTCCCGCATCGTGCGTGCATTCGAGACTGTGAAAGACGCATTCGATCCGCGCGGCATGCTGAACCCTGGCCGCATCGTGCACCCTCCGCGCATGGATGACCGTACGCTGTTCCGCTACGCGCCAGGCTACGCGGCGATCACCGACTTCAAGCCGAAGCTCGATTGGTCGGATCATCCGGGGCCGCTTGGCGGTATGCTCGGCGCGGTCGAGATGTGCAACAACAACGGCACCTGTCGTGCGTTCGATGCCGGCGTGATGTGCCCATCCTACCGCGTGACCCGCGACGAAACGCATCTGACGCGCGGGCGCGCCAATACGCTGCGGCTCGCGCTCACGGGCCAGCTTGGCGCCGACGCAATGGCCTCCGATGCAGTCGCTGATGCGATGTCGCTCTGCGTGTCCTGCAAGGCGTGCAGACGCGAATGCCCAACCGGCGTCGATATGGCGAAGATGAAGATCGAGGTGCTGGCCGCGCGGTCCGACCGCGAGGGCGTGGCATGGCGCGACTACGTCGTGGCGGAGCTGCCGCGCTATGCACGGATGGTTGCGCCGTTCGCATCGCTCGCCAATCTGCGCAACCGCATTCCTGCGCTGCGTCGTCTGGGCGAACGCACATTGGGGTTGGCGGCCCCCCGCCCCCTGCCCGCCTGGAGCCGCTCGCCGTTCCGCGACAGCGAGGCAGAGGGCTACAAGCCGGCCAAGCCCATCGGGGATGTCTTGCTGCTTGCCGATACGTTCAATCGCTGGTTCGAGCCGGAGAACCTGCGCGCTGCACTGCGCGTGCTGGCGGCAGCCGGCTATCGCGCAGTCCTGCCGAAAACCAACAGTCGGCCATTATGCTGCGGCCGCACATTTCTCGCCGCAGGGCTGGTCGATCGCGCGCGCGAGGAAGCGCGCCGAATGATTGAGCACCTGAAGGGAACATTGCCGGTGATCGGGTTGGAACCGTCCTGCCTGCTGACGTTGCGCGACGAGTACCGTTCGCTTCTGCCCGGCAGAGACGCGGACGCGCTGGCTGATCGCGCGATGCTGCTGAGCGAATTCCTGACGCGCGAAAAGTCCGATCTGCCGCTTCGGCCGATCAACGCGATGGCGCATGTGCACGGACACTGTCATCAGAAGGCGTTCGGCGCGTTCCCAGCCGCACTGAACAGCCTTAAGCGGATTCCCGACTTGAACGTGGCGCCGATCGCGTCATCGTGTTGCGGCATGGCGGGGGCATTTGGGTATCAGGCCGAAACACTGGCGGTGTCCCACGCAATGGCAGAGGCCGGCTTGTTGCCAGCCGTGCGTAAGGCCGCACCCGAGGACATCATCATCGCCGACGGTACCTCGTGCCGCCACCAGATCCGCGACCTCGCGGGACGTGACGCGATTCATTCCGTGCGGCTGCTGGAACGCGCCCTGATATGACAACGCCACAGGATGTCCTGGATTTCTGGTTCGACGGGGATCCGTCGTCGCATCGCGTTGTGTGGTTCGAAAAGGATGCCGCCTTCGACCACGCTTGCACGCGCTTCGCGGATGCGCTGCACGACGCCAAGTCGGGTACCCTGGACCACTGGGCAGAAACACCGTTCGGCGCGCTTGCGCTGGTCATCCTGCTCGACCAGTTCTCACGCAATTTGTTCCGCGGGTCTCCGGGAGCCTACGCTGCCGACGGCAAGGCCCGAATCATCGCGCGGGTCGCGATCGCGCAGCAGTTCGATCAGCAGGTGGGCAGCGTCGAGCGCGTCTTTTTCTATCTGCCGTTCGAACACTCGGAGCAGTTGGCGGACCAGGCGGAAAGTGTGCGGCTGCACACACCGCTCGGCGATGACGCGGCCAAATGGGCGCGTCATCATCACGACATCGTCCACCGCTTCGGCCGGTTCCCACACCGCAACGCCATCCTTGGCCGTGCCAATACGCTCGACGAGGAACGCTATCTCGCCAGCGACGAAAATAAATTCTAGGGGAGGCAACCACATGGCAAACGATGCCGTCTCGATTGGCTCTGGCCGCTATCGTTATCGCTTCGAGCGCGACTGGGCAAAGCTGCCGCGTTGGTGGAATTTTGGTGAGGCCGACCAGCCTCTGCCACCGCGCACCAGCGTGAAGGGGGCGGTTGCCGCCAATGGCGATGTGTACACGCTGTGCCGCGGCGCGCATCCGGTCATGGTGTTCAGTCCCGACGGGCACTTCATCACGTCATGGGGTGAAGGCGACTTCTCAAACTTCGTGCATGGTATGACGATCGACGCAGGGGGCCGGATCTGGATCACGGATACCGGTCTTCACACTGTCACCCAGCATGAACCGGATGGCACGCTGCTGCGGACGCTCGGTGTGCGCGGTGCCGCAATGCCCACGCACTACGGCCAGCCCTTCAATATGCCGACTGGCGTCGCGTTCGCGACGAACGGCGACGTGTTCGTCTCGGACGGCTACGGCAATCGACGCGTGCACTGTTTTTCGCCGGATGGCGAACTGAAGCACGGCTGGGGCGAACCCGGGGCCGGACCGGGCCAGTTCGCGCTGGTGCATTTCATTTCCGCCGATGCCAAGGACGTGCTGTACGTCTGCGATCGCGAAAACCACCGCATCCAATTGTTCACGACCACTGGCGAGAACCTCGCCCAATGGACCGGCTTCGACATGCCGAGCGATCTCGCCTTCGGCCGCGAGCTGATTTACGTCGCGGCGGCGGATGGCGTGTCGATCTGGACCATGGAACGCCAGAAGCTCGCGCACTTTGGCCGCAACGAGCCATTCCAGGGCGCGTTCAACGTGCATGGCATCTGGCTGGATGCGGACGAGAACATCTACCTCGCGCAATTCGACCGAGCGGTCAGCAAGCTGAGCAAGGAGTGACGCACCACCTCGTCACCATACCATCTGCCGCACATTGTCGTGCTTCCCATGGGGGCGCAGCACGGCGATCCACTCCGTGACCGGCATGAACCGCGGCGCCAGGAACTGGTAGCTCCGGTTCAACAGCAGCATCATTCCCTCGTCGAAGCTGGTGCCCGCGCCGTCCCATTCGGCAAGCAGCGTCTGCCAGGCACGCTGCGTGCGATACAGCCAGTCGCGGTTCGAACGGATGAAGGTGCGCTGGCTCTCGGCATTGCGCAGAGCCGACATCACCTCGCCGGTCTGTGCATCGAGTTCATCGAACCGGCGAGCGATCTGCTTCAGTGCCGCACCCGTCAGGCGTCGCACCTGGGTCAGCGTCTCAAGATGCGAACTGTCACCGTGGTATGTCTGCGCAACGTGATTCAGCTTTTCCATCATCCCCTTCACGCGGCGCAGCAGCCTGTCGCGGAGCGCCTCGATATAAGCGAGCTCCTGGGCCAGGTCCTCGACGAGCTGGATCACCGCATCACGTGATTCCAGACCCAGCGCCTCGGCCGCCTTGGCGAAGGCCTGCTGTACCTGCTGCTTTCGCACCGGATCCTCGGTCAACTGGACGAGCGCATCCAGGCTCAAATTGGCTTCGTCACCGCCGGTACCCGAGTTCAGCCAGGCCACAAGCTGCCATTGCAACCGTGCATTGGCGATGCGCAGATGCATCTCGTCCGGCGTCCAGCTTGCTTCGCCGGTCAGCACCTCGGCCGGAAGCGCATCACCGATCCGCATCCCGGCGACAAAGTCCAGCGACTGGGCGATCAGCGCGAGCATGCACCCGTCTTCCGAATCATCCTCTATGAAGAATTCGCGCTGCAACGACCGCAGCGGGATCGCGGCATCGCGGTCACCCAGCTTCACCACCATGACGGGCGTGCCGTCTGCCTCCGACCGGCGGAACAGCGGCTCACCCAGGTTCGTGAACACTGGGTGCTTCAGCACGCAGGTCGAACCATCCATCGCACAGGCATCTGAACACAGCGCAGTGAACAGACCGTAAGCGTTCGGAAACTTGCCGCGTAATGTGATCCGCGTCATGCACAGAGCATGACGCCGTTCGCCTGGGTGCTCGGATTGTTCCTGCCTGCCTGCGGCGCCTCCGGCGCAATGGGTCTGCCGCCGCCGCGTCCGATCGACATCAACCGTATCGAACGCCCGGCCAGCCCGAACACCGCCCTTGCCGCGCCGCCGGATTTCTCTCCCAAACCCGATATTGCGACGCGCGACTACCCCGTGCCGGCCCCGCGCCTTTACGCAGGCGTGCTGGCGGCCGCGGGGAGCCAGCCGCGCACGTTCCTGGCCTTCGATGACAGGGCACGATTGCAGGCACAGTTCGTCGCCCGCAGCGCCTGGTTCAACTTTCCCGACCTGATCGTCGCGCAAGTGACCCCGACGGGGCCCGCGCTGAGCACCCTCGTGCTGTATTCCCGCAGCGTGTATGGCTATGGCGATTTCGGCGCAAACCGAGCCAGGCTGACCACCTGGCTCGCGGCGCTGGACCGGACGCTCACCCCAGAACAGGAAAGATGACGCCCGCATGCACAGTCTCGGCGAGTTCCTGAAGGACGCCTACCGGCTGTCCAAGCCCTACTTCACCCGCTCCGACGAGAAGTGGTCGGCCTGGGGGCTGCTCATCGCTATCGTGGTGATGAACCTCAGCCTTGTCGGCATGTCGGTCGTCCTGAATTTCTGGCATCGCGAATTCTACAACGCGCTGCAGGACAAAGACTGGCTTGCGTTCGTGCAACTGCTGACCTGGTATCGGTTCACACCGAGCGGCCTGATGCCAGGGTTCTGCGAACTGGCGGCGGTGTGGATCGCGATCGCCGTCTATTCCGTGTACATGAACCAGTGGCTCCAGATCCGTTGGCGTAACTGGATGACCACTCATTTCCTGGATGAGTGGCTTTCGGATCGCGCTTACTACCATATCAGTCTGGGAACCGACCGCGCAGCGATCGGCACGGATAACCCCGATCAGCGTATTGCCGAGGACCTGCGCGACTTCACCCGCAGCACCCTCGTACTCGGCCTGGACCTGCTGTCCAACGTGGTGACGCTGTTCAGCTTCCTCACCATCCTGTGGACGCTATCCGGATCAGTCTCGATCTTCGGTCTGAACATCCCCGGGTACATGGTGTGGGTGGCGGTTGTGTATGCAGTGCTCGGCAGTTGGCTGACCCATCTGGTCGGCCGCCCACTGGCCGCGCTGAACTTCCGCCAGCAAAGGGTGGAGGCCGATTTCCGCTACGCGCTCGTACGCGTGCGGGAAAACGTCGAGGGCATCGCGCTGTACGGAGGCGAGGCGGAAGAAAAGGGTCTGCTGAAGCATCGCTTTTCCGCGGTGATCGGCAACTGGTGGGCGATCATGCGCCGGCTGCGCTGGCTGAACGCGCTCACGTCCGGCTACGCGCAGCTTGCCAGTATCTTTCCCATCGTCGTGGCGGCCCCGCGCTACTTTTTCGGCTCGATGCCGCTGGGGGGACTGATGCAGACGGTGGGCGCGTTCGGACGCGTGCAGGATGCGCTGTCCTGGTTCATCAACCAGTACGCCGCCAATAATCCCAACGAAGTGTCGCTGGTTCGCTATCGCTCGATCGTTGAACGTCTGACCACCTTCGATCGCGCAGTGGAAATGACGCGCGCCACCGCAGAAAAGCTCACCCTGAACGATTCACCGGATGGCTCGGTGCGGATTCGCGACCTTACCATCAGCCTGCCGACGGGCGCGAAGCTGCTGGCCGATGCCGAAGTGGTGCTCGAACCGGGCCATTCGGTGGTGATCACCGGGCGCTCTGGCTCGGGCAAATCCACGCTGTTCCGTACGATCGCCGGCATTTGGCCGTTCGGGAGCGGTCAGGTGCAGCGGCCGATCGCACGATCCTTGTTCCTGCCGCAGCGCCCTTACATCCCGCTTGGCACCCTGCGTCACGTGGTCAGCTATCCGACCGAACCGGACGCCTTCGGACGTGACGCGATCGCCGCGGCACTGACCGATGTCGGGCTGGCCTCGCTGATTCCCAGGCTTGATGAGGAGGAGAACTGGCCGCAGCTTCTGTCCGGCGGCGAGCAGCAGCGCCTGGCACTGGCGCGAGCCTTGCTGGCCAAGCCGGACTGGCTGTTCCTGGACGAGGCGACCGCAAGCCTGGATCCCGAGGCGGAAAACGAGCTGTACCAAACGTTGCGGAACCGGCTGCCGGCAACGACCGTGGTGTCGATCGCGCACCGGCCTTCGGTCGCAGCGTTCCACGAAAGGCGGCTGGTTTTCCAGCGCGAAGAGGGGAAACCGGGCACATTGGTGCCAATGGAACTGGAGCATGCCGCCGGCGGCGACGGCTGAAAGGCGGCGGACTCCGCCGGATCTTTGCTGGGGCTATATCGACGCCCGAAGGCGCACGCTTCATGGTATAGCGGGCGCGACATACGTGGGAGGGCATACATGCGTCACTACGCCATTCTGGCCGCCACCGCTCTTGTGGCCGCGGGCTCGCTCGTTCCGGCAATCTCCTGGGGCCAGGCCAACCCAAACTCCGCTCAGATCCTGAAGTCGCTGACACCTACCGGCGCCAGTGGCGCCACGCGCGGCATTCGGGTCGGGCCTTCTGCCGGCGGCGCCGGCAGCGGCGGAGGCGCCTCCACACAGTCACATGCCACCGAGGCGGCTCCCGCGGTCAGCCTGACGGTACAGTTCGCCACCGGCTCGGCCGACCTCACTCCTGCGGCTCGACAGGTCCTGGACAATCTCGGCAAAGCGATCACCGACAAGTCGCTGGCGAACGATCGGTTCCGCATCGAGGGACACACCGACACCGTCGGCACCAAGGATGTGAACCAGGTGCTGTCGGAGCATCGCGCCGAAGCCGTGGTGGATTACCTGGCCACCAATTTCCACGTCGATCGCGGCCGGCTGCAACCGGTGGGCATGGGTGAGTCCGGCCTGCTGATCCAGACGCCCGCACAGACCAACGAGCCACGCAACCGCCGCGTCCAGGTCGTGAATATCGGCAGCTAGTCTAGCTCAGTTTCATGTTGACTGGACATGTCGTGCCGGCACCGCCCTTGGCGGGATGCCAAGGGGCAGTACCCCTTGGCTTTGCTTCCCGCCAACGACCCTAACGTGCTCGCCTCGGCCGTCTCACTGCCCTCACCTTTCCGCTGCTGCCGCCGCCGCAGAAGAACCGGTCGCCGCCATCGGATTCGAGCCCCGAGATGCCGACACCCGTCGGCATCTCCAGGCTCTCCAGCACCTCTCCCGTTGCAGGGTCAACATGTCGCAGTTCGCTCTGCTCACCTTCCCAGGTCGCATGCCACAACTCGCCATCGACCCAGGTAACGCC
>DATJJM010000407.1:0-9568 GCA_035492535.1 Acetobacteraceae bacterium | reverse complement strand
ACGATGACGCGCCTCGACGAGGTGGAGTTCATCGTTGATCGCAGCATCACCCAGGCGGTCGCCACCCAGGCGCCGTGTGTGTTCATTCTGTCGCCGCTGCTGACCGGCGGAAAGGTCTTCGCGAAATGAGCACTTCCTTCGCCGCAAACCATCCGACGAACCGCGACCAGGCCAAGGTCATGAACCGCTTCGACATCACCAAGCGCATGGTCGCCCGCCTGAAGCACGACGAGGCCGTGATCGGCGGCATCGGCTACACCAACTTCGACCTCTGGGCCGCAGGCCGCCGGCCGCAGAATTTCTACATGCTGGGCAGCATGGGCCTCGCCGTGCCAATCGCGCTGGGCGTCGCGCTGGCACAGCCGCAGCGCAAGGTGATTGCGCTGGAGGGTGATGGTTCGATCCTGATGCAGTTGGGTTCGCTGGCGACGGTCGCCGCGCGTGGCCAGAAGAACCTGGCGATCGCGATCATGGACAACGGTACGTACCAGATCACCGGCGGCCAGCCTACCTCCACCGAGCATGGTGCCGACATCGTGGCGATCGCGCGCGGCGCCGGCATCACGCAAAGTGCCTGGGCGGCAGATGAAAGTGCGTTCGAGGAACTGATCGACCTGGCGATCCGCGAGGACGGCCCGTGGCTGATCGGTTGCCGCATAGACCGCGAAAAGCCTGTCGACACCACGGAACGCGATCCGCCCCGCATCCGCGACCAGTTCATGCGCGGGCTGGGGGTGAAGAAATAACGGACGCCACGGCGCGTGGGGCCTGCGCGGGCCCCATGTGACCGCACGCCGGCACCACGACACGCTGCGCCCGTGGCAACAGTTCTGCCAGCCGGGCCGTCATGGCATGCGTGATCGGCGGTGATGTCTCGCCTTGCAGCAGCAACACGGGCACCGGCAGTGCGCGCAGCCGCTCCACGTCCAGCTTGTTGTACGACACCGCTTGCATGTCGGCGATCAGTATCGGCGCCATCTCGGCCAGCCGGTCACGCACGGTCTGCGGCAATGCCTTCCAAGGCGTATCGTTCCACGCCGACACAAACGTAGCGACATCACCCGTGGCGACGATCGCGCGATCCCAATCGAGCAGCCGTTGATCCTGTACGCAGGCGGTCACGATCGGCTCGTAGAGCACCACCGACTCGAACGACGCGGCTTCCAACAGCCCGACCAGTCCGCCCATGGAATGCCCGAACAGGATCCGCCGCTCTGCCGGACACGCCTCCAGCGTCGCGCGCAGCACATCCACATGCGCTTGCACCCGATCCTCCGCTCGCATCGCGGTCGCGCCATACCGGTTCAACGCCGGCGCCACGATCCGCAGCCCCGGCCGCGCCAGCAACGCCGCTAAGGCCGCCAGGCTCTGCGGACCCGCCGCCGCCGCGTGCAGCATCACCAGCAACTCCGGCCCGTCGCCCCATTCCAGCATCTCAACGTCGCCGCGTGCGGTGTGGTAGACAGGCATCCGGACAACCTTTCGGAGCAGAGATGGCGGTTCTGATCATCGGCGCCGGCATCGCCGGTCTGACAACGGCACTCAGCCTGCATCAGATCGGCGTCGAGGCGCGCGTGTTCGAAAGCGTCGAGACCATCGAGCCGCTCGGCGTCGGCATCAATACCCTGCCACACGCCGTGCGCGAACTCACCGAGCTTGGCCTCGCCAACAAGCTCGCCGCAACTGCCATCCCCACGGCGGAGCTCGCCTACTACTCGAAGCAGGGCAAGCTGATCTGGACCGAGCCGCGTGGCCGTGCCGCCGGCTACAACTGGCCGCAGTTCTCCATCCACCGCGGCACGTTGCAGATGCTGCTGCTGGAAGCCGCGCGCGAACGGCTCGGTGCCGATCGCATTGTGACCGGCCACCCGCTGGTCGGCTGGGAAGACACCGGCGATGCCGTCCGCGCGTCTTTCATCAATCGCGGCAACGGCGAAAAGGTTGAAGTCCAAGGTGACTTGCTGCTGGCCGCCGACGGCATCCATTCCACCGTGCGCGCCATGCTTTATCCGGATGAAGGCCCGCCGGTGTGGCAAGGCGCCATTCTCTGGCGCGGCGTCACGCGCGGCCCGACGTTCCTGACCGGCCGTACGATGGCGATGATCGGGCACGAGCACCAGAAGTTCGTCTGCTATCCGATCTCCAACACGGAACCGGTGGTCAACTGGATTGCCGAACTCAAGTTCCAGTCTGACTACCAGTGGCGCCGCGAGGACTGGAACCGCCGCGGCGATTTCGCCGACTTCCTGCCGCTGTTCGAATCATGGCGCTTCGACTGGCTCGATATACCCGCCTTGGTCCGTGGCGCCGACCGCTGCTACGAGTACCCTATGGTCGATCGCGATCCGCTGGATCGCTGGACCTTCGGCCGTGTGACGCTGCTCGGCGACGCGGCGCATCCGATGTATCCGATCGGCTCGAATGGTGCGTCGCAGGCGATCCTCGATGCGCGCGTGCTGACACGCGAGATCCGGACACACGGCACGACGGAAGCCGCACTCCAGGCCTATGAATCCGAACGGCGCTCCGCGACATCGAAAATCGTGTTGGCCAACCGCGCCAATGGTCCCGACCAGGTGATGCAGCTCGTGGAGGAACGTGCCCCGCATGGCTTCGCGCGCATCGAGGATATTCTGACCACGACGGAGCTCGAGGACGTCGCGGCCGGCTACAAGCGCGTCGCAGGCTTCGACAAGGACTCCCTCAACAGCCGCGCGTCGATTGTCGCAATCTAGACGTCCACCACCACGTACTGCTCTTCCACCGAAACCGGCACGGTCTCCGCCACATACGGCCCCTGTACCACGCGTTGGCCTTCGGCGACCTCGACGGGGTAGCTCCGCACTTGAATGCGCTCCGGCTCGCAGTACGACTGTCCGGTGCGCACGTCGAATTCCCAGCCGTGCCAGGGGCAGCGGACGATCTCGCCCTTGCGCGAATACCTGTAGTGCCCAGGCTCATCGGATTCGATCAAGCCGGTGAGGATGCCCTCGCACATCGGGCCGCCCTGGTGCGGGCAGCGGTTGAACAGTCCGAAGAATTCCCCGTCCAGGTTGAACACCGCGATCGAACGGCCGCGGACCGTCACCAGCTTACGTTGTCCTGGCGGAATTTCCGCAACCGTCGCAACCACGTGCTTGCTCATGCGAGAACGTCTCCTCTGCCGCCGCAACGCTAACGCCGGGGGTGCAGCGCTGCAACGCTTGACCCTCAGATATGGTCTCCCTAGCTTGCCGCGCTCGACGTCCGGAAAGTAGGGGAACCAACACAATGCGCGGTTTTCGTATTGGCGTGGCCGCGTTGGCTGCCAGCCTCCTCTGCGGTCAGGCCAATGCCGATACAATCAAGTTCGGCGGCATCCTGCCGCTGACCGGCCCGGGCGCGCTGATCGGCACGGCGGAAATGCACGGCATCCAGTTCGCCGTGGACCAGGCCAACGCCAAAGGCGGGGTGCACGGCAACCAGATCACCGTCCAGTTCGAGGACAACCAGGCCAAGCCCGATCAGTCCGTGCTGAGCTTCAACAAGCTGACCGATCTCGAGCATGTCTCCGTCATCTTCACCGGCTATTCTGGCCCCTCACTCGCCATGGCGCCGCTGGCCACGCGCAAGAAGGTTCTGCTGGTGAACGCCGGCGCACAGGCTGATGCGCTGGCGAAGGCGTCGCCTTACCTGATCAACACGCTGCCGACGATCGGCGACGAGATCTCTGTGCTGTCCAAGTGGCTGGTGGAGCAGGGTAAGAAGCAGGGCGCCATCATGTTCGAGAATGACGCAGCCGGCATGTCCGGGCGCGACGACTACCTGCGTTCGTTCCCCGACGCCGGCGGCAAGATCCTGGCGCAGGAAGCCACGCAGTTCGGCCAGACCGATTTTCGTCCGGCGCTGCTGAAACTTGCCGACGCCAAGCCCGACGTGATGCTGGTCGCCATCACCGCCGGGCTGTTGCAGATGGCGCAGCAGTACCATCAGCTTGGCCTGAAGTTCACCGTCGCGGGGACGACGTTCTTCGCCGATCCGGCGACGATTGCCGATCCGTCCTCGGCGGGCTTCGTCCATACGCAGTTGCGGATCGACGCGCCTCCTGAACTGGCCGCGCAGTTCAAAGCGAAATACGGCGTGGACATGGAGTTCTTTGCCAAACAGTACTACAACGCCGCGCAGATCATCCTGACGACGCTGGACAAGGTGTTGTCGGAGAACAAGCCCGTCACCGGCGAGAACATGCACGACACGCTGCTGAAGATCGGCAAGTTCCAGGGCCTGATCCCGCTCGAGTTCAAGACAAATACCGCGAGCGTGCCGATCGACATCAACGAGATGCGCGACGGCAAGGACGTGACGCTGAAGCAGATTCAATAGCGCGCGCTCCATGCTCGCACTGCAACTGCTGGCCACCGGTTTGGTGACCGGCTGCGCGCTGGGCGTGGTCGCGATCAGCTTCGCGCTGGTCTATTCGACCACGAAGATCTTCCATGTCGCGCATGCTGGAATCTACACGCTGGCGGGCTACCTGGCCTGGTCGCTGGTGGTGCACAACGCGCCGCTGATCGTCGCGATGGCTGTGTCCATCGTGGCCTGCACCGCGTTGGGAGCGCTGATCCAGAGCCAGCTCTACGCGCGGTTGGAGCGGCGCCGTGCGACGCACCTGGTGGTGCTGATCGCCTCGCTTGGTGCGCTGGCGGTGATCCAGAACATTATCGCTGGCGTCTATACGCCGAACATCCTGCAATTCCCGCTGCCATGGAGCGGCGAGGTGCTGCCGCTCGGCTCGGTGCGGCTGACCTATGTGCAGTTGCTGACGATTGCCGTGAGCTTTGCCGCCTATGCCGGCACGATGTGGTTCGCGCATCATACGATCCTGGGCAAGCGGATCCGTGCCGTCGCGTCCAACCCGATGCTGGCGGACATCACGCGGCTGCAGCCCCAGTCGGTCTATATCTACGTGATCGCCATCGCGTCCGCGCTGGTGTGCCTGCCCGGCATCCTGGTCCCGATGGACCTCGGTCTCCAGCCGTATAACGGTGTGACGCCGCTGCTGACCGCGACGATCGCGATGATCGCCGGCGGCGTCGGCAGCATAACGGGGGCGTTCGTGCTGTCGATCGCCATCGCCGTGTTGCAGAACCTGTCCCTGCTGGTGATGCCCGGCGAATGGAGCATCGGCGTCACGTTCTTCATCTTCGTCATCTTCATGCTGTTCCGGCCAACCGGACTGTTCGCGGCGGCCCGCTGATGGATTTCCTCTATAGCTACATCGTGCTGGCCGAGATCTACGTGCTGCTGGGCCTGTCCACCAACCTGCTGGTCGGCATCGCCGGCATCTTCTCGGTCTCGCAGGCCGCGGTGTTCGGTGTCGGCGCCTATCTGGTCGCACATTTCCTGATGGCGCAGGACGCGCTGCCGTTCATTCCGTCGCTCGCTATCGCTGCTGCTTGTTGCGTGGCACTGAACATCCTGGTGACGCTGCCGTCGTTGCGCGTCTCCGGCGACTACTTCGTGGTGACCTCGTTCGGAATCCAGTTGCTGGCAACGGCGGTGTTCACCAACTGGACCGGTGGCACCGGCGGCGCGAACGGTCTTCCCGGCATTCCGCCCCCCGACATCTTCGGCCTGCAGGTCGAGAGCACTCAGCAGTATATGATGCTATGCACGATTGCGTCTGCTCTCGGCTGTCTGTGCTTCTATCTGGTCATGCGCGCGCCGTTCGGCCGCCTGCTGCGCGCGATCCGTGAGGATGAACTCGCGGTCGCCGCCGCTGGCAAGAACGTGCTGCGCGCCAAGGTTTCCGCCGCGGCCCTGGCCGGCGCGTTCGCGGGGATCGCCGGCGGCCTCTATGCGACTTTTCTCAGCTTCATCGACCCATCGTCCTTCGATCTCGATGCGTCGATTCTGCTTCTCACCATGGTCGTGGTCGGCGGTGCCCGAACGCTCGCCGGCTGCATCATCGGTCCGTTCCTGCTGTTGGCGTTGCCACAGATCCTGACGCTGATCGAAATACCCACCACGATCGCGGCGTCCGCGCGCCAGTTGATCTACGGCGTCCTGCTGATCGTGTTCATGCTGTTCCGCCCGCAGGGCCTCGCGGGAGAACGGCTGTGACCGCGTATCTCCAGGCTGAGAACCTGGACCACCACTTCGGCGGCCTGCGAGCCCTGCGCGAGTGCACGTTCACCATCGACCAGGGCCGCATCACCTGCCTGGTTGGCCCCAACGGCGCGGGCAAGACCACGATCTTCAATGCCATCACCGGTTTCCTGAAGCCGGACGAGGGCAGTGTCACGTTCAAAGGTCGCAAGCTCGATGGCCTTCGCCCGCAGGCGATCGTGCATGCCGGCATCGCGCGTACCTTCCAGAACCTGCGCCTGTTCACCGACCTCAGTGCGCTGGACAACGTGATGGTCGGCATCGGCAACCAGTTCGGCGAGGAACCGGTCGGTGCCATCCTCCGTCCGCTGCACACGTTGCACCGGCAACGCCGCCTGCGGCAGGAGGCCTTGGCGACGCTGGACCATGTCGGTCTTGCCGATCGCGCTCATGATACGGTGCGCAACCTCTCGTACGGCGAGCAGAAGCTGCTGACCGTGGCGCGTGTTCTCGCGACCGGAGCGGAGCTGCTGTTGCTGGACGAACCGGCCTCGGGCCTGTCCGCTGGCGCGCTCGATGCGGTGATGGCGCTGCTGCGCCGGCTGCAATCGGAAGGCAAGACCCTGCTGGTGGTGGAGCACAACACCCGCGTGGTGCAGCAGATCGCCGACGACGTGCTGTTCCTGCACCAGGGCCACCTGATGGCACAGGGCACACCCGAGGCGATCATCAGCGATCCCGCCCTGGCGGAGATCTATTTCGGCGGAGCGCTGTGATGGTGTTGCAACTGTCCGGTCTCGCCGCTGGCTACGGTGCGAAGACGGTGATTTCAGACGTAACCTTCGCGCTGGAACCTGGCCAGATCCTCGCGTTCCTCGGCCATAACGGCGCAGGCAAGACCACCACGCTGAAAACGGCGATGGGCCTGCTGCCGCCCCGCGCCGGCGAGGTGGTGTTCGACGGTGAGCGGATCGACCGCCTCGATGTCGCCCAGCGCGTCGCCAGGGGTCTGCGTCTGCTGCCGGAAGGCCGCGGTATCTTCCCCGACCTCAGCGTGGCGGAAAACATCGACGTGGTTGCCGCACGCAATGCCACGCACCAGCCGATGTTCGGTATCGCTGACGTGTATCGCCTGTTCCCGGCGCTGGATGAACGCAGAACGACCCGTTCCGGCAGCCTTAGCGGCGGCCAGCAGCAAATGCTGGCTCTGGGACTGGCAATTCTGGGCACGCCGCGCTGCCTGATGCTCGACGAACCTTCCATCGGCCTCGCGCCGAACCTCGTGGAGCGGATGTTCCAGCAGGTGCATGAGGTCTGCAAATCCCACGCGATGACCGCCATCCTGGTTGAGCAGAACGTCGCCGCTGCGATGAAGATCGCCGATCGGGTGATCATCATGAACAATGGGCGAATCGTCTTCGACGGATTGCCCCAGCAGGCCCGCGAGTCGAATTTCTGGCACTATTTCTGATTGCCAGTGCTTGACACGCAAAATCCCGCCGCCTGAGATTGCCGCGGGGCCGGCGCAAGGGAGACTCACATGAAAATGCGGCTGATGGCGGCGGCTGCCGTCGCGGGGATGCTTGCAGCAACTGGTATCGCGCAGGCGCAGATCAAGATCGGCGCCATCATGTCCATCAGCGGTCCAGGTGCGGCAATGGGTGTCGGCTACAAGGGCGCCTTCGAACTGTTCCCGTCCGAAATCGCCGGCCAGAAGGTTGAATACATCATCCGCGACGATGCAACCGATGCCAGCACGGGTTATGCCATCGCGCAGAAGATGATCTCGGAAGATCATGTCGATGCCATCATCGGCCCGTCGCTCACTGCGACGGATGCGGCTGTGGCGCCCCTCGCCAACCAGGCGAAGGTGCCAATGCTTGCCATGGCGCCGTATGAATATGATCCCCAGAAGCAGCCCTACACGTTCAACGATGCGCAGCCGCTGTCACTGATTGTCGCCAAGGTCTTCTCCTACATGAAGGCGCGCGGCGTGAAGGACATCGGCTATATCGGTTTTGCCGATGGCTGGGGCGATCAGGTGCTTGCCGCCACGCGACAGAGTGCTGCCACTGACAACATCAAGATCCTTACCGACGAGCGCTACGCCCGCACCGACACCACCTGCGAAGCACAGGCGCTGAAGCTCATCAGCGCACATCCACAAGCGATCATGATGGGCAACTCGGCGACGCCGGCGGCGCTGCCTGTCGTTGCACTGCGCCGCCTTGGCTACAAGGGCCCGATCTACGGCAATCACGGCATTGTCTCGCCAGCATTCATCAAGGTCGGTGGTGCTGCGGTGAACGGCGTCATCGCGGCTACCTCGCCTGTCGTCGTCGCCGACCAGCTGCCCGACTCCGATCCGATCAAGCCGGTCGCGACCAAATTCGTGAAGGACTACATGGCGAAATTCCCCGGCCAGGGCGTCGGTCCGTTTGCCGGATACAGCTTCGATGCCTTCCTGCTGCTGCAAGCGGCAATTCCGCCGGCACTGAAGGCCGGCAAGCCGGGCACGGAAGCATTCCGTGTCGCGTTGCGCGATGCGCTGGAAAACACCCACGCGCTCGTCGGCGTCAGCGGCGTCTACGACATGTCGCCCACCAACCATAATGGCCAGGATTCGCGCGCTGCCGTGCTGGTCGAGGTCAAGGACGGAGCCTGGAAGGCAATCCAATAGCGGCTGATCGCGCCGCATGGACTCGTTCATCTTCTTCGCCCTGCTGCAGGATGGCATTACCACCGGCGCGATCTATTTGCTCTTGGCGATCGGGCTGCTGATCACCTTCTCGGTCACACGGGTGATCTTCGTGCCGCAGGGCGATCTTCTCGCGTTCGGCGCGCTGACTGCGGCCTCGCTGCAATCCGGCCACGTGCCGGGAACGCTGTGGCTGCTCGACGGACTTTCCGTGCTTGCGCTCGTGATGTCGCGCAACTGGCTGGCATGGGGCGTATATCCCGTTGTGTTGACCGCCGCCGCCTGGTTCCTGGTGCCGCTGGAACAGCCCGCAATCTCGATCCTGCTCGCCCTGGCCATCGTCACGCCGATGGGCCCGCTGATCTGGCGCCTGGCATTCCGCCCCGTCGCCGATGCATCCGTGCTGTCGCTGCTGATCGTGTCGATGGCGCTGCACTTCGTCATCATCGGTATGGGACTGGTATTTTTTGGCCCGGAAGAAGCCAGCGTCCCAGCCATCACCGACAGCAGCTTCGATCTCGGCCAGCTCAATGTCTCCGGCCAATCGCTGTGCGTCCTGGGCAGTTGTGTCGTCCTGGTGGCCGGTCTGCGCTGGTTCTTCAATGCTACGATGCATGGCAAGGCCCTGCGCGCCGCGGCCTCCGATCGGCTCGGCGCGCGCCTCGTCGGCATCGACGCCAATGCTACCGGCGCGCTTGCGTTCGGACTTGCGGCTTTCATTGCCGCCCTGGCTGGTGTGCTGATCGGCGCGGTGACGCCGCTCTCCTATGATGCCGGCTTCGA
>DATJJM010000406.1:0-4511 GCA_035492535.1 Acetobacteraceae bacterium | reverse complement strand
GCCAATGAGTATAGTCTGAAGCTCAATCGCAATTCGCTGCACCTACGGTATTACGGCAGCGCCCATACGGACAGCGATATATCCGTCACCTTCAGCGAGGCGAACGTCATCCATGTCGCCGATACGTTCTGGAACGGCGTCTATCCGTTCATCGACTATTCGACGGGTGGCAATATCGACGGAATGATTGCCGCCGCCGATGCCAACCTGAAGGCGGCAACAGACAGCACGGTGATCATCGCCGGTCACGGACGCCCGATCGGCAACAGAGCCGATCTCAGGAACTTCCACGACATGTTGGTGGCGATCCGGGGAAACGTCGCAGCGCTCAAGAGGCAGGGCCGCTCGCGTGAAGAAACGGTTGCAGCGAAACCAACAGCGGCGTTCGACGCGGTCTACGGCAACTTCGTCATCGATCCGGGCTTCTTCACGCGGCTGGTCTACGACGGCGTGTGAAAGCTCAAGCGCCGTCCTCAACATCGCCGGGAGACCGACATGACACCTCGACGCGCTTCCAACAATCCGCCCATGGTCGATCGCAGGCGGCTCGTTCTGGCTGCACCCGCATTGGCCGCCGCCGGCGCAGCTACGCTCAGCAATGCGGTTGCGGCTGCGCCATCGCCGAGCGGCGTGGAACCGCCGTCGAGCGTCACGCACTATCGCACCAAGAAGGTCGACGGCATCAACATCTTCTATCGAGAGGCAGGGCCGCCAGCGGCTCCGGCAGTGTTGCTGCTGCACGGTTTCCCTACGTCGTCACACATGTTCCGCAACCTGATACCGGCGCTCTCAGACCGCTATCATGTGATTGCGCCAGACTATCCCGGCTTCGGACAGAGCGACATGCCGGACAGGGCGAACTTCGCCTATACGTTCGACCGGTATGGCGAACTTGTCGGCGGGCTGCTCGACCAGCTCGGCGTGGCGCGTTACGCGATGTACGTCATGGACTATGGCGCGCCGGTCGGATGGCGCCTTGCCCTGAAGCACCCTGATCGCGTGACGGCACTGATCGTGCAGAACGGCAATGCCTACGACGAAGGGCTGAAGGAGTTCTGGGACCCGATCAAGGCGTATTGGTCCGACCATTCCGAGGCTCACCGCAAGGCGCTTTACGTATTGGTGGCGCCCGCGACGACCAAGTTCCAATACACGGATGGCGTAGCGGATCTCAGTCGCATCTCTCCGGACAACTGGGTCCACGACCAGGCTCTGCTCGATCGTCCGGGCAACGCTGAGATCCAGATGGATCTGTTCTATGACTATCGCACCAACCTGCCGCTGTACCCGGCCGTGCAGGCCTATTTCCGAAAATACCAGCCGCCGACACTGATTGTGTGGGGCAAGAACGACAAGATCTTCCCTGCTGACGGCGCATATCCTTACAAACGGGATCTGCGGAAACTGGACTTCCATCTGATCGACACCGGACATTTTGCGCTGGAGGACCGTGCCGACGAAATGGTGCCGCTGATCCGCGCCTTCCTTGCCCGAAATCTCGCGCACCCCTGATCGCGTCTGGAGGTCAGGCGGACCAGCAAGATGATCGAGTGAGAGACTTGGTGACTGACCGGTTGCTCTTATCTCTTGCGTATCGCGTCGCTCATCCGGCCGACGATTTCTTTCAGCACCGGCGCGGGCGAGGCAAAGTTCAGGCGCGCGAATGCCGCGTATCGCTCACCGAACGTTTCGCCTGCATTGAGGCCCACCCGCGCGCTGTCCAACAGGAACTGGCCCGCCGGCACCGGCAGGTTCAGCGCCGAGCAGTCGAGCCAGGCGAGATAGGTCGCCTCGGGGCGCCGCAGCGTGACGCCTGGCAACGCGTCGCCAAGGTTCTGCATCAGCCAGTCCCGATTGGCCTGCAGCTGCGCCAGGATTTCGTCGAGCCAGGGCTGGCCTTCATCCCACGCCGCGATCGTGGCATCGACGCCGGTGACACCCGGCGAGCCGAGCAGCCGCGACGGGATCCGCGCAAAGAACCGTTCCTTCAGCGCGGGCGTGCCGAAATGCATCACGGCGCAGCGCAGCGCAGGGATGTTGAAGCTCTTGGTGGCCGACGTGATGGTGATGGTGCGCGCCGCCATCCCGGGCGACAGCGACGCCAGCGGGATGTGCGTGCCGCCGGGATAGACGATGTCGGCGTGGATCTCGTCCGACACGACGATCAGGTCGTGACGCTCCGCGAACGCCGCGACCTGCTCCAGCTCGGCACGTGTATACGCACGGCCGGTCGGATTCTGCGGATGGCAGAAGATCAGCACGCGGGCGCGCGGATCAGGTGAAGCGTCGAAGCCGGCAAGGTCCAGCACCCAGCGCGTGCCATTGTCGCGCATATGGTTCGCGATCAGCCGGCGGCCGGTGTCCTCGATGGCGCGCATGAACGGCGGATACGACGGGAGTTGCAGCACGACCGCGTCGCCTGGCTCGCTGAACGCCATCACGCTGGAAAAACTCGCCTGCACGAGGTCCCCGATCGGATGGGCATCCGCCGGATCGACGGTCCAGTCGAAGCGGGACTGCATTCGGCGGGCGAAGGCTTCAGCCAGCAGGCCCTCGCGCGCAGCATAGCCATACTCCTGGTTGCGAGCGAGGCGCGCCATCGCTTCCGCGATGGGCGGCGCCACGCCGAAATCCATGTCGGCGACCCAGGCGGGCAACACGTCATCGGCGAACTTGTGCCACTTGTTGGTGCGTCGGCCACGCAGGAAGGGAATGCTGAAGTCGGTGGCACTGGCGGGCATGCGGTTCGTTCTCCTGTTGCACACTATAAGCGCTTAGCGCGCGGCGAAGGCGGCGTCGAGTTGGCCGCGGCTGACAGCGTTCGACAGCTTGGCTAGGTTGCCGGCAGATTGGTCGAGGATGGCGTTTCATGGCCCAGGCTGCGCTCGAGGAACTGACTGGACTGCTGGAGGGCAAGGGCGCTCGCCGCTACGGGCTGAGCGCGGTGAACCAGTTGCAGCACGCGCTCCAGGCAGCGTTGCTGGCCGAGCAGGCACGCTGTGATGCGGCGCTGATCACCGCGGCGCTGCTGCACGACATCGGGCACATGGTGCACGGGCTTGGCGAGAACCCGGCCGACGACGGCATCGACGATCGCCACGAGGAACTTGGGCGGGCTTACCTCGCACCGCTGTTCGGTCCCGAGGTGACGGAACCGGTTCGCCTGCACGTGCCGGCGAAGCGGTATCTGTGCGCCACCGAGGCCGATTATTTCGCACGCCTATCGCCGGACAGCGTGCTGAGCCTGAAGCTGCAAGGTGGCCCGATGTCGGAATCGGAAGTGGCCGCATTCCGCGCGCTGCCGCATGCGGAAGCGGCGGTGCAGTTGCGGCGGTTCGACGAGGAGGCGAAGATCGCCGATCTGGCCACGCCGCCGGTCGCGCATTTCCTGCCGTATGTGCAGGCGTGTTTACGGGGGTAGGGGTGGACGGGTCGCGGCCAGTTCCTGCTCCACTACTGCACGTAGCGGCGGTAGCGCGTGCTTCACCGTTTCCCAAACCCGCGACGCCGCAACGTCCTCGTAGTCGTGGCGATAGACATTGCCCGCTCCGGCCATGTTTCGCCATGCTATTGATTGGGTGTCGAGCTTTCAGATCGTCGGGAAGGCGTCGCGACGCTTCGGATATGATTTCGAGGCAGCGAGTAATGGCGTAGACCGTTCGCAGGTCGTCCCGGAATGCGATGAAATCGGTGCCGTCGGCAAAATGCTCGGCCAAATCGATGTGGTAGGCGATATCGTGAAGCGCGGCGAGAGCGACATCAGAAAGCATAGATCGCGTCTGCTGTCGCCACGGGTCGCAGGTAAGGCTTTAGTCCCTCGCGATCCACTACGTCGACGGGGCCATCGAACAGACTGGCGATGTAATCCTTCAGGCCGACATAGTCGAACAGCGTGACATGAGCCTCGGGCGATATCTCGATCATGATGTCGGTATCGCTGTCGGGGCGTTCGTCCCCACGCGCGCGCGAGCCGAACAACGCGGCGTGCGCCACTCCCCGTGCCCGCAGAGCGGCCTCGTTTTCGCGCAGCCGGGCGATGATCTCCGTGCGGTTCATGGGGTTCCATATAGCATGGGCGACGGCGGACGTCGCGCGGGCACAGAAACGATAACGGCCGGGCCGGTCTCACAAGAAGAAAGGGCGGACCTTGCGGCCCGCCCCTCCCAACTCGCAGTGACCGGGACGTCCGAGGATCAGAAGTCCATGTCACCCATGCCGCCGCCGCCACCTGGCGGCATCATCGGCGCCTTCTTCTCCGGCTTCTCGGCAACCATCGCCTCGGTGGTCACCAGCAGGCCGGCCACCGACGCCGCATCCTGCAGCGCGGTCCGCACCACCTTGGTCGGGTCGATGATGCCGGACCGGACCAGGTCCTTGAACTCGCCGGTCTGCGCGTCAAAGCCCCAGTTGTACTCGTCCTTGTCCAGCACCTTGCCGGCGATGACGGCACCGTCCTCGCCCGCGTTCTCGGCGATCTGGCGCAGCGGCATCTGGATCGCCTTGCGCACGAT
>DATJJM010000405.1:0-24927 GCA_035492535.1 Acetobacteraceae bacterium | reverse complement strand
GGCGGACGGATGGCAGCCGGCGCCGGTGTATGGACGACCGCTGGCGGCGGTGTCTGCACCGGAGGTGGAGCATGTGCGACCGGAGCCTGCGGTGTCGGCACGATATGCTGCGGCTGTATCGCGCCCGGTGCGACCGGCATCGGATGGACCTGGGGAACAACGGGCTGGACCGGCTGCGCGGTGGTGATCGGTGGCTGCGCCGTATGCGGGACCGCACCGGGAGTGGCGACCGGAGCCGTATGCTCGATGGTCGGAGGACCGGCACGTCCTGGCGCTGATGGAGCACGCAGCGCCGGTGTTTCGGGTCGCTGCCCCGGATGCAGCTGCGGAACGATAGGCTGAACCGTCGCCGGCTGCGTGGGGCCGGTCGGTGGTGGCACGCTATGCGGGACTGCCCCAGGGGCTGCGACCGGAGCGGTATGCTCGGTGCCCGCGGGACCGACAGGTCCTGACGCTGATGGAGCACGCAGCGCCGGCGTTTCGGGTCGCTGCCCCGGATGGAGCTGCGGGATGATGGGCTGAACCGTCGCCGGCTGCGTGGCGCTGGTCGGTGGCTGCACACTATGCGGGACCGCGCCAGGCGCTGCGGCCGGCGCGGCATGCTCGATGGCGGGGGGACCGACGCGTCCCGGCGCTGGTGGTGGGCGCAGCATCGGGGTTCCGGGTGGCGGCGCCGGATGGATCGCGGCGGCGGCAGGAACGGCATTCTGCGCCGGCGGGTGCAAGGCAGGCGCAACTGGACGCGCCGTCACAGGCATGGGGCGAATGGCCGGCCCGGGTGCCACCGGCCGCCCGGCGCTTGCGGATGCCGGCAGGTTGAACTGCCGGGCGACTGCCGGCGTGACGCCGACTGTCGTGGCGCCTGGCCGCATCGGCTGCGCTCCGATCAGCGGCCGTGCTTGTGCCAGCTGCGCCGGATCAACCCGTTGGGCAAAACGGCCGACCGGGCGTGAGCCGGTCATCGCTGCCGTTGGCACGACCGTAGCCGCGCGACGGTTGATGAAATTGTTCACGGTGACGTTCTGGTTGATGGTCGTGATGTTGGTCACGTGTCGGATGTTCACATTGCGCAGGTAGGTCGGGCTTGCACGATACCACGGCCGGTACGCTTCGCGCGGCCCGAGTGGGAACCAGCCGATGCGGCCCGCGGCCAGGGCGGCACCAATACCCACGCCGACGGCGGCACCGACGCCGATGAAGGTGACGAGAGCCGGGGCATAGACGGGCGGACCTTCGACGGAAGCGCCAGGGACCCAGCCCCAGCGCCCACCGGTGTCGACCCAGCGACCGTAATGGAAGGGTGCGAAGCCCCACGGGTCGCTGTCCACCCATGTCCAACCCCACGGCTCGACATAGGCCCATTGGCCGTCGCGATACGGTACCCAATCAGGCGCGACCTGCGGGTACCAGACCTGGCCGTAGTCGCTGGTGTCGGACCAGGTGCCATACGCTGAAAGATCATCGCCACCCGGCATGGAAGCGACCACTTGCGGTGGAGGCGTGGCAGTTTGACGCTCGCCATTCAGCATGGCTGTGAGGAACGCATCGGGCTGGGCGGGCGCAATGTTGCCCTGAAAACTGTCCATGCCGGTCATTGTCGCCGTCTGGTTGCCGGCGACATCCATCGTGATACCGGGACCTTCGATGTGCGCCGAACCCTGAATGACGGTGACCTCGGTCGGATTCTGCGTGTCGCCGGCGACAACGCCATAGCGACCGGGCGAGGAGAAAGTCACGAGGCCGCGTGGCGTCTGCACGGCGTAGATCTCGTTGGGCGCCGCCGACCGGATGCGCAGATAGATTTCGCCCTGTGGTACGGTTGACTGGAACGCGGTGTCGGTCAGGTTGGAGACCTCGAATTCGGTCTGCGCCGCCATGGCGATGCGGCTGGCGGAGACCTCGATCGATGCCCGCGCGCCGGGCTGAGTCCAGAAGGCATTGCCGGTGGTGACCGGATAGTTCGGGATGGCCTGGTTCCATGATGTCTCGTCCTGCGTGTGGAACGAGACCGCTCCCGTGATTTGCGCAAGCCGTCCGACCCGGGTCGGCGGATCGCCCTGTTGCGACACCGGAGGTGGCGGGGTTGCCTGTGCGACAGCAGGTGGCGGCAACTGTGCAAGCAAGAGGCCGGCTACGGCGAGCGCGGCTGTCAGGCGGAATGACCGGTTCTGCGTGCGCATGGTGGCAGGTCCTCAGGGCGTGTGCCGATGCTCCTATTGGTCCTTATCATGGCGGAATCGCGACGATGTTGGCGCTGCCTCGCGGCATCGCGCGCCGGACACGGGATTGCCGCGGCGGTGTCACCAAACCGCCGTGATGCCGGCGCTTCTGAGGGAATGACATCACCTTCAGGAGCCCACCTATGTTGCGCTCTTCACGCTTGCGCAGACTGATGCCGCTTGGCGCGCTCGCCTTGGCGATGGCGCTAGGCGGCTGCTACGCGTACCCGGCGTATCCTGGTTATGGCTATTACGGCGGTTACGGCGGTGGCTACTATCCCGCGCCCTATTACGGCGGCGGAGGTGTCGTGGCCTACGGTGGCGGTTGGGGCTGGCGTGGTGGTGGCTGGCATGGTGGTGGTTGGCGCGGTGGCGGCTATCATTGATCTATAGCCCCGCCTGATCGAGCCGCAGGATAGCGCGTGCGCAGGCTTGCGCGCGTGGCACCAGGCTTTCGACACGCAGGAACTCGTCCGGGCTGTGCGCCTTGCCGCCAACCGGACCGACCGCGCAGATCGTGGGCGTGCCCACGCCGGCCGTGAAGCCTGAATCGGCGCAGCCGCCGGTGAACTCTCCGGCTGTGGTGAAGCCGGTATCGGCGGCGGCCTGCACATAGATCTCGAACAGGCGCTTCGCCGTGGGCGTCTGCACCAGCGGCAGGAATTCGCCCTTGACGGTGAGTTCGGCCTTGGTGCCGGGCACATAGCTGCGCTCGATGATCGCGGCGATTCTTGCCATAGCGTCGTCGCGGTCGCCTGGTTCAACATAGCGGAGATCGATCTGTGCTTCGGCCCACGGTGCGACCGTATTGACGCTCTGGCCGCCGCTTATCAAACCGACATTGAGGGTGATGCCGCGATCAAGGTCGGTCAGGGCATGGATCGCCTGGATCTTGCGCGCGATCTCTTCGATTGCGCTGATGCCCTCGCTGAAATTTCCACCGGAGTGCGCAGCCTTGCCGGTGATGCGGAACGCCGAGAACACGCCGCCCTTGCGACCGGTGACGACATTGCCGGAGACGCGGCCTGGCTCACTGTTGAACACCACGCGGGCGCGGCGGGCTTCAGCTTCGATCACCGCACGGCCTTCGGGGCTGCCGATCTCTTCGTCGCCGGTGAACAGGCCGACGAGGGGGGCAGGGGAGCCGCCGAACTTGTGGAAGGCGGCCAGCACGAAGCAATTCATCACCAGGCCTGCCTTCATGTCAGCGACACCAGGGCCGTAGGCGATGCCGTCGCGGATGGTGAACGGGCGGCGGGACACTTCTCCATCCGGAAAAACGGTGTCGCGGTGGCCCATCAGCACGATGTTGCCACCGGCGTTGCCCGCGGGACCGTCCCAAGGCACCGCCGCACGCACCGTGTCGCCGTGGTTCCGCTGCTGCGTGATCTGGATGGGGATGCCTTGCGCCGCCATGAAGCGCTGAACCACCGCGCCGACGGCATCGATACCGGGCTTGTTGTAGCTGCCGCTGTCGATGTCCACCATCTCGCGCAGCAGCGTGATCATGGCATCGTGCTGGGTGGCGAGCCAGGCGGTGATCTGCGATTCAGAGGTCATGGGTGCTCCACGGGTCTTGGCGGGCGGAGCGAAGCAAGCCGGAGCGCTCAGCGCAATGCCCGGAACGTGGAGTTGGCGGAGCGATATGCATGGCATCCCGGTAACCTGCTACGATTCATCACCAGTGCCACTACCAAACCGATTCGCGTCCTCGGAGGGGCTCATGCATCGTGCGATCTGGATTGTTGTCGCTCTGTCGCTTGCCGGGTGTGGCGGCGGGAAATCGTCAGCGACGGTCTCGGTCACCTGCGCGGGGGGCGTTCAATTGCGGGGCGCGGAGTCGGTTGACGTGCTGGGCGACCTGACGAATGGGCGACCGGTCCTGGAGTTCCCGGATCCAGCCAATGGCGGCAAGACCGGCGCCATCGCGGTGCCAGAGCACGATCACTGCAAGATTACCGCTGCCGGAGGATGAGTCGCCAACCCATCGGCCTTGTGTGAGGCAGGATCGTCCACATTTGCGCTTTCCGCTCCGGCTCGCGGCATCGGGCCGTGGTATGGCCCGGCGTCCAAAAAGGAGGCGACCATGCGGATGCATCGGACAGTCAATGACCTGAATGACAACACCAAGAGGGCCGCGATCGAGCTGCTGAATGCGCGAGTGGCCGATGGGATCGATCTCGCTCTGCTGACCAAGCAGGCGCACTGGAACCTGAAGGGTCCGCAGTTCATCGCCGTCCACGAGATGCTGGATGGCTTTCGTACACAGATCGACGATCATGTGGACACGATGGCAGAGCGGGTCGTGCAGCTCGGTGGCACGGCGCTCGGCACCACTCAGGTGGTGGCGCAATCGAGTGCGCTGGCGCCGTATCCGACCGACATCTACAAGATCAAGGAGCATCTGGCGGCGTTGATCGAGCGCTATGGCGCGGTCGCCAACGCGCTGCGCAAGAGCATCGACCAGGCCGATGAGTCGGGGGACGCCGACACCGCGGACATCTTCACCGCTGCGTCGCGCGATCTCGACAAGGCATTGTGGTTCCTAGAGGCACACGTACAGGAAGCGGCGTAAGCCGTACCCGCGGCAGATTGCGCTAACTTCCGACTGAATGGCGTGGTAGAGTGCGCTTCGCCTGCGTCCCCGACCGCATCAGCGGGGAAACGAACAATCGGCAATGGCGGCGGCATGGGAGGCACCGATGGACACGACCAAGCTCGTTATTCCACCCGGTGGTGGCGCGACGTGGGAGATGGCACCTGGCCGTTCCGCCGCGCTCAAGATCACCAGCGACATGGCACAAAGCGTGATGATGTTCGAGGAGGTCGCGCCTACAGATACGGTCACTGATCTCCATATCCATCACGATAGCGATGAAATCGCCTACGTTCTGAGCGGCGAAGTAACCTTCAAGATTGGTGATCAGATCACGGTCGGCGGACCCGGGACCTGCGCATTCATGCCGCGCGGGGTGCCACATGCCTGGAAGAGTACGGGCCCGGAGGCCGGACGCGTGCTGTTCCTTTACACTCCTGGTCACGCGGGCAGCTTCTTCGAAGAGGCCGTGCGCAACAATCGCCCAATGACGTCCATGGCGACTGCGGAAATTGCCGACACGTTCAAACGTCACAGGTGGGAGATTGTTGGTCCACCGCCGTTCTAATCCGTATAGGCTGATCAGTTCCTGAATCGCGTCGGCAGGCCGGTCTTCGAGGTCAGGCCGCCATCGGCGACGAAGGCGGAGCCGGTCACGTAGGACGCCAGGTCGGAGGCCAGGAACAGGGCGACGTTCGCCATCTCGTCAGGCGTGCCGAGACGGCCCATCGGAATGGCCGCCAGTGTCGCGTCCGCAAAGCCCTGGATCGTGGTGAGCGAGCGTTGCAACAGCGGTGTGTCGATCGCGCCAGGGCAGATGCAGTTGCAGCGGATATTATCGCCCGCGTATTCGATGGCGACCACGCGGGTGAAGTTCACCACGGCCGCTTTCATCGCGTTGTAGGCGGCGATGCCGTAATCGGCGAACAGCCCGGAAATCGAGGCCGTGTTGACGATGGCGCCGCCGCCCTGCTTCTGCATAAGTGGCAGCACTGCCCGGGTTGCCTGCATCACTGCGGTCAGCCCGATCTGCAATGTGTAGTCCCATACCTGCTGATCGATCTCGGCGACAGGCGCGATGCGGCCCTTGTAGATACTGGAGGGCACACCGAAAGCGTTGTTGTGCAGCACGTCGATGCGACCGAACGCGCTCAGCGTATCCGCGATCATGGATTCGATCGCCGCGGCATTGGTGAGGTCGGCCACGATCGCCGCGGCACTGCCGCCGGCCTTGGTGATCTCGGCCGCCACGGATGTGGCAGTCTCCTGGTTCACATCGGCCACAGCGACCGCGCCACCACGCTGCGCGAAGCCAAGGGCGGTGGCCCGGCCGATACCGGAACCGGCGCCGGTGATAAGCGCGATCTTGCCATCAAAACGCATGACGCTTCTCCGAGTTGTTTCGGCCACTGTGCCGAGCGCGCGGCTGGCGGGCAAATTCGGGGGCGGGCGCACATGGCCGCGGCGGGCGTTCTGGCCTATGCATCCGGAACTGGTGGACGCATGGACATGAACAGCAATCAGGTAAGGCGCGCGCTTTTGGCAGTGACCCTGCTGGGGCCGATCATCGCGCAGGCGCAGACACCGGAGAACTGCGTTCCGGCGGTCATGTCGCTTTCAGGAGACGCAGGCAGTGCCGACGTGGCTGTGCTCGACATGCACGGGCAATGGCATGTTTCGTCATGGCAGGGGGTTACCTGGATGGCGCTGCACGCCCCGGATGCGAAGGCACGATGCATTGCCAGGCATCTTCTGATCGGTTCGGCAAAAATCCGTTCCGACGAGGCGGTCACCGAATGCACGGGACACTGGGGGCATGTCATGGCGATCGTGTCGGCCGACCCGATCGTTCGCGCGTGCGGTGCGGTGCCTGCGTGTTCGGTTGGCGACACGTGCTCATGAGCCTATCGATGCGGGAGAGAACATATGAAGCAACGAGAGAATCAGTTGAGATCCGCTCTTGCAGAAATCGCAGGGTTGGAGGTTGTGATGGAAGGCCAGGATATGCGAGCGGTGATATTGACGCTCGCCGCGGGACAGTCGGTCCCGTGGCACTACCATTCGGATATCACGGACAGCTTTGTCTGCATCGAGGGGCCGATGGTGGTGGAGACCAGAGCGCCTCGCGGGATGCATGAACTGATGCCGGGTGAGCGTTGCGAAGTACCGCCGAAAACGGCTCACCACGTTCATGGGAAAGACGGCGGCCCCTGCCAGTTCATGATCCTGCAAGGGGTTGGCGACTACGACAACGTTGCAGTCGGCGGCGTATGATCAGGACGTCCGGTGCGGACCTCACATCGGTGACAGGAGCGTAGCGGTCCAGGCAGCGGCGCCAATGGACCGGTAGCACCTGGCGTTGTCGTAGGGGAATGCCTGCACCTGCCAGTCCCACTCTTCTTCGTCGGGCTGCGCGTTGCAGCCAGATGTCATCTGGAACGATTTCGCCTGCATGCAATCAGGTATCGCCTGTCGCTGCGTATCGGCGGCGTCGAGATAGTGCTTCATGCGGCACTCATTCAGTGCGCTGCCTTTCGACTGATCGGCGCAGCCAGCCACCGCGAGCAGACAGACGAGAACCGATATGCGGATCATGTGTTCACCTTGCTTGAGGGCCCGATGATCTGCGCCCACCTGCTTCTGTCAACAAGCGTCCGTGAACAAGCGCGTCCTGGATAATCCCGGGGAAGATTCCTTGGATCATGTGATCCATTGTGGGTGTAGGGTGCCGCAAGGCTATTCGATGGAAGGCCGGTCTCATGGCTCGCACCTATTCAGCGCCCGTATGCAGGTTGACGTTCCTTGCTCTGGTTATGGTCGCTGTGCTCCCAATCACCACCGCCCGCGCCCAATGGCATGGCGGGGGTGGCGGCTGGCACGGCGGCGGCGGTTGGCATGGTGGCGGCTGGCATGGTGGCGGCTGGGGCGGTGGTTGGCGCGGCGGGTGGGGTTGGCGTGGAGGCTGGGGCTGGGGTGGAGGATGGGGTTGGCGTGGCGGCTGGGGTGGTTGGGGATGGGGACCAGGCATAGCGTTCGGATTTGCCGCTCCACCGGCCTATTATCCGCCACCTGCCTACTACCCACCGCCGGCTTACTACCCGCCCCCCGCCTATTACCCGCCGGCAACGTACTACGCGCCGCCCTCCACCTACGGCTACACTCCCAGCTACGGCTACACACAGGGTTACTACGGAGGAACCGTCCAACGTCCCCAATATAGCAGTTCCGCCGCAACGGACCCGCGCAACTGTGGGACTCCTGACGAGCCGAAGGCGTGCACGCACTGAGCGTGATTGAGAGCGACGTGGGCATCAGGCTGCCGTGGCAGTAGCGACGTCTCGCCGTTGCGACGCCCTGACCGCTATGACAAACTCGTGCGCTTGAAGATAACAAGCTCGGGGAACGTCATGTGGAAAGTGATGGCTTCAATCATGGTTGTCTTAGGCACGACCTCGGTGGCCAGTGCCCAGACGATCACAGATCCGAATGAAATTGCTTCAAAGCTTCACTTCTGGGCGCAGGAAACCGGTGATCCGGTTTATTATGGCGAGGTCAAAAACGTCAGTGCGGCAAGCAGGCAGATATTGGGCCATTACCGGTGCCTGGCGCTTGCCTTCATCAAATACGAAAACGGCGTGTTTTATTACGCCCACAAGATGTGGGGAAAATCCCCAGACGGATCCTGTCACTATGAGGACGTGACGTCACGCAAGGTGGACAACCATGGTATCTGCGTGAAGGACACGGATGCGGGGTTCGGCACAGCGATCGGGACGAATCGCATGACGAAGGACAACATCGACTATACGCACAGTATCTTCAGAACCATCGACACCAATACGCGGATGGTCGGCGAGACCGCGGCCTGCGTGCCGCCCAAGGGAGTCGGAGCCGGTCTTTTCTCTATCTCGATTGTCAATGGCCGATTGAGGGTCATCAGCACGCGGCCCCTCGACTACGAGGTGAGCATCACGCCGCAGGATCCACACCATCCCCCGACTGATCCGGTCTTCTAGCCGTCGCGGACACGAGACCACCCGTCTGACTGAGGACGATCGGGGTGTGACGCGAATCACATGCCAACGGCGCATTGTTTTGCTACACTGACGACCTGTGGCGGACGCAGACAGCCAAGAAGGGGGGGCTATGCAGGCGCATATCGTCGGCGGTGGGTTCGGCGGATTGGCCGCAGCCGCATATCTGATCCGGAACGCAGGCGTGGCCGGCTCGGACATCACGGTCTACGAGGCGGAAGCGCGCCCTGGCGGCGGCTTCTTCCTGGGCGGGGACGCGAAGAGCGGCTACAATCTGCCGGGTTCCGTGTTCGATTCGGAGTTCCGCTGCACCTTCGACCTGATGGCGGATGTGCCATCGAACCGCACGCCGTCGCTGTCGGTGAAGGACGACTTCTTCACCTTCAACAACGAGAACCAGTTCCATGACGTGGCACATGTTATCGACCGCAATGGGCAGGTTCTGCACAGCCGGCATTACGGACTGAGCCTGCACCACGGGTTGGATCTGGTGAAGCTCTCGCTGATGTCGGAAGCCGAGACGGAAGGGCGGCGGATCGAGGAGTTCGTTCCCGCTGACTTCTTCGAGACCGAGTTCTGGCTGCTCTGGTCCACCATCATGGGGTCGCTGCCGCAGCACGGCGCGACCGAGTTCCGCCGCTACATCAAGCGCGCGCTGGGCCTGTTCCCCGATCTCGAGGACATGCAGCACATCCTGCGCACGCCGATCTGCCAGTACCAGTTCTTCATCGAACCCCTGGTCGCCTGGCTCAAGGCGCGCGGCGTCAAGATCGAAAGCGGCATCTACGTTCGCGACATCGGCCTGGCGCCAGCACAAGACCGCATCACGGTCGAACGGCTGACCTGCGAGCGGGCCGGTGTCGCCAGCGAGGTGGCGATCGGGCCGGACGATATCGTGCTGCTGACCACCGGGTCACAGGCGGCGGCCATGTCGGCCGGGTCGATGACCGAGCCGGCACCGAAGCTCAACAGCAATTCGACCTGGTCGCTTTGGCAGAAGCTGGCCGAGAGCCGGCCTGGCTTCGGCGATCCGGGCGTGTTCTTCAATGACGCCGCGATAGCCGACTCGCGGTGGATCACCTTCACTGTCACCGACACCGGCAACGTGTTTGTCGATACGCTGTCCGCGATGACCAAGAGCGAGCCCGGCCGGGGCGGACTGGTGACGCTGAAAGACTCCGGCTGGACGGTGTCGCTCTCGATCTTCCATCAGCCGGAGATCCTCGGGCAGCCTGACGGCACGAAGGTCTGGTGGGGCTACGGCCTGTATCCCGACAGGCCCGGCGACTTCGTCAAGAAGCCCATGACCGACTGCACCGGGAAGGAGATCCTGGAAGAGGTGCTGCGGCAGCTGCGATTGGACCAGCAGTTCGACTCGATCATGGCGTCCTCGATCTGCATTCCCTGCGACATGCCCTTCGTCAACAATATCTGGATGCCGCGGACGCGCACCAACCGTCCCCGCCCGGTCCCGGAGGGTTCCACCAACCTTGGTCTGATCGGCCAGTACGTCGAAGTCGAGCAGGACGTCGCCTTCACCATCGAATACTCCGCCCGGACTGCCTGGGAAGCGATCCACACATTGCTGAAGCGTGGCCCTGCGCCACCACCCGTCTACCAAGGTGACCGTGATCCAAAGGCGGTGCTGGGCGCGCTGATGGCGTTCATCACGCAGTGATCCCGGGGAGGACAACGCCGTGCGTCTGGTAAAACTCCTGCTCGTCGTGATTGTCGGGGTGTACCTGCTCGCGGCAATCCTCTACGCGATACCGGTCGCGAGCGGTGCGCTCGACGACAGCATGGAAGTGAAGTTCGACCGTGCCGACCCATCCCTCGTCGCCGACTACCGCAACGGCCTGTCGCAGCAGCAGCGGGAAGCCTACTACCACCTCTCACAGGGTTCGGAGATCGTGCCCTGGATCCTGCTGACAGCGGTGGACATCGCGGATCCCGGCTCGAGCAAACCCTTCGTCGAGAACCTCTCGCGCTTCGGCCTGCTGCCCGACCCCGGGCGGGACGACGGGCTGCCTGTCGGCCTGACCGTGGCAACGAACCCGTTCACCTTCGGCATGGACTTCGTGGGCGTCAATTGCGCGGCGTGCCACGTGGGCGAGTTGCGCACCAACGGCAAGGCCGTGCGTGTCGACGGCGCGCCGAACATGTTCAACCTGCAGCTCTTCTACTCGCAGGCCGTGGATGCACTGCTCGCGACGACGAAAGACCGGAGCAAGCTGTGGGATGCCGCCAAGCGCCTGGGACGGCAGGACTGGCAGCGCTACAGCATTGCGGCGCCGTTCATCCGCCCGGCAACCCTGGTCTATTACGGCGCCAATGTTCTGCTGCATCGCGACAGGCTCGATGCACGGCTCGAGCTGATCACTGTCATCGACGTTGCCAAGGAACAGCGCGATCCCGCTCACCCGACCTCTGGCTTCGGCCGCCTCGATGCGTTCGACGGCACCCGCAACTTCCTGTTCACCCGGCTGCGCAAGGCGGACGCCGACGGCAAGTTCCAGGTCAACCGTGCCAACCTGGTCAAGCTCGACGCGGCGGTGAAGTTCCCGCCGCTCTGGTCGCGCAAGGCGACGACGCCGCAGCCGGTCGAGGCGTATCGCGACCAGCCCAGCCGTTTCCCTCCGGTCTGGGGCTTCAAGGACTATGACTGGGTCGAATGGACCATCGACACCAATACAGTGATGGAGCGTAACGTCACCGAAACTCTGGGCGCGGGTGCCAGCGTGGTGCTCGATCCGAAGCAGACCGGCTCGATGTTCGACAACTCCATCCCGATTCCGAACATGCACTCGCTCGAATTGCTGGCGTACTACATCGACCCGCCACGCTGGCCCGAGGCGGCCTTCGGCGCGATCAAGCCCGAGCTGGCCGCGGCCGGACAGGCAATCTTCAACCGGACCTGCGCCGGATGCCACGAGTATGGCAATGACCAGCGTACCCCAACCGGCCTGATCAAGCTGCGTGGCATGCGTCCGGAAGACACCGGCACGGACGCCATCGCTGCGCTGCGCATCTCCTGCCCGGTGCCGGATACCGGGGCACTCTCGATCCCGCCGCGGTCCTACAGCGTGGCGGATTCGCAGCTGCTGAAGGATTGCGCCGGCGTGAAGGCGGGTACCGCATTCGAGGGCGCCTCCTTCGCCCGGACCACGCAGACAGCGGTCGATGGAATCAAGCAGAAGGCCTACGCGGCGGCGGGGGTCGATGCCGCGCAGCAGCGCGCCATGGAAGATCTCGACCGGCGCAAGATGGTCACCTGGCGCGACACGCTGCTCGACACCAAGGCGCCGTACGGACCCTATGCGGCGCGGCCGCTATACGGGATCTGGGCGGCAGCGCCGTTCCTGCATAACGGGTCGGTGCCGACATTATACGACCTGCTGCTGCCCCCCGATCGTCGGCCCAAGACGTTCGCCCTCGGCGGGCGCCAGTATGACCCGGTCAGGCTTGGCTTCGTCGTGGAGACATCCTGCAGTCAGCAGGACTGCCTGGTCGACACCACGCGGACCGGCGACGGCAATGGCGGCCACCTCTGGGGCACCGACCTGTCCGAGGCCGACCGCACGGCCTTGCTGGAGTATCTCAAGACGTACTGACGAGCACCTTCTGCGGGAAGGTGCCGTCGTACTCCGGCGCACCGGCAGGACGCAGGCCAGGCAGCTTGAGCAGGGGCTTGAGGATCTGCGGGATCTGGATCTGGCTGATGTAGCGCCCGAAGCAGGCGTGCAGCCCGGTGGCGTAGTGCAGGTAGTGATAGTCGGGCCGGCCGGGTCGGAAGGCCTCGGGCTGATCGAGCACGCGCGGGTCGAACATCGCTGACGCGGTGAGCGCGAAAATTTTCGTGCCCTTGGGGATCACGGTCGCATGGGGTTCGCCTGCGGCGAGGTGGTAATCCTCCTTGGTGACACGCACGACCATCGGGTTGATCGGGCGGTAGCGGAGCGCCTCGAATACGATGCCCGCCAACCCATCGTCATCGTCGGCCTTGGCGGCGGCGGCGGCTTTCGCCAATGCATCGGGCATCGAGAACAGCGCCAGCAGCGCCTGGATCGCAGCCTGGGAGGTGGTCTCGACCATGCCGATGACGAGCCCGGCGAGCGTGCGGCGGATGCCTTCGTCATCGACGCCATCGGCATCGCCCGCGGCTTGCAGGCACAGCAGCCGCGCCATGACGTCGTCCTTGCCGCTGGCGCCTGCTGCGCGGCGTTCCGCCAGCAGCGTATCGAGCCGCGCGTGCATCGCCGCCCCCGAGGTCACCGCGGGGGCGCGCATGTCGGGTGTATCCATCAGGTTGATGAAGAACTCGCGGAAGCAGTCGCGCGCCCATCCCATCATCTGCGCATCGTCTGGCGCGTCGAAGCCATAGTATTCGGCGGCCAGTCGCACCGGTACCTTGCGGGTGAGCGCCTGGACGATCTCGAAGGGGCCAGGCCCCTGGGAGAGCGATTGCACGATTCCGGCGGCGGTGCGCGAGACGGTCTCCTTCACGCGCGCCAGGTCCTCGCGCCGGACGACGAGGCGCATGACCGAGATGTCGTGGTCGTAGCCGGGCGTGATGTCCTGGCTCAGGACGAAGGGGCCGATGACGCCCATCATCCGGGGCAGGTACGGGCTGACCGAGAAGACGGTCTCGCGGTGCAGAATCTCCTCGACGTCGCTGAAGCGCGAAACCAGCGTGGCCGCCGCGCTTCGAAGGATCGGGCGGTCGTCGCGCAGTTCCTGGTAGAACGGCAGCGGGTTGGTGCGGATCTGATCCATGATGTAGCGGAATTGCAGTCCGGCGATCGCTTTCGGATCGCCGCCCTTGGCCGCGATCGCATCGAATGCGGTCAGGAGCGGCCCCGGCGCGCTGCCTGTGGCAGTGGCAGCCGGCGCATTGTTCGTTGTTGACATGGCGCGACCTCCGCGTGTTTCCCGCCGTGAACATACAGCAACGGACCGGAGTCTGAACTACCAGAAGGTGTGGGCTGCCGCACGGATGCGCGTCCGGTGCGGACCGCCGGTCCGGTCGTATCGTCCGGCGCCTGCTGGTGCTAAGCGTCGGGCCATGGTGGGCATACTCGCACTGAACATCCTCCTCGGTTCGGCACTGATCATGCTTGGCATCGCATGGCTGAGACAGTTGCGCCGCATCGCGGACCTGGAAGCGCAGGTGCAGGACCTCGACCGGACCGTCAACCTGCTGTGGTTCACCATCCAGCAAAAGCTGGACGTGGACATTGACGACGACACGCGCCGGAGCAGCGAATGAGGCTTGGGTCGCGGCAAATACATTCACGAGCCGCGGTGACGAACTCGCGCAACAGACCGCTCAGGGCCTCGCCGACCGCACGCCAACGACCGGTCGGGAACCCATACATGTCCACTGCGTCTGCCATCATCCCCTGCCCGGCGCTGATTGCAGTTACGCCGGCCTCGTTGCTGGCGAGCAATTGGGCGGTGGCGAGTGCTCCTGATCAAACTCGGGCTTCGCCGTCATCCATGAGACGTCGACCGCCGCGAGGTGACATACCGCCGCTGTCCCCGCCTGGCAGGCCGGAGTAGGTATCATCCTCACTTGCCAGCGCATTGGGTCTGCGCTTCTCAGCGCAGGCTGCCCTGGCACCAACTGGGAGGTAACCGATGGCGAAGATCCAATCCTATGCCGCGCAAGGCGTCTACGATCCGCCGATGTATTCGCAGGCGGTCAAGGTGACCGGCACCGAGACGATCCTCTTCATCGCCGGTCAAGTCGCCTATGGCCCCGACGGGGCTCCGATGCATGCAGGCGATTTCAAGGCGCAGGCGCGTGCGGCGTTGCAATGCCTAAAGGCGCAGGTCGAGGCCGGCGGCGGCACGATGGCCAACATCGTCAAGGTCAATACATATTTGACCGACATCCGGCATCGCGCCGATTACGGCCCGATCCGGGAGGAGTTCTTCGGAAAGAAGATGCCGGCGCACACGCTCGTGGCGGTCACGGCGCTCGCAGCCCCCGAGTTCCTGATTGAGATCGAGGCCATCGCCGTATTGTAGCGGATTCTGGTAGAGGACAGTCGGAGACGCGCGCAGCGGTCCCTCGCCTCGGCGGCAATTCTGCACGAGATCTACGTCGATGCGCTCGGCCTCGTCCAGATGCGGCCGTAATGCGAAGGTATCGTCAGCGCGACCTCCTGCAGCGCGGGGATGCTTCGAAGACCTAGGGCTCCGCCATGCAGTTCTTCGACATAGTCGCCGGCGATTGGGAACCAGAACGGCACCGTCTGATCGGTATCGCCTGTGTTGATGCCGACCAGCGTATAGCTCGCGCCTTCATAGCGGGCGAACATCAGGACACCGCGTGACTGATAGCGATCCCAGTCATTGAAGAAGAAGTAGGTGCCGTGACGTATGTGCGCGCGTGACTGCCGGATACGCAGCAACTTGCGGACCAGACCGGCGATCGGTTGACCAGCACCGTCGTAGAAATAGTCCCAGCGAATTGGGCGCAACAGTCCCACGCGCCCTTCGCCGACATCAGGAAGGAAATAGTTCTCGGCGAACTCCTCGCCCTGCCAGAGCATCGGAATGCCTTTGCTCATCAGCAACGCGATAAGGTAGGGCTGCAGCATGAACCACCGGCTGCGGTCCCCCTCCTGGAAGAGCGGGTTGTTCGCCTCATCAGGGTTGTAGGTGCCGAAGTTGCACAGGAAGCGCTCGTGGTCGTGGGTCTCGATGTATTGCAGCGCGAGCTTTGGCATCACGTCGCCGTTCGTTGTCGCGGAGTCGGGATAGCCGAGCAGGCCGAGATTGAGTCCGAGCTCGTACAACCGTCCGCGGTCGCCGCGCGCGACCGAGCGCGCCGCGTCGAAGCTGCGGTTCTGCCAGGTACTATTCGAATAGCTCGTGCGCAATACGCCTTCCGGATCCTCGAGCTGTTCGGCCATCTGCACCAGCGCCAGCGGCTGACCGGGGCCGGCGTCGAACCGGCGCCACGCGGGATCGCCCTGCGTGATCTTGGCCTTGGCGAGCTGATAGGTCTCATAGACGAGGCTTGCATAGCCGACGCCCAGAGGCCCATCCCAGTAGTTCGGCACGCAGTCGTAGCGGAATCCATCCACGTGATATACCTGGAGCCAATAGTTGTTGACGGTGAAGAAGAAGTCACGCGTCAACTCCCGGGTGAAATCCGTGCTCTTACCGAAGTTGCTGAAGTAGTCCTTGGCAAAAGGCCCCATGAAGGGGTTTTCGTGGTACTGGAGCCGCGTGTACGCGTCATAGTAGGGGAAGTCCACGCCGGTGTGGCCGTACACGACATCGACGATCACTGCGATGCCGTGCTGGTGGCACAGATCCACAAATGCCTGGAAATCCGAACGTTTGCCGAAGCGTTCATCGACGCCGAAGTAGCCGATCGGCAGATAGCCCCAATCGACTGAGATCCCGACATTCGACAGCGGCATAACCTCGATGGCGTTGACGCCGAGGTCGGCCAGATAGGCGAGCACGTTCCGCATGTGCTCGATGTCGCCGGCGAATTCCGCAACATCGATCTCATACAGGATGAGGTCGGACAGGGCCGGCGTCCGCCATGCTGCCTCACCCGCGCTCCAGACATAGGGCTTATAGCCGAGCGTGAATGCCGACAGCTTGCCGACACCGAACTCGCGCGCGTAAGGGTCGATAATCCAGTCGAGCGTTCGGACAGTCGGGTTCCGGATGGTGTAGCGATAGACGTACCGTCCAGGCGTACCCCAGGCTGAGCCCGCGACCTCGGGCGCGGTCCCCGCGATCGGCACGGCGGCGGACCAGAAATCGCCGTACGGCGCGCGCTGGCTGTGGATGAGGGGGAATTCGCGCGGCGGCACGTGCTGCAGGAACTGGTCACTCTCGTGGATGATCTTCACTGTCACGGCGTTGCCGTCTGCGTCGGAGACCCACGGCAGCCACAGCCCGAAGGTAACCGTGCCGTTCGTCTCGATGGCGCCGAGGTGACTGAGGTCCAGCAGGTTCAGTGCCACGACGCTACAGCGCCCGCCACTGGATGCGGCGGAACAGCAGCCGGCCGGTGTGGGTTTGCAGGCCGATATAGCGTGGATCCTGCGGCGTTGATGGCAGACCGCGCCGCGGCGACTGCGGATCGCCGGTGAAGTGGAACTGGTTCACCACCTGGCCGTTGAGCGCCACCGTGATGTCCGGCCCATCGACGGTGATGGCATAGTCGTTCCACTCCCCGACCGGACGCGTGGGCGGCGGAAGGTCTGGTCCCTTGAATCCGTAAACCGCCGCGGTGCGATGGATCGATGCATTGTCGGGCCGTGCAAGCTCGTCGATCTGTATCTCGAAGCCGAAATTGACGCCGACGAACGCGGTGTTGTTGTAGCCTTCATTGCGCGGGTCCGGAAATCCGATGAACACGCCGGAATTGTCGTCGGGTGCCGTCATCATCCATTGCAGGCGCAGCTCATAGCGTGCGGGCGTTGGCCGGTTCAGCCAGAGGAGGCCGAGATCGTTTCCGGTGCGACTTTCCAGCGCACCACGGCGCACCTGGAAACTGCCTGGGTCATTCTGGTTCGGCTGATTGCTGATGGTGGACATGACCCAGTCGCCCATCGATGTGCCGTCGAACAGCACCTGGAAACCGGGATCGCCGGCGAAGGGCGGCGGCGACATGATGCGATCGCCAGTCCGGCGCGACAGCGCGATGCCGGTGAGCATCGGGTTCGGCGAGCCGACGCTCGGAAACAGCGCCGGTCCGGCGACATACAGGTTCTCGGTGAAGTGAAAGCGACCGTCTGCATCGGTCACGCCGCGCGCCGGGTCGGGGTCCATGCGTAATGTCCCCGCTTCGTGATGCGTGGTGCCGAGACCGTCATGGCCAGGCTGTGGGATAGGCTGGCCGGGCGCCAGCACGCCTGCGATCGCGATCATCGCCGTGTCCATGGCGGCCCATAGATCGTTGTCTCGCTGCGTCTGCGTCAGTGTCACCGATGCGCGCCGCACGCCGTATTCGTCGGTGCGCATGTCGAGATCGACGCGGCTGGGATGCGCGCCGATGTTGGCGGGATCGGCGGGTTCCATCTCGCCCAGGCCGCGGATCGCGAACGCCACATGCGTGTCGGTGGAGCTGCGCAACTGATCATAGAAGTCGACATCCGGGACCTTGCGGTGCAATTCGTCCTCGCCGCCGACCGTGTTCGCGCCACCACTGGCCGCGATCTGCAGATGGAACCGCCCAAGAAGGTCGCCATTCGCCCGTGTCGCGCGCCCCTTCACGAACAGCGCGGCGGTCTGCAGTTCGTTCGTGGTCGGCGAGAGCCCCGGTATGGCCGCCCGCGGTACCCGGATGATCAGGTTGGAGCGCAGGTGTGCAATCAGGTTCTTGCCCATCAGGGGCAGAGTGGGAATACCACTTCCATCGAACGTTGCCAGAGCCATTCGCGCTGTCTCGATGGTGCCGAGTGCAATGACGACGATGCCGCCCGGCGCGAGGTCGATCCGCCCGAGTTTCGTGTTCACGCCGGTCATGCGCCATGTCCCGGCTGCGGTTCGCTCCTTCGCGACTGACAGCGTATGGGCGCCGGGCAGGACCATGAAGTCCTTGCGACCGTCTGGAAGGTTGTCCAGTGACGACGTGCGCGCCGCTTTCATCAGCAGCGGCACAGTGCTGAACTTGTTGAGCGGGAAGAAGCCCGCGTGCGGCGGCCGCGCCTGGACTGCGAGCGGCGCCTCGAGTTTCAGCATGTTGAGCAGATCGCCGTTCGATAATCCGCCGGCGGAGGTGAGCCCCAGGAGTTCCAGCGGGTCCGCGCCGGGCTGCAGGAGCGGCGAAGGCGGCAGCGTATTCAGCGGCATGACATTGCCGACGGCGCCGACGCCATTGAAGAGATTCCGTCGCAGCACGCGATGCAGCTCGCCGAAAATGAAGTCGTTCGTCTCACTGACGCCGATCTGCCGCGAGCTTTCGTCGAAATAGCGGGACTTCAAGTCGGCAACCGTCGCCGTCGGCCAGGTCGACATTTCTTCGTCGAGCAATCGCGGTGACCACCCGCCCCAGTAGAGCGATCGTCCGCCCACCGTGTAGGCCAGTCCCTTGAAGGGCAGGCCCGAAATCCAGGGAACGCCCCAGACCTCGTTGCGCGGCGGCTCCGGCTGCGGCGCATTGAGATCGAGGGAGAAAGCGTTGGCCGGATCCGCCAACCCCAGAATGCCGGTGTTCTGAACATGCTCTGGCAGGGTGAACAGCCCTGCCTCCAAGACGATCGTCCGCAGTCCGCCGCCGAGCTGGCGCTGGCGGTACCAGAGGTGCTCGGCGATGGCGGCCCCGAAGGTGCCGCCGCCGACCACGATGATGTCGAATGGGCGGCCACCCTGGGTGCGCCACGCCTCGGCCTCGGAGAAGTCGTTGCAGAGCCAGCGCCCCTGTATGTCCTTGGTGAACGACGTGGACTCGCTCGTTTTCGGCATGTCCCGCTCCCCCATTTTGGACAGCAGTCTATCGAAGAACGGCTCTCGTGGGTGTGGGGAATTCCACACCTTGGGACAGGGACGTGCCCGCGTTGCAGCCTGGCCACTGTCGCCGGTGATCCGACCGCTATCTAACCGGCCCGTATGGCTGCGTTTTAAGTCCCGAAATCAAGGGACAGTACAAGGCGCCGGCCTTCGGTCTACCCGGCGGCAATATGATGCAAACGGCCGTTGTCATGAGCTCGTGCATGCTTGGAAAGGGCTGGTACCGCGCCTGACCATACGGGTCCGCGAACTGAACGCACCATTTTCTGATCGACCGCGAGGCACTGTAGCTCGTCGATTTTCTGGTGCCGACGCTCGGACTTGAACCGAGGGCCTGCTGATTACGAATCAGCTGCTCTACCGCTGAGCTACGTCGGCGACCGGACGAGGTGGGTGCTATAGCGCCCGGGCGACGGTCCAGGCAACAGCATCGGTCCGGCCGCCCTGGCGCCTTCTCCGGCGCGGCGGCCGCATGCTAGCAACGCCGCCCATGACCTCCGCGTCCGAGCCGCGCCTGCGCGAGTGCCGCGACTGTGGCCAGTTCCAGCTCGTTCCGGCGCTGCCGCCGGCGGCCAGGGCTCATTGCCTGCGCTGCGACGCCGTGCTGCGCCACACCCACCGGGATCCGCTCTGGACACAGCTCGCGCTGAACCTCACCGCGCTGCTCCTGCTCGTGATGGCGGTTCCGTCGGTGCTGATGCTGGTGAGCACCGCCGGGCAGGTCCACACCGCCGACATGTTCAGCGGACCCGTCGGCCTGGACCAGCACGGCATGTGGGAACTGGCCGCGGTGGTCCTGTTCACGACGGTTGCCGCCCCCGCGCTCAAGATCACCTGCATGCTCTACGTGCTGATCGGCCTGCGGCTGCCGCGCCCGCCGCGCCATATCCGCACCGTATTCGCCTGGGTCGAGCATCTGCGGCCGTGGTCGATGATCGAGGTCTATCTGCTCAGCATCTTCGTTGCCTACGTGAAGCTGCAGGCAATCGTGTTCATCCAGATCGGGGTCGCGCTCTATGCGCTGGGCGGTCTGCTGCTGACGATGATCGCCGCCGACGTGCTGCTGGACGCGCAATTCGTCTGGGAGGAGATGGAGCGTCGCGGCATTCCCGGACGTGCCCTGACGCCGGCGGGCGCCGGCACCGCGCGGCGCGATGCCATTGGCTGCGACACGTGCGGCCTGGTCAGCCGGGTGGCCGATGACCGCACCCACTGCCCGCGGTGCGGCTTCCGGCTGCGTCACCGGAAGCCTGACAGTGTCCGGCGAACCTGGGCGCTGGGCGCTGCGGCGGCGCTGCTCTACGTGCCGGCCAACGTGTATCCGGTGCTGACCGTGGTGCAGCTTGGCGCCGGTCAGCCCAGCACCATCCTTGGCGGGGCACGCGAATTGCTGGATGCCGGGCAGTGGCCGCTCGCCGCGCTGGTGTTCTTTGCTTCGATCTGCGTGCCTATGTTGAAGCTGGTCGGCCTCACCTTCCTGCTCGCCAGCGTGCACGGGCGCCGCCGCGACCGGCTGCGCGACCGCACCGTGCTGTATCGCATCATCGATTCCATCGGCCGCTGGTCGATGATCGACATCTTCATGGAGTCGATCCTGGTGGCACTCGTGCAGTTCGGAGCGTTGGTGACGATCAATCCGGGCGTCGGCGCGATCGCGTTCGCCGGTGTGGTGATCCTGACGATATTTGCCGCGCGCGCATTCGATCCGCGGCTGATGTGGGACGTGGCACAGGTGCGCGCCGTATGAGTGACCAGCCCGATGAACCGCACCCGACGGCGGCGGTGCACACCCGGGGAGGATGGCGCCGCTTCTCGCTGATCTGGATCATTCCCATTGTCACCGCGGTGATTGGCGGGTGGCTCGCCTGGGACACGCTGTCGCAGCGAGGCCCATTGATCACCATCACTTTCGAAAGCGCCGAGGGCTTGCAGGCCGGTCTGTCGCATGTGCGCTACAAGGCAGTGGACATGGGCCAGGTGGAAAGCATCGCGCTCAATAGGGACCGGCAGCGTGTCGCGGTGAAGGTACGGATGACGCGTGCCGCCGAACCGCTGCTGACGAAGAGCACGCAGTTCTGGGTGGTGAAGCCGCGTTTCTTTGCCGGATCGATCTCCGGTCTCGAGACGCTGTTTTCCGGCGCCTATATCGGCATGCTGCCGAATGGGCAGGGTGGCTCAGAGGAGAACGAGTTCACGGGCCTGGAAGATCCGCCCGTGCTGCTCTCGGACGAGCCGGGCCATACGTTCCTGCTGCGTGCGCCGAGCATCGGCAATCTCAACCTGGGATCGCCGGTGTTTTATCGCGATCTCACCGTTGGCGAGGTGCTCGGCTGGGATATCGGCGACATGGCCGACAGCGTGACGGTCCACGCATTCGTCCGTTCGCCGTATGATCGTTATGTGCATGACGCGACGCGGTTCTGGAGTGCGTCGGGTGCGAGCGTGAGCCTTGGTACGAACGGCCTGCAATTGAAGCTTGAGTCGCTGCGTGCGCTGGTGCTGGGCGGTATCGCGTTCGACACGTCGGTCGAGGCGCGCAGTTCGCCGGTGAGCGGCGAAAACCACGAGTTTCCGCTGTACGCGGACAAGGAAGCGGCCGATGCTGCTTCCTACCGGCAGCACATTCCGATGATGGCGTATTTTGGCGGGTCGGTCGCGGGGCTGGCGGCTGGCGCGCCAGTCGTCCTGCGCGGTCTCCGCATCGGCGAGGTGTTGCAGGTCACGCTGGAATACGATGCGAAGACCGATAACGTGGTGGTCCCCGTGCGCTTCGACGTGGAACCCGAGCGTATCAAGGACTGGCCGGCGCAGCCGACAAGCGATCTGCCTGCGACACTGCGCGATCTCGTTGCACGCGGGCTGCGTGTGCGGCTGGAGAGCGCCAGCCTGATCACCGGGCAGAAGCAGCTCAATCTCGACGTGTTCCCCAACAGCCCGCCGGCGGGGCTGCATGTCGAGAATGATCGCTACGTGATCCCCGCGCTGTCGAATGGCGGGGCGGATGACGTGATGTCCGCGGCCGGCGCGATCATGGGCAAGCTGAACGCGGTGCCGTTCGACCAGATCGGCGACAATCTGAACAACATCCTGAAGGCGTTGAGCGACGTCGCGAACAGCGAGCAGCTGCGTCAGTCGCTGGCATCGCTGCGCAGCACGCTGGGCGGCGCGGACACGCTGGTGAAGCGGCTGAACACCGATGCCGGACCGGCCATCCAGCGCCTGCCTGCCATTGCCGATCAGTTGGAGGACAGCGTGCGCCGGGCGAACAAGGTGATTTCGTCGGTAGACAGCGGCTATGGGGGAAATTCCACCTTCAACCGCGACTTCGACCGGATGATGGTGCAGATCACCGATACGGCGCGAGCATTGCGTGTGCTGGCCGATCTGCTGACGCGCCATCCGGAAGCGCTGATCCGAGGCCGGACGGACCAGGGGCCATAGCATGCTGTCACGACGCATATTGATCGGGTTGCTGGCATTCTCGCCTGCCGCCTGCCTGTCGCCCAATCCGTCGCTGTATACACTGGCCGTGGTGCCGGGGGCGGACCAGGCCGGCGCACCACGGGTGATCGAGCTGCGTGCGGTCGCCGTCGCGCACTACCTTGAGCGCTCGCAGATCGTGCGGTCATCGGAGAACCTACGGCTCGATGTGATCGGCAACGACTGGTGGGGCGAGCCGCTGGACGCCATGCTGGGACGCGTGCTGTCGGAAGAGCTGACGCAGCGCCTGCCAGGCAGTACGGTGTATAGCGAGAACGGTGCGATTTCCACCAACGCCGGGGCGACGGTGGCGATCAACGTGCAGCGGCTGGACGCGGATGCGTCTGGCGCGGTGGTGCTGATCGCGCAGGTCGCGGTTTCCTCCGCCCGTGCGAATGTGACGCGGACCGTGCGCTACTCGGTTGCGCCGACCGCGCCGGGAACGCCCGGGCTGGTGAACGCGATGAGCGCTGCCGTGGGGCAGCTTGCCGATACCGTTGCGGCGATGGTGGCGGCGCGCTAGGCGGCGAGGCGCTGGCGGGACAGCTCACCTCCAAGGAATGCGGCGATCGCTCCCGGGCCGGAGCGCGCGGTGCCGGTGCGGCCGGCCCTGGCTTCGGCATCCGGATTGTAGTTGGTGTTCGTGTTCACGTCGTAGACGAGCGTGCGGCCATCCGCTCCGGCGATGAACTCGATGCCGGCCACCTCGATGCCGGCGGCCGCCAGGAACCGCTCGAGGCGGGCGCGCAGTGTGTCGGGGATGCCGTCGATGATGGTGAATTTTTCCCGCGGCGCCTCGCCCACCGGGCAGGCGGCATCACCGATGGCGCAGGCGTCCGCGGGGCAAAGCTCAAACCCATCGCTGGTATCGACCTCGACCGCGTAGAGGAAACGGCCGCCAACGAATTCGGCGCGCGTGATGAAAGGGCGCGGGGCACGCACGTATTCCTGGAGGAGCTGCAATCCGTCGACAGGCGGCTCATAGGTATCGCTGGCAACATACGCTGCCAGACCGTCGGCAGACTGGAAGAGCTGGACGCCAAGGCCTTTGCCGCCGCGGTTCGGCTTCAGGATCACCGGCTGGTCTGGGAAGTGGCGGCGTGCCGCGGCAATGATGTGGTCGCGGCCGGCGACCAGAACGGTGCGGGGCGTGGCGATGCCCTGCGCTTCCAGGGCGGCGTATTGGCGGACCTTGCTGATCTCCAGATCGAGCGCGCCGGGTCCATTCACCACGCGGCGGTTCCAGCGGGTGAGCCAGGCGAGCACGCCGGCGGTCAGTTCCGCGGAAAAGCGGTGGTCGCGGGTGTGCGAGGAGGCGCTCATGCGGTTGTAGAACACGCCCGGGGGAGGCGGCGCGGCGAGGTCGAACGTGCCCGCATCGAGGAACCACTCCGTCCAGGGGAGCCGGCGCTGATCGAGTGCTGCGGCAAGCGGGGGCAGCCAGGCGGCGTTCTCGTGCAGGATGTGGATGCGGCTCATGGCGGGGCTTCCTCGGGCTTGGCTGTGCAATAGGAGATATATCTTCCGGAGGGCGGCAATAGCGTTCCCAAAAGAAAAATCATCTTCTCTGGAGGGCGCGTCGGGCAAGAACCTGTGCTATGAGACGCGGCATACGGAGAAGACCAGCCTGCCTTGCCGGTGGCTCGAGCGGCATGCTGGCGGCACAGGGTCAGGTCTGTTGCCGCGTCCGGCGCGAAAGCCATATAAGGCCCCTCCCGACGGAGAGGTGCCGGAGCGGTCGATCGGGACGGTCTCGAAAACCGTTGTACTCTTACGGGTACCGAGGGTTCGAATCCCTCCCTCTCCGCCACTTGGCGACAAGCCTGCTCCTGCCGCTTGGGCCGACAACCACACCCTTAGGTGAGGCAGCCCCTTGGTTCGGGAGAGGCCACCATGTGGGTAATGTATAAAGGAAGTAAAATGGGCCGAAGTCCATGAAAGGGGGAATAACTACCGCGGAAAGTCAGTAAAGTGGTGGTAATAATAAATCGAGATGGTGCAAAAGCCCCGCAACCTCGAAGCAGTCCGTCGAGACGCCTGGGACAATCTGAAAGTCAGTATGTCGGAAAAAGATCGACGAAAGAGCGCTCGTCGCACCTTTTGGGCAGCACAT
>DATJJM010000404.1:0-15278 GCA_035492535.1 Acetobacteraceae bacterium | reverse complement strand
TTCGACCTGGCGGACCGGGCGTTCGAGATCAACCGGCGCGGCGCCGAACTGGCGCGCGAGGCTGCCGAGCAGTTCACCGATGGCCGGCACCGCTGGGTGATCGGAAGCATCGGTCCGGGCACCAAGCTGCCGAGCCTGGGCAACATCGCCTACGACCCGCTGGAGGCGGCGCTCGCCGAGCAATGCCGCGGCCTGCTTGCCGGCGGCGTCGATGCGATCCTGATCGAGACCTGCCAGGACCCGTTGCAGATCAAGGCTGCGGTGAACGGCGCCAAGCTCGCGCGCGCCGCAGCGGGCAGCGATATCCCGATCTTCGTGCAGGCGACGGTGGAGACGACCGGCACATTGCTGGTGGGTCCCGATATTGCCGCCGCGTCAGCGGTTGTGAACGCGCTTGACGTGCCGATGATCGGGCTGAACTGCGCGACAGGCCCGCAGGAAATGGCCGAGCATATCCGCTGGCTGGCGGCCAACTGGCCGGGGATGCTGTCGGTGCAGCCGAACGCGGGATTGCCGGAGCTGGTCGATGGCGAGCCGCACTATCCGCTGGGGGCGCCTGAGCTGGCGTCATGGTTGGAGCGCTTCATCGCCGAGGACGGCGTCAACCTGATCGGCGGTTGCTGCGGCACCAACACGCAGCATATCGCGGCGCTCGATGCGATGCTGCGCCGGCGCGGCGACCAGAGGCCGACACCTGTCGCGCGCAAATCGGTATGGGTGCCGTCGGTCGCCAGCATGTACCAGGCGGTGCCGCTGCGGCAGGAGAATGCGTTCTTCGCTATCGGCGAGCGCTGCAATGCCAACGGCTCCAAGAAGTGGCGCGAGTACCAGGAGAAGCACGACTGGGACGGATGCGTGTCGATGGGGCGCGAGCAGTTGGGCGAAGGATCCAATGCGCTCGATGTCTGCACCGCGTTCGTTGGCCGGGACGAAAATGCCGAGATGACGGAAGTGGTGCGGCGATTCACCTCGGCGGTGAATGCGCCGCTGGTGATCGACAGCACCGAGACACCCGTGCTCGCGGCGGCGCTGAAGCTGCATGGCGGCAAGCCGATCATCAACTCGATCAACTTCGAGGATGGCGAGCAGCACGCAGCGGATCGGCTGAAGCTGGCGAAGCAGTTCGGCGCGGCGGTAATCGCGCTGACGATCGATGAAACCGGCATGGCGAAGAGCGTTGAACGCAAGCTGGAGATCGCGCGGCGGCTGGTGGACTTCTCCTGCAACCGCTACGGGCTGCCGCAGTCCGACCTGCTGATCGATCCGCTGACCTTCACTATAGCGACAGGCAACGAGGACGATCGCAAGCTGGCGCAATGGACGCTGGAAGGGATCGCGGCGATCCGCGCGGAGTTTCCGGATATCCAGATCATCCTCGGGCTGTCGAATGTCAGCTTCGGGCTGAATCCGGCGGCGCGCGCGGTGCTGAACAGCGTGTTCCTGGATCATGCCGTGCGAGCGGGCATGACCGGTGCGATCGTGCATGTGTCGAAGATCCGTCCGCTGCACCTGATCGCGCCTGAGGAGGTGAAGGTTGCCGAGGACCTGATCTTCGACCGGCGTTCCGAGGGCTATGATCCGCTGCAACGGCTGCTGGAGATCTTCGCTGATCGGAAGGCGGCCGATGCCACGGTGAAGAAGCGCGCCGAGACGGTGGAAGGACGACTGAAGGACCGTATCGTCGATGGCGATCGCAAGGGCCTGACCGACGATCTGGACGAAGCGCTGAAAGCCCTGTCGCCGCTGGATATCATCAACAACGTGCTGCTGGACGGCATGAAGGTGGTGGGCGACCTGTTCGGCGCCGGCAAGATGCAGCTGCCGTTCGTGCTGCAAAGTGCCGAGACGATGAAGGCGGCGGTTGCCTATCTCGAGCCGCTCATGGAGCGAGTAGAGGGGCAGGAGAAGGGCACGATCGTGCTCGCCACGGTGAAGGGCGACGTGCACGACATCGGCAAGAACCTGGTCGATATCATCCTGACCAACAACGGCTATCGGGTGGTCAACCTCGGCATCAAGGTGCCGCTCGCCGACATGATCGTCGCGGTGAAAGAACACCAGGCGCATGCCATCGGCATGTCGGGCCTGCTGGTGAAGTCCACCGTGGTGATGCGGGAAAATCTCGAGGAGATGTCACGCCAGGGGCTGGAGGTGCCGGTGCTGCTCGGGGGTGCCGCGCTGACGCGCAACTACGTCGAGGATGACTGCGCGCGCGCCTATGCCTGCGGCCGCGTCGCCTATGCGCGCGATGCGTTCGACGGCCTGCACCTGATGGACAAGGTCACCGGCAACGCGTTCGACGATTACCTGGCGGCGGTGCAGGCGAAACGCGTCGGCAAGCCGCGCAATCAATCGCGCACGCTGGGCCAGGCAGACGCGCGTGCGTTCCGGCCGGTCGATGTCGGTGCCGTGCAGGCGCGGCGGCGGCGGCTGACGCGGGATGTGCCGGTGGCGGAGCCGCCGTTCTGGGGTGCTCGCGTGATCGAGGCGGCGCCGAAAGCCATCGTGCCGTTCGTGAATGAGCGCAGCCTGTATCAGTTCCAGTGGGGGTTCCGGAAACAGGGACGTTCGCTGGACGATTTCCTTGGCTGGGCGAAGCAGGAACTGAGGCCGGTGATGCGGCGCATGCTCGCGCTGTGCGAGGCAGAGGACATCCTGAAGCCGCAGGCCGCCTACGGGTACTGGCTGGCGGCGGGACAGGGCAACGACCTGATCATCTTCGACACCGATGGCAACACGGAACTGGCGCGGTTCACCTTGCCCCGGCAGCCGAAGGAGGATGGCGAGTGCATCGCCGACTTCTTCCGCGATGTCGATGACGCGCAGCGCGATGTGATCGGCCTGCAGGTGGTGACGGTCGGGCAGAAGGCGTCGGAAGTGGCGCGCGAGTGGTTCGCCGACAATCGCTACCAGGACTATCTGTATCTACATGGCCTGTCGGTGGAGATGGCCGAGGCGATGGCGGAATACGTGCACAAGCGTATCCGGGCGGAACTCGGGTTTGCCGGTGAAGACGACAGGGACATGGAGAAGATGCTGTCGCAGGGCTATCGCGGGTCGCGGTATTCGTTCGGCTATCCCGCATGTCCGCGGCTGGAGGACCAGACGCCGGTGCTTTCCCTGCTCGGCGCTGAGCGGGTCGGGGTGTCACTGTCGGACGAATTCCAGTTGCACCCTGAGCAGTCGACAAGCGCGATCGTGGTGCTCAACCCGGTGGCGAAGTATTTTTCGGTGTAGGCGCGGCGCGACGGCGAACGCCCGTTCGAATCCAGCCATGACAGAAAGTGCCTTGCGCCGGACGCAATTGCCCTACATCACGCGTGGCAGCAACGGATAAGGATTCGCTGACCATGCGCTTCTGGCGGCCCGCAACGGGTGGGATGTCGATCGCGGCAATCGCGGTGCTGCTGCAGGCCTGCGGCCCGCAAGGCCCGGCGACGTCTGGCACACGCATCTTCGCCTCGGACATGGCGGGTGCGGCGAAGGTGTGCACCGTGCCGAAGGTGACACCGGCGGCCGATAAGCAGACGCCAGTCGCGATGCAGATGGGCAATGACCGCGGCTGGTGCGCAATCACCGTGAACAATGGCGGCAGGCCGTACTCCGCCGGCCTTCTGACCACGGCGCCGGCGCACGGCAAGGTGCTGATCCACACCGTGGGGGACGACACGCGGATCGACTACACGCCCGACGCGCAATACAAGGGCGCGGATTCGTTCGTTGTACGCCTGATCCCGGGCGACGCGACGATCAGCGCCAGCGTGACAGTCGCGCCTTAGATCATTTGTGTTTGACCGGCGCCGCGCGGCGAGGCGCCGCCGGCGGTGGCGAGCCCATGACACTGCATACTGAAAGCGACGCAGGCACGAGATCCTTGCCTGCCGCGTAGCTGGCCAGTTCGTTGGCGCTCCGCAGCGCGAGCACTTCCTTGATGATCATGCCATTGTGGTCGCAGAAATCGGTGCCGAGATGCATGCCCGCGCTGGATTCGGCATTCGCGAGATCGGTCGTGAACTGGTCGTGCTGCTGCTGCCCGCGGCGACCGTATTTGTGCTGGAAGATCTCGCCGATGGCCTTTTCGTTGCTCATCAATTCGGCCTGGAACTTGCGGATAAAGGCATTGTAGCCGTCGTCTTCGTGGCAGCCGGTGGCCAATACCATCAATTGGCTGCGCAGGGCAGCGACCTCGACGGCCGCCCGCTCCTGGGGTGGCAGGCACTGAAGCTCCGCCTGCGCCTGCTGGACGGTCAGCAAGGACACGGCGGCAAGGCTGGACAACACGCGACGCATCGGCATTCCTCCCCCGCAGCGACAAGGTGACATACGTCAAGACGCGCCCCTTCGGCAATATCCCTGTGGGCGATCTGGCGGTTAGCCTACGAACTTCGTGCAGGAACTGAGGAGCCGGTCGCTAACGGCAGCCAGGTGAATGGGGTTGTGCGCCGCACCCGCCTGACGTTGCGTTGATCGCGCGATGCGGCGGCGCCTTGAGGACGATCGTGCCACCCTCGGTGGCGCCGTGCGCGGAGCACTCGCAGTAGCCATCAACCGGCATCGTCGAGGCGCAGAGCAGGTGATCGGTCTGGCATACGGTGGCGAGGGCCGGGCCGGCCAGGAAGCCCAGTGTTGCCGCGGCGAGTGCAATGGATCGCATCATGATGCCTTTCCTGTTCGCAACAAAAGAGAAGCGTCGGCAAGCGGCCACGAGTGGTGCCCGCAACCGGCTCCCGACGCTACTCAATCGTTTGCGACAGGACCTGAGACCAAACTCCGGTTCAGTCGAACGAGACCTTGGCGAAGATCGCCTCGGCACGTTTGAACGCCTTGTCCACCGCCTCGCTCGGTTTCATGCCGTTCTTGATGACATCGGCGTGCGCGTGGCCCCAGAGCTGCTCGGACGACACCAGTCCCCACGCGGGATTGAAGCCGTAATAGGCGGCCATTGTCGGCTTCAGCACGCCCTCGGTGACGTACGGCTTGCGATGCGGATCCTTTGAATCATCGAGCCACCATGGATCGTCCTTGACGATCTGCGGCATCGGCGGCACCCAGCGACCGAGGCCGCTTTTCAGATTCTCGTTGATCACCTGCGGCTGGATAAAGAACCGCATGAAATCTTTCGCCACCTCGATGTTCTTCGCGCCTTTCGGGATGAAGCCGCCACCGGCGCCAACCTGACACGGCATCTGGGTCTTGCCATCGTTCATCATCGGCAGCCCGAGCACCCGCATCTCCTGGTAATATTCCTTCTCGTGACTGAGCCATGCCAGTTCCGGCGACAGCGTGCCGTCGAAGTCCATCACGAATAGTTTCTCGTGATAGCCATTGTTATCGTCGGCGTCGTTCCAGCTCAGTGCTTCGAGCGGGACAAAACCATCCTTGTACAGGTTGGTCATGAACTCGACCGACTTGATGGCGGCTTCGCGCACCTTCGGATCATCGGTGTGCAGCCTGCCGTCCGGCGTGACGATGTCCTTGCCGCCGTTGGCGATCATGAAGTGCGAGAACAGGTTGTTGCCATCGTTCGGACCGACCGTGGTGATCTGAAGGCCACATGCGTAGATTTTACGCATTCCTTGCTTGCGCAGCTCGTTCTGTACCGGCTTGAAGAACTCCCACACGCCATTCCAGGTGTTCGGAATGTCCGACATTTTGAAGCCGGCCTTCTCCACCATGACATTCCAGAAATGGAACGGCGTGGCGCCTTGCTTGATCGGTACCAGGTAGAAGCTGCGCTGGCGGGTGACGCGATTGTAAAAAGTCGAGTTGAGCCGGGCGCTTTCCGTCATCTTCGCCTTGTACGGCTCAACCACATCGCTGACGTCGACCAGCTTATCGTCCCATGCATTCTGCGGCAGGATATAGGAGGGAGCATCGTAGAACAGCAGGTCCGGAACGTCGCCGCTGGTGAGAGCGGAGATCGTCTTCTGGCCTAGTGCCATGAACGGCATCACGCTGAGGTCGATCTTGTTGCCGCTGGTCTTTTCGTAGTCACGAACTGTCTTGATGAAGGCTTCGTCCTCTTGCTTGACGAAGCCCTGGTTCTGCCAGACGACAGCGGTCTTGGCCTCCGCCTTGGCGATGTATGGGCGCGCCAGTGTCGCGCCCACCGCACCCAAGCTTCCGTTGATAACAGTGCGGCGGCTGATGTTGACCATTGCCGTTACCTCCCTGCGTGCCGGCAATTTGTTGCCGATCGTGAACCTCTATAACCCTGTAACAATACCCTATGGCGCCCGCAGCGGCCCAGTCAAACAATTCGTCAGCCGGCGTGATGCCGTTTCGCTGTCAGGGCACTATGATTCGACATCATGACGCGAAAGTGACCAACGTGGAACTGTTGCCAAATTTGACAAATCGCATTGCGCTGGTGACCGGCGGATCGCGTGGCATCGGGCGATCGGTGGCGCTCGGGCTGGCTCAGGCGGGTGCAGATGTCGCGGTGAACTATCGCGAACGGGCGGCTGAGGCAGACGCCGTTGTCGCGGCGATACGCGCGAGTGGTGGGCGCGCGCTCGCGATCAGCGCAAACGTGTCCGACCGCGATGACGTGGCGCGCATGATGGCGCGGATCGAGGCGGAACTCGGCTCAGTCGATGTGCTGGTCAACAATGCCGGCGTCGCCATCATCCGCGGTGTGGATGATCTGACCGAGGCGGATTTCGATCTGACGCTGGCGGTGAATCTGAAGTCGGCGTTCCTGTGTACACAGGCGGTACTGCCTGCGATGCGTGCGCGGCACTGGGGGCGTATCGTCAACATCTCGTCGGGAGCGGCCCGCGGGGCGGGCGGGATCGGCGTGCACTACAACGCCTCGAAGGCCGGCATGGAGGGACTGACGCGGGGTTACGCAGCGCGCCTGGTGAAGGAGGGGATCACGGTGAATGCGGTCGCACCGTCGCTGATCGACACCGACATGATGAACGCCCGGCGCGATCAGTACGTCGCGCGGATACCGCTGGGTCGGATGGGGACGGCGGATGAGGTGGCACAGGCCGTGCTGATGGTCATCGGGAACGAGTACATGACCGGGCAGTCGGTGCAGTTGAACGGGGGGACGAATTTTATCTGAGGAGGCGGGGTGCCTGCGCGTACTGATGGCCGGGTCAGGCCCGGCCATGACGAGGGGTGGTGTCAGACCGTGAACTGCTCGGCGATGATGCGCTCGGAAAGGGCGCGGTCCGGATCGAACAGAACAGTGATGTTGAGCGAGCGATCCTCACTGACCGCAACCGAAAGTACGTCGCGGACTTCGGTGAAATCGGCGACGGCGGCGGTGGGGCGTTTGTCTGATTCCAAGACTTCGAACAGGACCTGAGCGGTGCTGGGCAGGAGCGCACCTCGCCAGCGACGGGGGCGGAACGCCGAGATCGGCGTCAGCGGCAGCAGGTTCGCGGAGAGCGGCACGATCGTACCGTGCGCCGACAAGTTGTAGGCGGTGGAGCCGGCGGGGGTACAGATGATGATGCCGTCGCACATCAGCTCCGGCAACCGGATGCGTCCATCGACCGTGACGCGGATCTTCGAGGTCTGGCGAAGCTGACGCAGCAGCGATACCTCGTTGAATGCCAGCGCCTCACGAGTCTCGCCGTTCGCGGTGGCGGCGCGCATGCGGAGCGGATACAGCACCGCTTCCTGCGCGTGAAGCAGCCGCTCCTGCAAGTGGTCCTCGTTGAAGGTGTTCATCAGGAAGCCGACAGAGCCACAGTTCATGCCGTAGACCGGCAGCTTGAGCGGCAATACCCGGTGGATGGTTTCAAGCATGAATCCGTCGCCACCGAGCGGCACGACGGCAGACGCCTTCTCCAGCGGGCAATCACCGTACCGCGCAACGAGGCGCGCGCGCGCCTCTGATGCCAGCGCGGTCGGGGATGCGCAGAACGCGATCCGGCTGGGATCGAGAGTCAAACGCGCTTCCGGTGTTCCAGCACCGGCATGTCGCGGCGCACGCGCGCGGTGACCTTATGATCGATGCGCGCGGTGGCCCAGCCGGTGCCGTCCGAGACCTTTGCCGTCACGTGGCCCCAGGGATCGACGATCATGGAATGGCCATAGGTGAAGCGCGCCTCGCCCTTGCCCTCGAGGTGCTTGCCCCAGGTGGCTGGGGCGGCGAACCAGCACTGCGTCTCGACGGCGCGGGAGCGGATCATCACCTCCCAATGATCCTTGCCGGTGGCCAGCGTGAAGGCAGAGGGCAGGAAGATCACCTCGGCGCCCTGCTCGCGCAGCTTCCAGAACAGGTCAGGGAAACGCAGGTCGTAGCAGATGGCGCAGCCAACCTTGGTATCGCCGGCCTGGTAGGTAACCACCTCGTCGCCGGCTCCATAGGTGTTGCTTTCGCGATAGCCGGTGCCATCGGGTGCCACGATATCGAACAGGTGCATCTTGCGATAGCGCGCGATCTCTTGTCCGTCCGGGTCGAACACCACGGTGGTGTTGAACAGCTTCTCCGGCCCCTGCTCGATGATCGAGCCGCCGTGCACATGCACCTTGTGAGTGCGGGCAGTCTCGCGCAGGAATTCATAGGCGGCGCCGCCCGGTTGGTTGGAACCCTTTGCAGGCAGCATTTCCGCGTTTGCCTGGCGGACGGTGCGGTCGCCGCCGAGGCTGTCCCACACCTCGGGGAGCGACACGATGTTGGGGCGATCGGCTTCCACCGCCTCATCGATAAGACGGCGGGCCTGGGCGATGTTTTCGTCCTTGTCCGCGCCAGGGTTCATCTGGACGACGCTGAGACGCATCGGCGGTTCCCTTCATTGTCGGCGATAACGAAGCCGATTGCACCGAACGTGGCAACCGGCGGGCTATCGACTGTTACGCGCTGGGCGGAGGCTGAGATCAGCGAGGCCAGTCAAGCCGCGGTTCCGAGCGCCCGCTGTCGGACCTGCGATCTGCACGCGAGGACGCATCACGTGTCGGGCGATCTTCCAATTCATGCGAGGCGGGCGGTATGGGGGGGCGGGTCATCTCCGGCGGTGAGCGGCGCGGCCGGGCGACTGTATCCGGCGCATAGATCTCGTCGTAATCGGCCGCACGCGAGACTTCCGGAAGACGCAGCGCCAGATGACGGATCTCGCCCTGGATTTCGTCGAGCCGCGCCTCGATCACGTCGAGGCGGCTTTTCACGCCGATCACGCTGAACGGCATGAACAGGAACGCCAGCGCGTACAGCAGCGCCGGCACAAGCAGGACGATCGGCACCCACCAGGGCAACCAGTCAGGCAGCGTGAAGGGCAGGGTCATGCGTGGACCCTAGCATTCTGCGGGCCCATCTTCCATCCGACAGCGAAGGAGGCAGGAATGGTGGGGAGCAGGATCGCGCTGGTAACAGGCGGGAACAAAGGGATCGGGTTCGAGATCTGCCGGCAGATTGGGCGCGAAGGATTCGTGATCCTGCTCGGCGCCCGGGATCCGGATCTTGGAGCGGAGGCCGCTGCAAGGCTGCGCGGGGAAGGGATCGATGCGCGGCCCATTGCGTTGGATGTCACAAGTGCCGGCACAATCAGCGCGGTGGCGGCAGCGATAGAGTCCGAATTTCAGCGGCTGGACGTGTTGGTGAACAACGCCGGCATCACCGGGCGGCCCGATGACGGGCCTCCAAGTGTTGCCGGCATCGATACTGTGCGACGGGTGATGGAGACGAACTTCCTTGGTCCGCTCGCTGTGACGCAGGCGATGCTGCCGCTGCTGCGGAAGTCCGCGGCCGGGCGTATCGTCAACGTTTCCAGCGGACTGGGCTCGCTGACGCTCAACGGCGATCCGGACTGGGAGTTCGCGGGTGTCAAGCTGCTTGGCTACAACGCCTCGAAGGCCGCGCTGAACATGCTGACGGTGCAGCTTGCGTTCGAACTGAGGGGCACGTCGATCAAGGTGAATGCGGCAGATCCAGGGTTCACCGCTACTGATCTCAATCAGAATCGCGGGACTCAGACGGTGGAGGAAGGGGCGCGCACGCCGGTGCGGCTGGCGCTGCTGGGCCGTGACGGGCCATCAGGCGGCTACTTCGATACGGCGGGAACGCTGCCGTGGTGATGCATGGCGGGTGGATTTCCGCCCCGCACCGTGGCAAGCCTTCGGGTCTGTTCGTTCCAGGTGCGCTGCATGTTGTTGCTGATTCCCGGCCCCGTCACCACTCGCCCCGAGGTGCGCGAGGCCCTGCGTTACGATTTCGCACCATGGGACAACGACTTCCGGCCGCTCTATGCCGGCGTGCGTGAGCGCGTGCTGCGGATTGCGGGCGGCGTGCCGGGCGAGCATGCGACGCTGCCGTTGCAAGGGTGCGGACATTTCATCACGGAAGCGGCGGTTCGCACATTCGTTCCGCTGGGGCACAAGCTTCTGATACCGGGGACCGGGTCGTACGCCGATCGCATGATCCGGCTGGCGCGCGAGGCGGGCCGGGTGCCGGTGGTGCTGCCAGTAGCGCCGACGGAAGCGACCGATCCGGAGGCCGTCGCCGCGGCTCTGGAGGCGGATCCTGAGATCAGCCATGTCGGCATGGTATATAGCGAGACCGGCAGCGGCATCATCCATGATGTAACGGCGGTTGGCGCCGTCGTGCGCCGGGTGGGACGGCGGATGCTGGTGGACGCGGTGTCGGCGTTCGGTGCCCTGCCGCTCGATCTGTCAGCGCAGCCGGAGATCGATTGCGTCGGGTTCACGTCGAACAAGTGCCTGGAGGCGGTGCCGGGCATGGCATTCGCCGTGGCGCGTGTTGACAGCGTGCAGGCCTGCGAAGGGAATGCCGGGAGCTGGTCGTTCGATCTGCAAAGCATCTATGCGCACGCGCTGCGAAGCGGCTGGGGCAGTTTCCGGTTCACGCCGCCGGCGCAGGTATTGAATGCGTTCAACGTCGCACTGGACTTGTTCGACGCTGAAGGCGGGCAGCCGGTGCGCCTGGCGCGCTACACGGCGAACATGCGGACCTTCTATGACGGCGTGCGCGGACTGGGGCTGACACCGTATCTGCCTGCCCATATACAAGGCCCGGTCATCGTGAACGTGCATGCGCCGGATGATCCCAACTGGGACCTGCAAGCGTTCGTCGATGCGCTGAAGCGGCGCGGCGTGCTGATCAGCAACTTCTACAACACGGAGCTGCCGAGCTTCCGCGTCGGATGTATCGGCGCGGTGACGCCCGCCGACATGTCTCGCGCCGTGGCGGCCATGGGCGAGGCTCTGCGGGAGATGGGGATCGAACAACGCAAGGCGGCATGACCACCGCATAGAGGAGGAGACAACGGAAATGCCACAAGGCACTGGTGCACCGTTCATCTATCTGGTGCAGATGGATATTCCCGCCGAACATGAGGCGGACTTCAACCGCGTCTATGACACCGAACATGTACCCGAGATCATGAAGGTCCCCGGCGTGCGCGGCTGCACGCGCTACGTACTGGAGCGGACCAACAAGTCGGGCCTGGCAAGGTACCTGGCACTTTACGAGGTTGATTCGGCCGAGGTGATCGACAGCCCGGCCTGGACCAAGGCGTCGGAGATCGGCGACTGGGCGCCGAAGATCCGGCCACACACGACCAACCGGTCGCACACCGTGATGCGCAAGATAGGCTGAGGGAACCGAAAGACATGAAAAGCGACCTTGAGATCGCCCGCGAATCGAAGCTCCGCCCGATCGCGGAGATCGCCGCCAAGCTGAATATTCCGGACGATGCGTTGGAGCCATACGGGCGGCACAAGGCGAAGATAGGCACGCAGTTCATCAAGTCGCTGGAAGGCAAGCCGGATGGCGCGCTGGTGCTGGTGACCGGCATCAGCCCGACACCCGCGGGCGAAGGCAAGACGACGACGACCGTGGGGCTGGGCGATGCGCTGAACCGCATCGGCATGCGCGCGGCGATCTGCCTGCGTGAACCATCGCTGGGGCCGAGCTTCGGCATGAAGGGCGGTGCCGCGGGCGGTGGCTATTCGCAGGTGGTGCCGATGGACCAGATCAACCTGCACTTTACGGGCGATTTCCACGCCATCACGTCGGCCAACAACCTGCTGGCCGCGATGATAGACAATCATATCTACTGGGGGAACGCACTGGGCATCGACGCGCGGCGCGTGTCGTGGCGGCGTTGCCTGGACATGAACGACCGCTCGCTGCGGTCGATCGTTGGCAGCCTGGGTGGCGTGGCGAACGGGTTTCCTCGGGAGGATGGCTTCGACATCACGGTCGCGTCCGAGGTGATGGCGGTGTTCTGCCTGTCGAAGAACCTCGACGATCTCCAGGAGCGGCTGGGCAGGATGATCGTGGCGCAGAAGCGTGACGGCTCCGCGGTGACAGCGAAGGACCTGAAGGCGGACGGCGCGATGGCGGTGCTGTTGAAGGACGCGTTGGCACCGAACCTGGTGCAGACGCTGGAGGGATCACCGGCATTCGTTCATGGCGGTCCGTTTGCCAATATCGCGCATGGCTGCAATTCGGTGATGGCGACGCAACTGGGGCTGAAGCTGGGTGATGTGGTGGTGACCGAAGCGGGTTTCGGTGCCGACCTGGGGGCGGAGAAGTTCATCGACATCAAGTGCCGGAGCGCGGGGCTGAAGCCGTCGTGCGCCGTGGTCGTAGCGACGGTGCGCGCGCTGAAGATGCATGGTGGCGTGGCGCGCAACGCGTTGGGCACAGAGAATGTCGAGGCGGTGAAGAAGGGTGTCGCGAACCTGGCACGCCATGTCGAGAACCTGGGCAAGTTCGGGCTGCCGGTGGTGGTGGGCGTCAATCACTTCACGTCCGATACCGAGGCGGAGTTCGCGGTGATCCGGGACGCCATGGCACGGCAGGGCGTGGAGGCGATCTCCTGCACGCATTGGGGCGATGGGTCCGCGGGCGCGGAGAAGCTGGCGCGCGCGGTGCAGCAGAAGATCCTGACCGGCGATGCCAAGCCCGCCCCGCTGTATCCGGATGGCATGCCGCTGGCCGACAAGGTCCGCACCATTGCCCAGAAGATCTACCGCGCGGCGGACATCGCGGTGCCGGATGCCGTGGCTCGCCGGCTGGAAGGGTTCGAGAAGGCGGGCTTCGGGCACGTGCCGGTGTGCATTGCCAAGACGCAGTACAGCTTCACGTCCGATCCCACGGTGATGGGTGCACCGGAGGGCCACACGCTGCCGGTGCGCGAAGTACGGCTATCGGCGGGTGCGGGCTTCGTGGTGGCGATCTGCGGGGAGATCATGACGATGCCGGGCCTGCCGCGGACGCCGTCGGCGGAGGCGATCCACCTGCGTGCGGATGGGGAGATCGAGGGGTTGTTCTGACGCACTCGTGCACCGGGTGCCGGCGGAATTCGTCGGCGCCCACGCCGAGTATGACAGGATCGACGCGGAAACCGTGTGATGCAGATGGCCGGGTCAAGCCCGGCCATGACGGTGGGGGTCAATGCGCCTCGATCCTACACGACCCCGCTGCTTCGGAGCTTCTGCACTTCTTCCGTGCTGACGCCGCATAGCTTCTCCAGCACTTCGGCGGTGTGTTCGCCGAGCAGCGGAGGGCGCGTCACCTCGGCTGGGGAATCGGAGAGCTTCACGGGGCAGCCAACCGTCTGGTAGGTGCCACGTGTCGGGTACTCAACATCCAGGATCATGTCGCGCGCCCGCAGATGCGGGTCGTCCAGCACCTCGCCGGTATCCAGCGTCGCGCCACACGGCACGCCGGCGTCGCCCATCATGCGCATGATGTCGTGCTTGCCGCGCTGCCTGGTCCAGGTCGCCACGATCTCGTTCAGTGCCTCCCGGTGCTCCCACCGCCCGTCCGGCGTGGCGAACCGCGTATCGTCTGCCAGTTCCGGCTGGCCGAGCACATTCAGGAACGACTTCCACATCTGTGGCTGCGCGAAGATATACACGTAATCGTTCGGGCCACCCGGCGCGCACGGGTAGGTGGTGCCCGGCACCGTCTTGCCGAGCTGGTTGCCCTGGCGCTGCATCGGCGCACCGAAGCGCTGGTGATCGCGCAGGCTGACGCGGATCAGGTTCACCACCGCGTCCTGCATCGAGACTTCGACGTGCTGGCCCTTCCCGGTCTGATGCCGCTGCTGGAGCGCCGCCAGGATGCCGATGGCCATGTGCATGCCGGTGCCTGAGTCGCCGATGGCTGGATAGACATAGGTGGGCGGGTTCTCGGGGAAGCCGGTGACGCTCATCGCGCCGCCCATGGCCTGGGCGATCGGCTCGAAGCTCTTGAAGCCGCTGTAGGGGCCATATGTGCCGAAGCCTTTGATCGTCGCGTAGATCAGGCGCGGGTTCAGCTTCGAGAGCTCGTTGTAGCCGAGGCCGAGGCGATCGAGCGCACCGGGGCCGAAGTTCTCCACCAGCACGTCGGATTGTTCGATCACCTGTTTGAACAGCTTTTTGCCTTCCTCGGTCTTCAGGTTGAGCGTCAGGCTACGCTTGTTCGCATTCAGGATCAGGAAGAACAGGCTGTCGCTGTCGGTGCGGTCGCGCATGTTGGTGCGCGCGACGTCGCCGCCTTTCGGTTCCTCGAGCTTGATCACGTCGGCGCCGAGGAAGCCAAGGATCTGCGCACAGGCCGGTCCCGCCTGGTTGTGCGTCATGTCGATGACGCGGATGCCGCTCAGCGCCTGGCTCATGTCATGTCTCCTTCAACCTGCGCTTCCGCGCGACATTCTTGCTTCGATCTGTGTCAGCAACTCGGTCAGTCCGACGCTCATGATCACCAGGACGAGGATCGCCGCATAGGTGCCGGTAGCGTCGAACACCCCGGAATAGTACTCGATCATGAAGCCGATGCCACTGTTGGAGGCGATCAGCTCGGCCAGCAGCGTGTTGGTGAAGGCATAGCGGACGGCGATCCGCATGCCAGTGAAGATCCACGGCAGCGTGGCGGGGATCAGGACCTTGCGGATCACCTCGGAATGCGTTGCGCCCATTACCGAGAGCGCGCGCACCAGGTCGCGATCGACGTTGCGGACGCCGTCCAGGGTGCTGTTCAGCACCAGGAAGAACACGGTGATGGCGACAAGGGCCACTTTCGATTCGATGCCGATGCCCAGCACGATGACGAACAGCGGTGCGAGCGCGATCTTCGGCATGGCGTAGAGGGCAGTGATGTACGGTGACAGCACGCGGTGCAGCCGCGGCATCAGGCCGAACAGCAGGCCGAGGGCGATGCCGATACCGGTGCCGATGACATAGCCCAACGACATCGCGAGCAAGGTCGAGCCGACGTTGCCCCATAGCGAACCATCCAGCAGCCAGGTCCATAGGCGAGCGACGATCTGGATGGGGCCGCTCATCCAGAAGCGCAGCTTGTCGCTCGG
>DATJJM010000403.1:0-4195 GCA_035492535.1 Acetobacteraceae bacterium | reverse complement strand
GCGTGCGCGCCCGGATGCGCGAGCAGCGATGGCTGGCATCAACGCGGCCGTGGTCGGCCTGCTTGCCTCGGCGCTGTACAATCCGGTCTGGACCAGTGCCGTGCAAAGTCCTGCCGACTTCGCCGTTGCCGCCGCCGGCTTCGTCTTGCTGGTGGTCTGGCGCGCGCCGCCCCTGATTGTCGTGGTGCTCTGCGCCATGGCCGCCACCGGCCTTGGCATCATCGGGTGATTCAGGTCCGGTTATTTCTGTGCCGGTGCGATGCGATCGAAGTGGCCCGACCATATCGTCTTCCAGCGGCCATCCTCGCCGGCTGTCGTGGCATAGTCGGCGTCGATGCCATCGGGCCGGATGTTGCGGTAGGTGTATCGCCACCTGACGCCGCCGGCTTTCGGCTCTGAGGTAAGGACGAAGGTGCCGTCCCGCGCCGGACCGCCGAGGTAGGTGGTGACAATCCGATCCTTGTCTACCCAGAGCTGCCGCCACTGGTTCCGTTCGCCATCCCAACCGGCGAGTCCGACGCCCTGGGTCTGGCCATCGGCGCCGGTCAGTATCTCCTCGATCGCGCAGCCGCCGGCGGTGCGCCGGGCGGTGTAGTGCTCGGCCGGCGGCGCCGCGGGATCGTGCCAGGCGCCCAACCAGAAATCGAGCTGGTCGTAGGGCGGACCGGCGCACTCGGCCGAGGCCGGGCCGCAGGCAAGCAGGGCGCAGAGCGCAACCGGGGGACAGAGGCCGACAGACAGCCATGGACGCATCGCGGCAACCTCGTCGCTTCCGGGCCTCAGTCCGCGGTCGCGGCCTCTCCCATCTTCTCGGCCAGATGCGGCAATCGCCGCCGCGCGGGTGAGATCAGCCGCTGCAAGCGGTCCAGGTACAGGTAGATCACCGGCGTCGTATACAGCGTCAGCAGCTGGCTGAGCGCCAAGCCGCCCACCATCGCGAAACCCAGCGGCCGGCGGAACTCCGAACCGGGCCCGTGCCCCAGCATCAGCGGCACGCCCGTCAGCATCGCCGCCATCGTCGTCATCAGGATGGGCCGGAACCGCAGCAGGCAGGCCTGCCGTATCGCCTCCTGCGGCGACATGCCGTCGCGACGCTCCGCGGTGATCGCGAAGTCCACCATCATGATGCCGTTCTTCTTCACGATGCCGATCAGCAGGATCAGGCCAATCGTCGCGATCAACGTCAGGTCGTAATGGAACAGCAGCAGCATCAGCAACGCGCCGACACCGGCTGAAAACACCGTCGACAGGATGGTCAGGGGCAGGATGTAGCTTTCGTACAGAATGCCCAGGATGATGTAGACGCTGATGAAAGCGGCCGCGAGCAGATAGGGCAGCGTCGCCAGCGAGCTCTGGAATGCCTGCGCGGTTCCCTGGAACGAACCCACGACCGTGATCGGCACGCCCATCTGCCGCACCGAGTCCTGGATGGCATTCACCGCGTCGCCCAGGGCTTGTCCCGGTGCCAGGTTGAAGCTGATCGTCACGGACGGGAACTGGCTCTGGTGGCTGATCGAGAGCGGCTGCACCGGCGCCGTGCTCCAGTGCACGAAGGTGGACAGCGGCACCGCCTGGCCGGTGGAGGAACGCACATACAGCTTGTCGAGCGTCGCGGGGTCGCCCGCCTGCTCCGGCGGCACCTCGAGGATCAGGTGGTAGGAGTTCACCTGTGAGAAGTACTGCGCGATCTGCCGCTGCCCGAATGCGTCATACAGCGTGTCGTCGATCACCTGTGGCTGGATGCCGAACCGGCCCGCGGCATCGCGATCGATCACCAGCGTCGCCGTGGTGCCGCCATTCTGTTGGTCGCTGGTCACGTCGCGCAGCATCGGCAGCTGTTGCAGTGATCCGAGGATCTTCGGTGCCCACTGGTACAGTTCCTCGAGGTTCGCGTCCTGCAGCGTGTATTGGTACTCCGTCTTCGCCAGCCGCGCGCCGACACGCACATCCGGGATCGGCTGCAGGAACAGCTTGCCGCCGGAGACCTTGGCGATCTTCGGCCGCAGCCGGTTGATGTAATCCTGCAGTGTGCCGCCCACACGCTGGTCGATCGGCTTCAGCGAAATGAACAGCCGTCCCTGGTTGTTGGTCGCTCCGGCGAACCCGCCGCCCATCGATGATACGAAGGCGGCGGTATCCGGGTCCTGTTGGATGATGTCCGCCAGCCGCTGCTGCACGCTCAACATCTCCTTGAACGAGATGTCCTGCCGCGCCTCGGTGATCCCCGACACGATGCCGTTGTCCTGCGCCGGGAACAGCCCCTTCGGGATGATGATGAACAGATACGCGCTGAACGCCACCGTGCCGAGGAACACCAGCAGCGTGATGACATGGTACTTCAGCGCGACGTCCAGCGTGCGCCGGTAGAACGTGCTCATGCCGGTGAACGCCGCCTCGATCGAGCGGTACGCCAGCCCATGCCGGCTGCTGTCATGATGCAGGAAACGCGAGCACATCATCGGCGTCAGCGTCAGGCACACGAAGGCAGAGACCAGCACCGCCACCGTCACCGTCACGGCGAACTCGCGGAACAGCCGACCGACGATACCGCCCATCAGCAGCAGCGGAATGAACACCGCCACCAGCGAGAAGCTGATGGATATGATGGTGAAGCCGATTTCGCCCGCGCCCTTGATCGCGGCATCCATCGGCTTCATGCCGTCTTCCACGTGGCGGAAGATGTTCTCCAGCATCACGATGGCATCGTCGATCACGAAGCCCACCGCGATGGTCAGGGCCATCAGCGACAGATTGTCCAGGCTGTAATTCAGCATGTACATGAACGCGAAGGTGCAGATCAGTGCTACCGGCACGGTCGTGCTTGGAATGATCGTCGCCCACAGGTTCCGCAGGAACAGGAAGATCACCATGACCACGAGGCAGACGGCGAGCAGCAAGGTGAACTGCACGTCCTTCACCGAGGCACGGATCGTCACCGTGCGATCCATGATCGTGGTGATGTGGATCGCCGGCGGGATCGACGCCTCGAGCCGCGGCAACGCCGCCTTGATGCGGTCCACCGTGTCTATCACATTAGCGCCCGGCTGCTTGAAGATGATCAGCAGGATGCCGCGCTTGCCGTTCTGCCAGGCTGCCAGCATCCGGTTCTCGGGACCATCGATCGCCCGGCCGATATCGCTCACCCGGATCGGCGCGCCGTTGCGATACGCCAGCACCACGTCGTTGTACTGGTGAGCCCGCGTGAGCTGATCGTTGGCATACACCGTGAACGCCTGGTGCTCGCCATCGATGCTGCCCTTCGGCGCATTCACCGTCGCGCTCTGCAGCAGCAAGCGAACGTCCTCCAGGGTCATGCCCTTGGAGGCGATCTTCTCCGGATCGACCTCGATCCGCACCGCCCGCTTCTGCTGCCCGCCGATCAGCACCTGCGCCACGCCGGAGATCTGCGAGATCTGCTGCGACAGCACGTTCTCGGCGTAGTCGTCGAGGTCGATCAGCGGCATCGCCTCGGACTGCGCCGCCAGGATCATGATCGGCGCGTCTGACGGATTGACCTTCCGATACGTCGGCGGGTTCGGCATGTTCTTCGGCAGCTGCCCGCCGGCGTCCTGGATCGCCGCCTGGATGTCGCCCGCCGCGCCATCGATGTTGCGGTCGAGATCGAACTGCACCGTCACGCTGGTCGTGCCCAGGATGCTGGACGATGTCAGCTGCGACACGCCCGGAATCTGCGCGATCTGCGTCTCCAGCGGCTGTGCCACCGTTGCCGCCATGGTCTCCGGACTGGCGCCCGGTAACTGCCCGGTCACCACGATGGTCGGGAAATCCACCCGGGGCAGAGGGGCCACCGGCAGCAGCGGATAAGCGGCGATGCCCACCAGGACCAGTGCCGCCATCACCAGCGAGGTTGCGATCGGCCGCTTGATGAATGGGGTGGAGATACTCATGCCGCGATCAGCCGCCGGTCTGCGGGCGCGCCGGTGCGGCCGGGGTCATCGCCGTGATCAGGGTACCGTTGTCCAGCCGCGACTGGCCGTCGAGGACGATCTCCTGCCCGTCCTGCAAGCCCTTCGTGATGACCATCACGTCGCCGCGGTTCACCGCCTCGACGGCCTGGCGTTCCACCGTCGAGTCCGGCTTCACCACGTAGACGTAAAGGTTGGTCATGCCGTGCTGAACCGCCTGGCTCGGGACGGTGACCACCTGAGGCTCGGTGCGCACCAGCACCCGCGCC
>DATJJM010000402.1:0-7828 GCA_035492535.1 Acetobacteraceae bacterium | reverse complement strand
CCAAACGCCTCCAGCGACGATTCTTCGTTGGAACCGGTCATCGCGCCGATGCGGGCGAAGGCCCAGTTGGCAGAAGCGCCGTAATTCAATACTCGCCCTTGTGCTGCCTGGCGACGATACCACGAGGCGACTGGCATCACGCCCGCTTCCAGGTCCAGTGTTGTCGTTACCCCGTCGAAGGCCTGCATCCGATCGGCTGGGATTGACTGGCCATGCGCGTGCAGGTCGATGAACCCGGGAGCAACGACCAGCCCCTTTGCGTCGATGATTTGCTCGGCGCCCCCTAACCCGGTGCCTACGGCCGTTATCCTGCCATCCATTATCGCCACGTCGGCGACATGGTCCATGTCGCTCACGGGATCCACTACTCTGCCGCCACTGATCACCAAGCCGCCCATTTCACCTCTCCGAATGTACACTCCTGAGGTCCATAGGACCCGCAGCTCTGAAGTATCGCGCAGGCATGATTTCACTCCAGGCTCGCCACCCGGCAACGGCAGCGCGGTCAATCAATGGAGCAGGGCGAGGCGGTCTGCCAGGCGATTCAATTCCCATTCCCGGACAAGCCTCGATGCCACGCTCCATGTCGGCTTCTGGTCAGCAAGCGAGGGAAGGGGCGCGAACCTGTCCATTGTTGCGATCCGGCGATACAGGCGCGGCTGCTCAGATTCAGCCGTGAACCGGCCGTCCGCGAGTGCTGCTTCGAGCGTGCCATACTTGCGCAGAAGGCTCGCCGCTCCCTTTGGCCCCACCCCCTTCGCGCCCGGCAGCTTGTCGGATGTGTCACCACGGAGCGCGATGAAATCCGGAACCTGTTCTGGTTCGACTCCGTATCGCTCACGAACCTCCGTCGGCCCAATGCGCACCATCTCGCCGGCGCGCAAAGGTTGCAGGATTGTCGTCGCTACGGACGCCAGTTGGAAGGCATCGCGGTCACCGGTCGCTACGATGGCGGTTCCGCCGCGTCTCTCCTCCCCAGCTGCCGCAGACGCGACGAAATCGTCGGCTTCGTATCCCGGAGCCTTCGCATAGGCAAAGCCGCATGCCTTCACGAACTCTGGCAGGACCTCGAGCTGGTCGATTAACTCCGCATCGATTTGGCGCCCAGTCTGGTAAGATGGAAACGCGAGATGTCGGTAGGTCGGCGCGCTGAGTGTGTCCCAGCCGACCAGGACGGCTCGAGGCCTCTCCGTTTCATGCAGCCGGACCAGGAAATTTGCGAAGTCGACGATCGCGCCGCCACCCTTGTTTCCGCGTCGCCGGATCGCCTTTGGAAGCCCGTGGTATGCGCGATGGGCTAGCGAGTCCCCATCAACAACCAGAAGCGGTTGGCTCACGATGCGTGCCCTGCGACGGCGTGTCCTTGCCTCCAACTCACGGCTTCGCCATCGAGCCTATTGCAAGCAGACTCAATGTCGTGCGCACTCCCTTGGCATTGTCAGGAGTCTGGCGGCGCATTCCGCGCCTGGCCCAACAGCGCCACGACCTCTGCGGTGGAGCGGACGTCGGAAAACCGCGCCATCAAACTCGCCAGTGTGGCGTTGTGCTCTTCATCGCTAAGAGCGGCATTGGCATCCGAAACCATGACGCATTTGTAGTTCATCATCATGGCATCACGCGTCGTCGACTCGCAGCAGACATTGGTGACGGTTCCGGTGACGATGATGGTATCGATGTCACGCCGGCGCAGGATCGCGTCCAGATTGGACGATCCCTGCACGAAGGCGCTGAACCGGTATTTCTGGATCGCGATATCTTCCGGCCTGACGTCGAGGTGGGGCCACAGTTCATGGCCGTAATGGCCAGAGGTGAATGCATCCTCCATGCGCTGGCCCCAATCGCCAGTTGCGAAATGATCGCGCCACACCGACCAGGTTATCGCCGTCTCGGCGTCGAATGTGTGTTTGGTGAAGACAACGAGGCCTCCGCCTGCGCGGACCGCCGCACCGAGCGTGTTCACATTATCCACAATTTCGCGGGCTACCGGCACTTCCGCCGGTTGACCCGGGGCCATGAAGCCGTTCTGCAAATCGACTACGATCAGAGCAGTGCGCTTCGGGTCGATTTGGTCGAATGCGTACGGCTTGCCTCGCCGCGTCATGACGCGCTCGAGAGCCCAATCCGGCATAATGACCTTATGCATTGTTGACTACCAATCTGTCATCCACACAGCATTCGACTCGGGTACTGTGGCCTAGCTTCTGACCCGCGCTGCTGGCGCTACACCACCGGACTGTTCATTGAAGCGGCTACGAACACCAGCCTGCCAGACTGTAAGGCGCGATCCGGGTGAGGTACTCGGTGCGGCCGAACAGGGGCACACCCATATATATGCGGGCAATCATCCGGTTAGGTGCATCGACGCGAGCATCGACGCTGTAAGTCTTGCCGTCTTCTGGGTCGTACAACCAGCCATCGTCCCATTCAACTGCACTCTTGGCAATCAATCCCCACACAATGGTGCGGCCACAGTTCGTGCGTAGATCGGGGTTGCGCAGCCACACGACTTTGCCACAGAAGGCGGCTTGACAGGGGAAGACATCGAACGCGATGCGTTGGCTGATCAGCCACGTGCCGTCAGGGCTATCCGCCCATGCCGTGGCTGGTAGCAGCATCAGCAAAAAGCCCAGGATCGCTCGCATGCTCCGAACATAAGCCTATTGTACAACGCAGGCCAAAACGACCGCGGGGTTGGGAATCATCCGCGTATGGCACCGAGCTTTTCCGCGGCGGACCGGCGGCTCCTACGCCGCTACGCCAAAATCAATCAGCTGACGTAGCACGTCGCCACCCTTGAGCTTCGCATAACCCTCATTGATCTCGTCCAGCTTGATGTGGCTGGAGATCAGGTGGTCGAGCTTCAGATGCCCCTTCTTCCACGCATTCAAGAGTTTCGGCATATCGACGCGGAACCTGTTGCTGCCCATCGATGAGCCCTGAATGCGTCGCTCGCGGAGGAAATCGTAGCCGTGTAATTCGATTTTCATCCCGAACGGAACCATACCGATGATCGTCGCGGTTCCTCCGGGACGAAGCGACTCGAAACATTGCTCTGCGGTACGCTTCAACCCGACTGCCTCGAATGAGAATTCGACCCCACCCCCGGTCATTTCTTTGATTGCCTCTACCGGATCGGCGTTGGACGCGTTGATAACATCAGTGGCGCCCATCTGCTTCGCCACGTCGAGCTTTGAGGAGATCATGTCTATCGCGATAATACGATCGGCGCCGGCGATGGCGGCGCCGTTTACAGCCGAGAGACCGATGCCGCCACATCCGAACACGGCCACAGTGGACCCAGCGGGCACCTTCGCCGTGTTGAACACGGCGCCCGCGCCAGTGATAACGCCGCATCCTACGAGCGCCGCGACGTTCAATGGAATGTCGTCAGCGATCTTCACGACGGCATTTTCGTGCACCAGCAACTGCTCGGCGAACGATGATAGGTTGGCAAATTGGCCCACGGCCTTGCCCTTCCAGAACAACCGCTGTGCCTTGCCCGGCGGCATCTTGACCTCGGCGTTGGAGCACAGGTTTGGGCGCCCTGTTGTGCAATATTCGCAAGTGCCGCAAAACACGCTGAGACAGGTGATCACGCGATCACCAGGCTTCACATACGTGACTTCGCTGCCAACTGCTTCGACGACCGCCGAGGATTCATGGCCGAGTACGACGGGCGCCTGTATCGGATACAGTCCCTCCAGGAAATGCAGGTCGCTATGGCATAGTCCGGCGTAGGCGGTGTTCAGCAGGACCTCGTGCGCCCCTGGTTTCGCGACCTCGAGCGTTTCGATTGTCATTGGCTGATGAGCTTCATGGAAGACGGCCGCGCGCATGGGTTCTCCCTCCCGTTCCTTGGTAAGCATTGAACGCCAGATGCGTTCAGCCCGTCAACGCCAGGGCAACTGCGTGGGTGAACCCGGACCAGAGCCACATCAACGGCCATGGTGCGGTCGCACCTTACCCTCCCGGATCCTGGCCGCCGGAGCTATTGAGCCGGACAGCGGGAGCCGGAAGTGGTAATTGCCTTGAACTGGATGGTCGGCTCCGCTCCCTTGCCGTCCGCATAGGGCGGACGCGATACGTAGTCGCGATACTGGTCCACATGAAATGCATTATGGTAGGTGCCGTCGGACGTGACGAATCCGAGCCCATGCTTTGTAAGCTGTGGCGCTGCCATGCGGACAACGTTATCGACTGGGTATCCGGAGTTCCCGGGAATGCTCGTGTCGGTTGGCTGCAGTGCAGTGACCGTCGCAGAGTTGGCATTACCGGTAATCGCGGTTATCGGATAGAAGCCTTCAGCATCCACGCTGGGACCCGTCACGAAGGTGCCGGCGGCAAACACGCCTGTTCCCGTGAAACTCCAGCACCAGAGCTGCTGGGCGAGCACCGGCACACTGAAAAAAATCGATGCCCCGACTGCACTGATAATGATCTTCATCATGATCTACCTGTCTGCCCGGAGCGCCTCGTTAGGCTGCTGCTCCACTACCACCAATCAGGATTTAAGTCAGGTGGAATATGACCGTGGACCTTGCGTCGCACAAGTCAGGATTCGGATATGCCAATTTCGCGCTTCCAGGTTGTGTGGTAGCGACGGCAGTCTCGGAACCTAAAGTTTGCAAACGCCGTTGGTCGGTGCTTACGCTCACTCAATATCGAGTGTCTCCACCCCAGCTTTGAATCGAGTGAAGAACTGATGACTGCACTTCCGGCCAGTACGATCGACTGCGATGTTCATGTCTCCGTGCCGGGGATGAAGGCACTCTTGCCCTATATGGGCGAGGCCTGGCAGGAAATGATCGTGTCCCGTGGGACCGATGGACTGGAATTGGCGAGTTATCCATCGGGCGCACCGATCGCGTGCCGGCCCGACTGGCGACCCAGCGAAGGCAAGCCTGGTACCGATCTGGGTCTGCTCCAGCGTGGAGCACTCGACGCATTTGGAACCCGTGCGGCTATCGTCAACTGCCTCTACGGTGGTCAAGCGGTGCACAGCGAAGATCTTGCGCAAACGCTTTGCCGCGCCGTCAACGACTGGATTAAGCTCGAGTGGCTTGATCGCGAACCACGCCTGCGAGCCAGCATTGTCGTGCCGGCCCAGAACCCAGACTACGCGGCGGAGGAGATTCACCGATGTGCGGCGGACCGCCGCTTCGTTCAGGTTCAGCTCCTTGCGTTGAACGAGATGCTGCTCGGGCGCAGGTATTACTGGCCGATCTACGAAGCTGCCGTTCATCACGGCCTGCCGATCGGCATTCATTCAGGTGGTGCATTCCGTCACGCGCCGACCTCTGTCGGTTGGCCCACGCACTATCTGCAGGACTATGTCGGACAGAATATGGGATTTGAAGCACAGTTACTGAGCCTGATGGGCGAAGGTGTATTCAACCACTTTCCATCGCTGCGCGTTGTGCTGATCGAGTCTGGTGTCACATGGCTGCCGGCGTTCCTGTGGCGCGCGATCAAGTCCTGGCGCGGGCTGCGCAGCGAGACACCGTGGTTCACCCGTTCGCCGGGTGAACTGGTGCGACAGCATGTCCGGTTCACCACGCAGCCATTCGATGCACCAACTGCGATCGAGGTGGAACGCATCATGGATCACATCGACAGTGATGAGCTGCTGTTGTTTGCGACCGATTTTCCACACTGGCACTTTGATGGCGATGACGCATTGCCGCCGGGCCTTCCGGCTTCGGTGGTGCAGAAACTCGCGGTCGACAATCCACTGGACACTTATCCGCGTCTCAGGGAGACCCTGACATGAGTGAAGTCATTGATCGCGCAAAGTCCCGCGGCATCGGCAACGGCATCATCGACTGTGACATCCACCCGACCAGGCGCTCTCCATCCGAATTGCATCCGTGGCTTCCGGAGCGTTGGCGCCGTCATCTGGCAGAATATGGCGCTCAGGCCAGGCTGCCATTCACCACAGGCACGCAATATCCAAAGGCAGCACCGGCAACCGCTCGCAGGGATGCGTGGCCGCCGGGTGGAGGGCCGCCTGGTTCTGATCTGGCGTTCATGCAGGCGCAGCTGCTCGATGCAAATGAAATCGCGGTTGGCATTCTGTCGCCGCTCCATGGTAGCGCACGCAACACGGACCTCGATGCCGCGCTGTGCACGGCGGTGAACGAGTGGCAGCTTGCCAACTGGATCGAACGCGAGCCACGGCTACGGGCCAGCGTGACAGTCGCCCACGAAGATCCCGACCTGGCCGTCGAGGAGATCGCTCAACGGGCCGGGGATCGCCGGTTCGTGCAGATCCTGTTGCCGTCCAAGACGAACGAGCCACTGGGCCGAAAACGATATTGGCCGATTTTTGCCGCGGCACAGAGTGCAGGCCTGCCGATTGGTGTCCACGTCAACAGCGTCGGTGGTGGATATGCATCGACGGGCAGCGGTTGGCCCAGCTATTACCTGCAGGACCATCACATCAACGTCCATAGTTTCCAGGCGCAGATCACTAGCCTTCTGTTGGAGGGTGTGTTCGAACACTTTCCCCAACTCCGCATGGTGATGATCGAGGGCGGCTTTGCCTGGCTACCTGCTCTCTGCTGGCGGCTGGACCGCCATTGGGCCCGCATGCGCAGCGAAGTACCCGAATGCAAGCGGCCGCCGTCACACTATGTGAAGGAACACATCTGGTTCACGACGCAGCCCGTCGAAGAACCGGAGCGTGATGAGCACCTGCGCGATACGTTGAAGTGGATCGGCTGGGACCGGATCATGTTCGCCACCGACTATCCTCACTGGGACTACGACGACCCCGCGTCGGCATTCAAGATACGAATGTCCGAACACGAGCGTTCAATGATCTACCGGGAGAATGCGCGTTTGCTGTACGACCTGTAGAGGGGATCAGTTCGCCCGCAACGACGGGCAGTGGAAGTCCTGCAGCAACCCAACAGCAAGCGGATTGTTCCCCCCGGGTACGTGCAGATCGAACACAGCCTGCCGCGCGCCGAGCTGAAAGGTCAACGTGTAATGATCAGGCGTAGCAGGCTGCGGTTGCATGCGGCCTCGTCCGAACAAGCGGAACATCGCCCACGGACCGGTCGCCTGCAGCGCCTCGCCACCTACCGTCGGCGGATCGAATACCAACCGCATGGTCGGCTGCAGCGAGAATGTCGGCCACATGATCTGGGTAGCTCGCTGTGAGCCGGTCGTATAGACAATCGTCGTGCCATCGAGATCCAGCGTCACCCGCCGGGTCGCTGCGTCGGCGCTGACCGGTGTGATATCCAGCCGGAAGTGCGGACGGGTTTCGCCGTCGGCAAAGTACGTGTCGCGGATGGTGGTCGCGCGTTGGAACTGCGCCACATCCGCGGCCGAAATCGGCGAAGACGCTGCATCCGCCGAGATCAGATGCCACGTTTTGGCTGACGTATCGACATAGCGGCCCAGTAGCGTGTTGGCGAACCCGTCGAGTGCAGCACCCGGCGCAAACAGTCGTGCGAAGTCGGCGATCGATACGTCGTCGGCTGACGTCGCTACGAATGGATAGTGGCCGTTGACCACGGCAGGGCAGACCTCAGCCGGGCCACCCGGCGCGTTGAATATGGTCGCGAGTTGCAATCGGGCATCACCACTGCGAAGTGCAATAACGCTGGCAGCGATCTGGCTCAACCACCGTTCAACTGGCTCCGGTTGGTGTGCGGCATCCGTCTTCAGTGTCAGCAGCGGATCCAGCGCGCCATTGGCAGGCGTTGCGGTGCCGGCGCTGACCAGGGTGGCCGCAAGTTTGGCCACCACCTGCTGCGCATCGCCGATCTCCCGCAACACCGAGTCGATCGGCGCGCCCGGTCTGGTGCCAACGAAGTCG
>DATJJM010000401.1:0-17174 GCA_035492535.1 Acetobacteraceae bacterium | reverse complement strand
GAGCTTCTCCGGTCTTGCGCTGCTCCTGTGCTTTGGCCTGCTTGTCGGCGCCGGCGACTACAGCTTCGCCGCAATACGGGCAGTGCATCCATCGCCCGGCATCGCGGCATTGGCGCTGGTGCTGGCGCTGATCGGCGCCGGGTCGAAAGCCGGCGTGGTGCCGCTGCACGCCTGGCTGCCGCTCGCCCACCCCGCTGCGCCCAGCCATGTCTCCGCACTGATGAGCGGTGTGATGACCAAGGTCGCGGTCTACGGCTTCATCCGCATCGCCTTTGATCTGTTGGGGATGCCTGCGTGGTGGTCAGGCACCATTGTCCTTGCGATCGGCGGCATCACCGCTGTGCTTGGTGTCCTCTATGCCCTGATGGAGCATGACCTGAAGCGCCTGCTCGCCTACCACACGGTGGAGAACATCGGCATCATCTTCATTGGTCTCGGCCTGGCGATGGCATTCCGCGCCAACGCACTGTCATCCGCGGCCGCACTCGGGCTGACCGCGGCGTTATTCCACGTTTTCAACCACTCGGTATTCAAGAGCCTGCTGTTCTTCGGCGCCGGTGCCGTACAGACAGCGACGGGCGAGCGCGACATGGATCACCTCGGCGGCCTGATCCATCGCATGCCCAGGACCGCATTCGCTTTCCTGATCGGCTGCATGGCGATCTCCGCCCTGCCGCCGCTGAACGGCTTCGTCTCCGAGTGGCTGACCTTCCAGTCGATCCTGCTGCATCCCAACCTGCCGCAATGGGGCCTGAAGCTGGCGATCCCGGCTGACGGCGCGCTGCTGGCACTGTCCGCCGCACTTGCCGCAGCGTGCTTCGTGAAGGCGTTCGGCATCAGCTTCCTTGGCCGCGCCCGTACCCGCGCCGCGGCCGATGCGCGCGAGACCGATCGATGGTCGCTGTACGCCATGTTCGCTTTTGCCGGGCTTTGCCTGCTGGCTGGTATCTTCCCTGGCGTGGTGATCGACCTGCTGGCCCCTGTCACGCAGGCACTGACCGGCGCGCATATGCCAACCCAGCTTGATGTTGCGTGGCTGTCGATCATCCCGGTCGCCAGCGCACGCAGTTCCTACAATGGTTTGCTGGTGTTCGTCTTCATCGCGGCGTCGGCGTCGCTGACGGTGCTGGCGATTCACCGCCTCGCCTCGCACGCTGTGCGACGGGCGCCGCCCTGGGATTGCGGCTTCCCGGATCCTCGGCCGGAGACGCAATACACCGGCGCCAGCTTTGCCCAGCCAATCCGCCGTGTATACGGCGCGGTGGTGTTCCGCACGCATGAGACGGTCACCATGCCACCGCCGGGAAACATCGCACCTGCCCGTATCGAAAAGCATATTAGCGATACGGTGTGGGACGCGGTCTATGCACCGGTTGGCGCCGCCATATGGCGCTTTTCGGACCTGCTGAATGCCCTGCAGTTCCTGACCATCCGCCGCTACCTGGGCTTTGTGTTCGCCGCCCTGGTGATCCTGCTGCTGGCGCTCGCGCTATGGCAATGATCGAGGGCCTGATCGTGCAGGGCGTGCAGATGCTGCTCGTGCTGCTGCTCGCACCGCTGCTCACCGGCCTGGTACGCAAGGTGAAGGCGCGGCTGCAACGCCGCCAAGGGCCTTCGCTGGTCCAGCCCTATCGTGATCTGCGGCGGTTGCTCGGGAAGGATGCCGTGCTGGCGGAGAACGCTTCGTGGCTGTTTCGCGTTGCGCCCTACGTGATCTTTGCCACAACCTGGGTCGCGGCGGCACTTGTTCCGACCTTCGCCACCGGATTGCTGTTCAGCTGGTCCGGCGACCTGATCGCGATCACCGCCCTGCTTGGCGGCGCCCGCTTTGCCCAGGCGCTTGCCGCCATGGATATCGGGACGAGCTTTGGCGGCATCGGGGCATCGCGCGAGGTGATGTTCGCCTCGCTCGCCGAACCGGCCATGCTGATGATTGTACTGTCCGTCGCGTTGATCGCCGGCTCGACACAGCTCTCGACCATCGCCGACCACATGGCTTTCTCCAATGTTGGCCTGCGCGTGTCGCTGGGGCTTGGGCTGATCGCGTTCGTTGTCGTGGCGTTGGCGGAGAACGCCCGCATCCCGGTCGACAACCCGGCAACCCACCTTGAACTGACGATGGTGCACGAGGCGATGGTGCTGGAATATTCCGGCCGGCATCTCGCCATGATCGATCTCGCCGCTTCACTGAAGCTGCTGCTCTATGTTTCGGTGATCGGCTGCCTCTTCTTTCCGTTCGGTCTCGCCCAGGGATATCTGATTGGGCTGATCTGCTATCTGGTGAAGCTCGCCATCGCCGGTGCGTTGCTGGGCGTGTTCGAGATGTCGATCGCCAAGATGCGCGTATTCCGCGTTCCCAACTTCCTGGGCGCCGCATTGATGCTGAGCCTGCTCGGTGTGCTGCTGCTGTTCATCTCGGAGGGCATGTGACACACGGATTCGATTTCGATGTCTCGCACATGCTGGCTGGCAGCCTGGTGCTGGTCAGCTTTGCCATGCTGTACCAGGACCGGCTCTATGCGCTGATCAATGCGCTGGCCCTGCACGCCTTCGTCCTTGCCGCGGCGATCGGCTGGCAGGCCTACACACAGCATGCGCCACAGCTTTACGTCACCGCGGTCATCGCGCTTGGCTTCAAGGCCATCGTCGTGCCTATGGCCTTGCGCCGCATGGTGTTCCGCCTGGGTATCCATCGTGAGATCGAGAATGTGGTCAGCATCGGCCTTACCATGCTGGCAGGCATCGCGCTGGTGGCTCTGTCGCTGATGGTGATGCTGCCGGTCACCACGCACGCCGATCCGGTGGTACGCGAGGACATCGCGCTTGCACTGTCCGTGGTGCTGATCGGCCTCCTGATGATGGTTACACGGCGCAACGCGGTGAGCCAGGTTGCAGGGTTCCTGTCGCTGGATAACGGCATCGACCTTGCTGCCACCGGCGCACAGGGTATGCCGCTGGTGGTGGAGATCAGCATCGCATTCTCCGTGCTGATCGCGTTCATCGTTATCGGAATTTTCCTGTTCCGCATCCGCGAGCGCTTCGACTCGGTGGATCTGGAGGCGCTCGATCAGTTCCGGGGCGAACGACGGTGACCGAACCTCTGATCCTTCTCATCCCGCTGCTGACCGCCGCGGCCCTCGCCTTTATCGACAACTACCGACTTTCCGCGCGCATCAATGTTGCTGCCAGCGGCGTCACAGTCCTTGCCGCGTCTTTCCTTCTTATCGACCGTCCTGCCACGGGCCGCTTCCTGACCGTCGATGATCTGAACATCGTCTTTATCATGCTCAACACTTTTGTCGGCTTTACCACCGCCGCCTTCAGCGCCAGCTATATCGGCCATGAGCTGGAAACCGGCCGGCTTACCCCGGCGTATCTTCGCTTCTACCATGCAATGTTCCAGCTCATGCTGTTCGGCATGAACCTGGCGCTGCTTGCGAACAACATCGGCGTGATGTGGGTTGCGGTTGAGCTGGCCACTCTGACGACTGTCATGATGGTCGGGATCTACCGCACGCATGAGGCGATCGAGGCTGCGTGGAAATATTTCATCCTTGGCAGCGTCGGCATTGCTCTCGCGCTATTCGGTACCATCCTGGTCTATCTCGCCGCACGCCCGGTGGTCGGTGAGGGTTTGGACGCCATGGTCTGGACGACGCTCCTGATCCGCGCGCACGACTTCGATCCCGCGCTTCTGAACGTCGCCTTCGTCTTCCTGCTGTTGGGGTACGGCACCAAGGTTGGCCTTGCGCCGATGCACGCCTGGCTGCCGGACGCGCACGCCGAGGGTCCCACACCGATTTCCGCCGTACTGTCGGGCCTGCTGCTGAATGTCGCGCTCTATGCGCTGCTGCGCTTCAAGCTGCTGATGTCAGCAAATACCGGCGCAATCGCTCCAGGCCCGCTGATGATCGGTCTTGGGCTTCTTTCCCTGATCTTTGCCGCGTTCATGCTGTATCGACGGCGCGACATCAAACGCCTGTTCGCCTACTCATCGATCGAGCACATGGGTATCACCGTGTTCGCCTTCGGCATGGCCGGTCCATTGGGCAATTTCGCTGGCCTGTTGCAGATGACCATGCACAGCCTGACCAAGTCGGCGATCTTCTTTTCGGTGGGCCATGTTGCGCAGGTCAAAGGCACGCAGCGCATGGCGGACATGGGCGGCCTGACCGTGACGCATCCGCTGCTTGGCTGGGGTCTGATCGCCGGCGTTGCCGCCATCGCGGGACTGCCGCCATTTGGCGTGTTCACCAGCGAGTTTCTGGTCGTCAGTTCCACCTTCGCGCAACAGCCGGTCCTCGCGTTGCTGCTGGTCTTCGGCCTGCTGGTGTCGTTCGGGGCATTGTTCCTGCGCATCACCGCTGTTGCGTTTGGGGAACCACGCGGTTCCACCGGACCAGTCACCGCATCCTATGTGCCGATGTTCGCGCACCTCGCGCTGGTGCTGATAGCGGGTATCTGGCTCCCTGGACCGCTGGTCGAATGGTTTCAGCACATCGCGGCGCTGCTGGGATGATCGTGGATGCGGAAACCTGGCAGCAGAACGTGCGCCGGCTTGGTGCGGGCGAGGCGACACTGCTCAGCCTCTGGGGCGAACCCAGCCGCGTCCATATGGCGGTGTTCGATCACGGCGCAGACGTACTCACTCTGGATTGCCCAGGCAGAAGCTATCCCTCAGTTGGCGCCCATCACGCCGCAGCCATCCGTCTCGAGCGCGCCGCGCGCGATCTCTATGGGCTCGATCCTGTTGGCCTGCCCGACGCGCGTCCCTGGCTTGATCACGGCGCCAACCCCACTGCCTATGCGTTCCTCCCCGTGGAAGGAGAGGGCCTGCACCAGATCCCGGTCGGTCCCGTCCACGCAGGCATCATCGAGCCTGGTCACTTCCGCTTCACCGCCGATGGGGAAACCATCGTGCGGCTGGAGCAGCGTCTTGGCTATGTGCACAAGGGCATCGACCACCTGCTGCAGGGTGCCACCATCGAGCGCGCCGCGCAGCTCACCGGCCGCACGTCGGGCGACAGCACCGTCGCCTATGCATTCGCTTTCGCGGGCGCGGTCGAAGCCGCACTTAGCATCGAACCACCACCCCGCGCGATGTGGCTGCGCGGCATCATGGCGGAGCTGGAACGCATCGCAAACCACCTCGGCGACGTTGGCGCGATCTGCAACGACGCATCGTTCAGCATCATGCTGGCACATTGCGGCATGCTGCGTGAGCGCGTGCTGCGTACCACCGCATCCTGTTTCGGCCATCGTCTGATGATGGATTGCATCGTGCCGGGTGGCACTGCTGTCGATATGGCACCTGATGGCCCGGGCAAAATCCGCACGCTGGTCGACGAGATCCGCGCGCGCTTTCCGCCACTGGTCGATCTCTACGACAAGACCGCGTCGCTGCAGGACCGCACCGCTCGGACCGGCATCCTGTCCGCGGAACTGGCACGCCGCTTCGGCGCCGGCGGTTTCATCGGCCGCGCCTCCGGGCGCGACTTCGATGCACGCAAGTCTCTCGCGTATCCACCCTACGATCGACTGCAATTCACCGTGCCGGTGCTGACAGAAGGCGACGTGAACGCCCGTGTCTGGATCCGCATCAAGGAGATCGATGCCAGCCTCGCCCTGATTGAACAGATGCTCGATCAGCTACCGCATGGCGACGTCCGCACGCCTGTCACCGCGCATGGTCCATCCGAAGCCATCGCGTTGACCGAGGCATTCCGCGGCGACCTGCTGGTGTGGCTGCGCCTGGACAGCGAAGGTCGCATCGACCGCTGCCATCTGCGTGATGCATCCTGGTTTCAATGGCCGCTGCTTGAAGCCGCGATCGAGGGCAACATCGTCGCCGACTTCCCTCTCTGCAACAAGTCGTTCAACTGCTCCTATTCAGGGCACGACCTGTGACCATGATGTGCCCGCCATGTTGAGAACTCTTCTGCAGGGTCTTCGGATTCCTGTCACCGAAGCAGCGCCGCTCGCGACGCTCGGCGCCGAACTGAACCGTGCCGTGCAACGCCGCCTCGGCCGCAGCCTCGCCATCCGCGAGGTGGATGCCGGCTCCTGCAATGGCTGCGAGCTGGAAATCCATGCACTCAACAATGCCTTCTATGATCTGGAGCGTTTCGGACTGCGCTTCGTCGCCTCGCCGCGTCACGCCGACGTGCTGATGGTCACCGGTCCCGTGACCCGAAACATGCGCGAGGGGCTGGAGCGGACATGGCGCGCCACGCCCGATCCGAAGTGGGTGGTTGCCGTTGGCGACTGCGCCGCCGGCTGCGGCGTGTTCGCCGACAGTCCTGCCTGCATCGGCGCGGTCTCCAAGGTTGTTCCAGTGGACCTGGTGATCCAGGGCTGTCCGCCGACGCCGACGCAATTGCTGCAAGGACTGCTGTCGCTGCTCGATCCGCGATGAAGTATCGCGCCGACGCAGCCCTGTTCGGCGGCCGTGTCGAGCCCGACGTTCTGATCGACATCGCTGCCGACGGCACGATCGTTTCCGTCACGCCGCGCGCAACCGAAGTGGCCGAGCGTCTGTCTGGCCTTGTCGTCCCCGGCATGCCCAACCTGCACAGCCATGCGTTCCAACGTGCAATGGCTGGCCTTGCCGAACGCGCCGGACCAACCGGCGACGACTTCTGGCGCTGGCGCGAGGTGATGTATCGCTTCCTCGCCATCCTGACTCCGGACGACGTGCAAGCCATTGCCGCGCAGCTCTATGTCGAATGTCTCCTGCACGGCTACACCTCGGTCGCCGAATTCCACTACCTGCACAACACGCCAGACGGCTCGCGGTACGAGGACAAGGCTGAGCTGTCCCATCGCGTCAAAGCTGCTGCCTGCGAAGCCGGGATTGGCCTTACACTTCTGCCGGTGCTGTATCGTCACTCGCAGTTTGGCGGTGCCGAGCCGACGGAGGGCCAGCGACGATTCATTCTGACGCTCGATGACTATGCCGATCTCTGCGCCGCAGTTGGTGATGGCGTTGCACCGCATTCGCTGCGTGCCGTCACGCCGGACGAACTGACAGCGGCGATCGCAATTGCGGGCGGTAAACCCATCCATATCCACGTCGCCGAGCAGCAGAAGGAAGTGGCCGACTGCGTTGCCTGGAGCGGCGCTCCGCCCGTCGCGTGGCTGCTGGACCATGCAGAAGTCGACCAGCGATGGTGCCTGATCCACGCAACGCACATCGACCCCGCCGAGCGGGCCCGGCTTGCGGGAAGCGGCGCCATCGCCGGCCTTTGCCAGACCACCGAGGCCAATCTCGGCGACGGCATTTTCCCCCTCCGCGACTTTCTGGCCGACGGTGGCCGGTTCGGCATCGGCACCGATTCGAACGTCAGCACGTCGCCTGTCGAGGAATTGCGCTGGCTGGAATACATACGCCGCCTGGAAACCCGCTCCCGCAACGTCACCACAGACCTCTATACACGCGCTCTTGCAGGTGGCGCCCAGGCACTCGGCCGTCGCGGCGGTTCGATCGAACCTGGCCGCCACGCGGACCTGGTCGTCCTGGACGCCGAGCATTCGTCTCTGGTTGGCCGCGCCGGCGATGCCTTGATTGACGCGTGGCTGTTCTCGGGAAACACAACACCGGTTCGCGATGTCATGGCCTGCGGCGAATGGGTTGTGCGCGATGCGATGCATCGGGCGCAGCCAAAGATCGCGGCTGCCTTTGCCCGCACCATGCGACGGCTCGCCGGCGTGCTCTGACACTCAGGGCGCGTCCATCACCGCCTTGCAAGCCGCCGGCAGAGCCGGCGGATGATATGGCTTCGCGGGCTGTGGCGGCACGTCCAACTGATCGAACCACCATTGCAGCGTCGCATCGCAGCTCTCACCGGCAGGCTGCGGCGGAATATCGACGCAATCGTGTTGCCCTGCCGGACAGCGGAAATGGATATGCATATGGGCCGAGTGGTCGTACCACGGCCTGATCATGCGCAGCCATGACCGGTCGCCCTGCACAGTATCGCAAAGCTGCTTCTTGATCGCTGCATTAACCAGGATGCGGTCCACGCCAGGCAGTCCAGCCGCCAGATGCAACAGCGTGGCCACCTGTGGCGACCAGTGGCCCGGATCCACCCCTCGCTGATCCGCCCGCACCATGCTGGGCAGTTCCACCGTTTCGCGTTCCGTCGCCGTCAGCGCGTGCTTCGGCGACACATCCAGTCCAACATCGGCATCGAGCCCCAACTGATGCGCGACATGCCCACCTGGCAATGGGCCGCCACGTGGCCGAGCAACATCCTCGACATAGAGGTCTCCGAGACCGGCGGCATGGGCCTGTTTCCCCAGTTCTTCGATCCCGGCGATAGTCACCGGTGCACCCCAGAAGGAACTGCGGGACAAATGGATTGTCTGGAATCCGTCGCCACCCGCCGGCAGGCGCACGGCCCCTGCGAGGCAGCCGGCACTGGCGCCGCCAACGATGTGGAGCGGCCCCGGCGCGGGCGTATCGCGGGCTGCGGCGACGCCAAGCATGGCGAACAGCGCCACCGCCAACCGCAGCACACAATCAGAACCTGCGTTCGAACACCGTGATGACATCGCCCGGCTGCACGAAGGACTGCCTGGTCGCCCTGCCCTCCACCGCCGTCCCATTCGCGGTGCGAACGATGGCAGCATAGCCCTCGATGGCGCGATAGGTGAAGCCGCCGGCCACGGCGACAGCGGTGACCACTGTCATCCCCGGCTGATAGGCGTACTGCCCGGGTTTGTTGACCTCCCCCAGGACGTAGATCGGCCGGTAGGCGATCACCTCCACCGCGACTGATGGATGGCGCACCAGATTGTCCCGCCGCAAGGCGGCCCCGACCGCCGCCTCCAGGCCGCTCGACGCCAATCCCGCCGCATGCACGCTCCCTACGAGCGGCAGCGCAATGTTCCCGCTGTCGTTGACCCTGAATTCGCCGGTCAGATTATCCTCGCCGAACACGATAATCCGCACCTGATCGCCGGGCCCCAACGTGTAGGCCGCGCGGTCGCCATCGGGCAGCATCGGCAGCCTGCTGCCTGGCCCACCGCAGGCGACCGCCGCCCAGGACAGCGCCACCAACAGGAGGCAACGATACATACGCATGGCTGTGACTATGCGGCGGGAGGAATTAGCCATGGATTAAGACGCGGGGGGTAATTGTATTCAGATCGGGACGCTCGGCCCCGCCAAGAACGGCGGACTCTCACCCCCCGATGCAGGAAATGATGCTAGACCGACCCGCTGGGACGATAGCAGCCTCGCGGACGGCACGAAGCGAACGGATGCCGCGCGACAGGGGATCTGAAGCGGCCGCGTTGAACGGCGCAGCCGTGCTTGCGATCCTGCGACGCCGCAAGCTGCCGCTATTGACCTCGATCGTCCTGTGCCCGTTCCTGACATTCATCGCGCTCAGCCAACTCTCCCCGCGCTACACCGCGAGCGGCACGCTGCTGTACGACAATGCCGAGTACAAGGTGCGCGAGCTGCAAAGTATCCTGCGCGTCGACCCGATCACCGATGCGATCATGGTGTCGCAGGCCGAGGTGCTACGGGGCATCCCGGTGATCGAGCAGGTCACAAACCGCCTGAACCTCTATGCCAATCCCGAATTCAACCCTGAACTGCGACCACGGCCCTGGTGGCGTCGCATCTTCCACTGGCTGGTTTCCGCCGAGCACGCGCCAGCCCCCGACATCATCGGCCCGCAACTCGATCCTTCGCGCAACGCCACGCTGGCGGCGGTACAAGATTCGCTGGTCGTGACCCCGGTGAAGGCGTCGCACGTGCTTCAGGTGTCCTTCACCGCGCAAGATCCGCTGCTCGCCGCCGCCGCCGTCAATCACGCCATGGACGCCTATGTGAAGGCGCAGCTCGGCGCGAAATACGGTGCCGTGATGAAGGCACGCGACTGGCTGGAACAGCGCGCCAGGGAACTCCGGGCCGAAGTCCGCCAGTCAGAGGACCAGATAGCGCGCTATCGTGCCGATCATGGCCTCGTCGAGGGCATGCACGCCAGCCTCGACAGCGAGCAGATCAGCCTTTTGTCGGAAAACCTCGCTCGAGCGCGAAGTGCGCTCGCGGAGGCAGAAGGCCGCCTCGACGCCGCCAGTGGCAGGGCCGGCGCTGCGGCGCAGGCGGCAATTGCCCCTTCAGTGGCGCCGCTGCGGACACGTCAGGACCAGTTTACGGCAGAGCTGCAATCCATGCTCGGCCGTCTCGGGCCTAACCATCCAGAGGTGCGATCCACACGCACCCAGCTTGCCGAAACCGATCGGTCGATCTCGGCGGAAGTCACCCGCGTCGTCACGGCAACCGAGGCGGACGTGCGCGCCGATCGCGATCGTGTTGCCAAGTTGCAGGCTGATCTGGACGATGCCCGCGCGAGGTTTCAGCGCGATGCGCAGGCGCAGATTCCGTTGAACGCCATGCAGCGCGACGCCGAGGCATCGCGCAGCCTGTTGCAAACGGTGCTGGAAAGTATCCAACAAACCGCAAAACAATCGGCGATCGAAGCACCCGATGCCCACGAGATCTCGCTGGCCCTCCCGCCTGGACATCCCAGCTTCCCGCGCACGGGGGCCTGGATGGCGGGCGCCGTCGCCTTCGGCGTGCTATTCGGGCTCCTGCTTGCCTACCTGTGGGAGCTGGCGGATGCCACCTTCCGCAGCGGCGACGACATCCGCAATGTCCTTCGCCTGCCCTGCCTGGCACTGATCCCCACGGTTCGCCGTCGTTGGCTCAAGGACGTGGTCATCGAGGAGTATGCCGCCCGCAAGCCGCTCTCGGCCTTTGCCGAGCAGCTTCGTGCCCTGCGTGCCGGTCTCTCGCTCTGGCCGGACCAGCCGCACGTTGTCGCCATAACCGCGGCGCGCCCGCGCGAGGGCAAAACCGTCATCACGCACGCCCTCGGGCGCCTTACCGCCGCCAATGGCGAGCGTGTCATCGTCGTCGATTGTGATATCCGCCAGCCGAAACCTGCTAGTGAGATCGGACTGGTCGATTACCTGCTCAAACGCGCAAGCCTTGATCAGGTGATCCATAAGGACCACGACACGGGCATGGCGTTCATGCCTTGCGGCGCCCAGGATACCAATGCGCTGGGGCTGCTGATGTCCGGAGGGATGGTGCGGCTGCTCGAGACACTCCGTGAGGGCTACGACCTCGTGCTCCTCGACACGCCCCCAGCCGAGGCAATCACCGACGCGCGAATCGTGGCTGGCCTGGCCGATGCCACGTTGTTTTGTGTTCGCTGGCGCGCCACATCGCGCCATATCGCTCTGCATGCTCTTGAACTTCTGGAAGAAGCGCATGCCAACGTGGTAGGCGCGGCCTTGACGCAAGTGGACGTCAACGTCCATTTGCGCTCGGGCTATGCCGATGCGGAGGTGTATCATCCGCGCTACGGCGGCTATTTCCGGGAGTAGATGAACGATGACGCAACGGTTTCTGGTCACCGGCGGGGCGGGTTATGTCGGCAGCCACCTGGTGATGACACTCGTCGAACGCGGCGACAGCGTGGTGGTGATCGACAACCTGCGCACTGGCCATCGTGGAGCGGTACCCGACGGAGCGCAGCTTGCCGCCATCGACCTCGCTGACAGCAGCGCGGTGGATGCGCTGCTCTCGGAGGGACCGTGGGACGCCGTGTTCCACTTCGCCTCGCTCACCCAGGTAGGCGAGAGCATGCGGTTACCGTTCCGCTACCTGATCGACAACGGCGCGAATGGCATGCGCCTGATCGAGGCCTGCGTTCGCCACGGCGTATCGCGCTTCGTGCTATCGTCCACCTGCGCGGTGTATGGCACGCCGGACACGGTGCCGATTCCGGAAGACGCTCCGCAGAACCCCGAATCGCCCTACGGCGAGGGGAAACGCATCATCGAACGCGCGCTGTACTGGGCGGATCGTATCCACGGCCTGCGCTTCGCCGCCCTGCGCTATTTCAACGCCGCAGGTGCTGACCCAGGCGGTCGTATCGGCGAGGATCATCGCCCGGAGACTCATCTCGTCCCGCTGGTGATCGATGCGGCACTCGGCCGTCGCCCCGAACTCGACGTGTACGGCAACGACTATCCCACGCCCGATGGGACGTGCGTCCGCGACTACATCCATGTGAATGATCTCGCCGACGCCCACATCCGCGCAGTGGACCGGATCGAGCACGGCAGTATTTCGCTCAACCTCGGCACTGGTATCGGCCATTCGGTACTGGAGGTGATACAGTCCGTCCAGCGTGCGTCGGGCCGCCCTGTGCCCTATCGCATGTGTCCGCGCCGCCCTGGAGATCCGGCCTCGCTGATCGCGGCCGCGCAACACGCCCAACAGGAACTCGCGTGGCGGCCGCGCTTTGCCGATCTGGATGAGATCGTGCGCACCGCGCTGTTATGGCGCGAGGCACATCCCAACGGTTATGGCGACTGAGCGGCGATCGAGGTCAGTCGCTCCGATCCCGCTCGCCGCCGCATTGCTGATGTGGCCGGCGCAGTGGAACGGATATCCACTCGTCTTCTTCGACGCCGGCACCTGCCTGTCGCAGGTCATCGAGCACAGCGCCGGCTGGCATCGGCCGGTCTTCGACAGTGTTTTCCTGCTTGCGCCGCACCTGACGATCTCCTCCTGGCCAGTGATCGCGGTCCAGGCATTGCTGATTGTCTATACGCTCCACCTGGCCTTCGTGACGTACGGTGCCACGCCCGTCATGACCGCTCTTGGTCCGGGCATCGTCCCCCATGCATGACCAGGACCGCCACGCCGCCAATGTCGTCTGGTCCGGTGCCGAGGCGGCGACCTCCGCCATCCTCTCCTTCGCATCGGCCTTTATCGTCGGCCGCCTGATCGGTCCCGCCGAAGTCGGCATCGCCGCCGCTGCCATTGCTCTCCATGTGCTGCTGTGGGTGACGGTCAATTCGCTGTTCGCGGACGCTCTCGTGCAACGCAGCACCCTCAACAGAACCACTGTCTCAAGCGCCCTGTTTGCCTCCATTGCCATCGGCTGTGCCGCTGCTCTCATCCAGGCCGGTGCTGCGGCTCCGTTGCGGTGGTTACTGACCGACCAGCGCCTCACCCTGATGTGCTTCCTGCTTGCCCTGCCGCTACCACTTGTGGGTGCCGCCGGCCCGGTCCAGGGCCTCCTCACCCGCGACCGCGCTTACAGGACGCTCGCGCTGCGCACGCTGATCGGCCAGGGCCTTGGCACCGCTATTGGCATCGGTGCAGCACTGGAGGGCGCCGGCGCCTGGGCACTCGTCTTGCAGCAAGTGACGATCTCCGCCGTCGGCGCGCTCACCCTGCTGCTGCACTGCCCAGTCCGCTTCGGCCTCGCAGCGAATTGGCGCAGCCTCAACGAACTGCTGCACATTGGAATTCCCCTGACAGCCAGTACTCTCACCTACCATGCACGCTACCGCCTGTTCGCGTTGCTGATCGGAGGGACGGCAGGCGCCGCGGCGCTGGGCCAGGTGCATATGGCGTTCCGGCTGGTCGATGCAGTGCGCGACGTCGCGTTCACGGCGCAGTGGCGGTTGATGCTGCCGATCCTCTCAAAGCGCCAAGACGATCTGCCCGCGCTGCATGACGCGGTGGATCGATGCCTGGCGTGGGCCAGCCTGTTCGCCTTCCCGCTTTGCGCCGTCCTCGCGGTCTCGGTCCAGCCTCTGGTCGCGCTTCTGCTTGGACCGGCCTGGCAACCGTCCGGGACTGCGGCTCTGCCTCTCATCGCGCTGGCAGCCTGGCTGTTTCTCGCCTTTCCGGCTGGCGTTGCCGTCATCGCCCGCGGCGAACCCCGCTACGCGCTGATCGCCAACATCGTCGCTACCACGGTAACCTTCCTCGCCGTTCTGCTGATCCGGCCCGCGACTCCGTTCCATGCAGTCCTGGTCTGGCTAGGGGCGCAGATGTCGGTCAGCCCCTACGTACTCTACGCCAATGCGCGCGTACTCCACACGAGGTCGCTTAAGCCGTTGCGCGCGGGCCTGCCGATGGCGGCGGCATCGGCATTTGGCGTCGCCATGGCGATCATTGTGCCATGGGCCGTCGGCGAGCCGGCGTCGCCAGCCTGGCTGCTGGCGATGCGGCTCGCGATCGTGGTTGTCGTGGTCACGCCGATCGCACTTCGGCTTATTGGTGATAGCGGTCCTGCTCGATCACTTTCACCCCGTACCAACCCCAATAGACGCAATGACGGCGAATCAGTCCGTCCTGGATCTCCATAGACTCGACGAAATCCATCTGGTCCCCATCCGGCGTTTCGCGCGGGTACTCCCAGATCAGCTTGCGTCCGTCAGTGAAGAACGCGTTGCGGTAAGTCCCCCGGCTCGCAGGCGTGCGCGCAAACACCTGCCGGACAAAATCACGCAAGGCATCGCGCCCCTCCACGATACCGCGCTCCGCCGCGGTCAGATGGCGGACCAACGGGCTTTCGAGGCGCACATCATCGGCATAAAGCGCGACCGCAGCCTCGACATCCTTCGCCGCCAACGCTGCATTCCAGAGCTTGTAGATCCGCTCGATCGACTGACTGTCACTGTGTTGCATGTCCCATGCACTTCCGTTGTTGGAGCCCACATGATCGCAGGCTCACGCTGACAACGTTGTGTCAGCAGTCGTCGGCTGGACCCGTTCGGCGTTTCAGTGGCAAAATGCGGTCTCGGTTCCCATCTGTGAGGCCGGAATGCCCACTTACGACTACGATTGCGACCGCTGCGGCCCGTTTCGCGAGAATCACCCGATGGCGGAATTCGAGATGCCACAGCCATGTCCGGGCTGTGGCGACCCCGCGCCGCGCGCGCTGACTCTGCCGGCCATCGGCGCCGGTGCCACCGAGGCTCCGTCGGGCGCCGCGACGCCGTTTCGCTCGCATGCCGGCGGTTGCAGCTGCTGCGCGGCTCCCCGCCGCTTCAGTGCCGAGGCGGTCTGAGAGATCAGAACGCCAGTGAGGTCGCCTGCACCACCAGCGGCAGCGTCCGCACCATCGACAGCACGTCCTCGGGTACCTCCCCGTCCACTGACACCAGGCAGATGGCATCACCTCCCTGCTTCGCGCGTCCCAGATGGAACGTCGCGATATTGATGCCTGCCCCCGCCAAAGTCGCGCCAAACCGGCCGATGAAGCCGGGCTTGTCCTGGTTGGTCACGTACAGCATGTGCGGCGCGAAATCGGCTTCCACGCGGATGCCCTTGATCTCCACGATGCGCGGCCGCGAGCCAGCGAACAAAGTGCCGGAGACCGATCGTATAAGCTGATCAGTCTCCACGGTCACACGTACGAGCGTCTGATATTCGCTTGGCCTGTCGTGCACCGTCTCGGCAACATCGATGCCATGGTCCCGCGCGGCGACAGGCGCGTTCACCATGTTGATCCCTTCCATCATCGGCGTCATCAGCCCGGCCAGCGCGGCCGCGGTCAGCGGGCGTGCGTTCAGCGCAGCGACCTGGCCCTCGTATTCGATACGAACCCGCCGGATCACGCCCTCCCGCGCCTGGGTCAACTGGCCGGCCAGCGCACCGAGAAGTCGACACAGTTCCATATACGGCTTCAGCCGGGGCGCATCCTCGGCCGACACCGACGGCATGTTGATCGCGTTGGATACGGCGCCGGTCAGCAGGAAGTCGCTCATCTGCTCGGCGACCTGGAGTGCGACATTCTCCTGCGCTTCGGCGGTCGCCGCGCCCAGATGGGGGGTGCACACGACGTTCTCCAGCGCAAACAGCGGCGACTGGGTCGCGGGCTCGGCCTCGAACACATCGAGCGCAGCGCCTGCGACATGGCCGCTCTCGATCGCTTCCACGAGCGCCACCTCATCCACCAGGCCACCGCGCGCGCAGTTTATGATACGCACGCCACGCTGCGTCTTTGCCAGGGCCTCGCGAGAGAGGATATTGCGCGTTGCATCGGTGAGCGGCGTGTGGATTGTGATGATGTCGGCACGCGCCAGCAGGTCGTCCAGTTCGACCTTCTCCACACCGAGTTCCACAGCGCGATTCTCGTTGAGGAACGGATCATAGGCGACCACCTTCATCCGCAGCCCCAGCGCGCGATCGGCCACGATCGAACCGATGTTGCCGCAGCCGATCAATCCCAGCGTCTTCGCTGTTAGCTCGACGCCCATGAAGCGGTTCTTCTCCCACTTGCCGGCTTTCGTCGAAGCCGAAGCCTCAGGGATCTGCCGCGCCAGGGCGAACATCATGGCGATGGCATGTTCCGCGGTGGTGATCGTGTTGCCGTGCGGTGTGTTCATCACCACGACACCACGCGCCGTCGCCGAACGGATATCGACGTTGTCGACGCCGATGCCGGCGCGCCCGACGACTTTCAGGCTGGTCGCCGCATCGAGCAGTTCACGCGTCACCTTCGTGGCCGAGCGCACCGCCAACCCGTCATACGGCGCAATGACGGCGCGCAGTTCCGCCGGCGACAGGCCTGGCTTGAGGTCCACATCGATGCCGCGACGGCGGAAGATATCGACGGCGGCGGGAGAAAGCTTATCGCTGATCAGTACTTTGGGCATGTCGCTGGGCCTATTCCGCTGCCTTGGGCTGAGGTGTCTCGGTGATTGTGGCATGTGCCCACTCCAGCCACGGGAGCAACGCTTTGATATCGGCTGTCTCCACCGTGGCCCCGCCCCAGATGCGCAGTCCTGCCGGCGCATCGCGATACGAGGCGATGTCGTATGCGATGCCTTGCTTCTCCAGCACCGCCGCAATCTCCTTTGGCGCCTTCAGGCAGATCGAGGTGCAGGATCGCGTTGCTGCATCCTCGGCAAGAAAGTCTGCCCAGGGTGTGCGCTCAACCCAGCGGGCCACCGCTGCGAGATTCGCTTCCGACCGCGCGATCAGCCCGTTCAGGCCGCCCACGCTTTCCGCCCATTTCAGCCCGTCGAGCGCATCCTCGACACACAACATGGACGGGGTGTTGATCGTTTCGCCCTTGAAGACGCCTTCGATCAGCTTGCCGCCCGAGGTCAGCCGGAACACTTTCGGCAACGGCCAGGCCGGTTTGTGGCTGAGCAGCCGTTCGACTGCGCGCGGCGACAGCGCGAGCATTCCGTGCGCAGCCTCGCCGCCCAGCACCTTCTGCCAGGACCAGGTCACGACATCGAGTTTTTGCCAGTCGAGGCGCATGGCAAACGCTGCCGACGTCGCATCGCAGATCGTCAGGCCCTGCCGATCCCCCGCGATCCAGTCACCATTCGGC
>DATJJM010000400.1:0-4681 GCA_035492535.1 Acetobacteraceae bacterium | reverse complement strand
CGCCGGTAGCCGGTTCCGTGTATGCGACCTTCCAGTCCACGGGCGTCCAGTGCGCCGACTGGTGCAGGTAGCGACGACTCAACAGGCACTTCTCGTCCTCGCTTAGCGGCAAATTGCCTTTGCCGCCGCTACGTGTGTAGCTCAGCAAGTTGTGGTGGATGGGCGAAAGCTCATCGGGCAAAGCATATTGCGGTTCATTCGGAATCACCTTGAACGGCACACCCGCATCCTGCGCCAACGCATGCATCAGACGCAGGGATACCAATTGGTATTCACCGCGAACCTGCCGCAACAGCACCAGCGCCGCCATTACCTGCAGCGCGCGGTCGCCCGCACTGCCGCGCTGGCGCGCGTTGGTGACCTGATACCACCATTGCATGCGCAGCGCGTCCTCGCTGAAGGTCGCGCTGCCGCGGTAGCGTGGCGGATTGAGTTGGGGATCGACCAGCCAACTGGAAGCCTGGCGGGCACAGTGATCGGAGCGACGGGCGTCTTGCTCCGTGGCCTCGCTCCATAGCTCCCCGGCGCGCTTCCAAGCCTTGCTTTGGCGAGCGATGTCATCCAGGAAGCCCGTGAGTTCACCGGGCCGGTTGGCGCGCTGGGCAACGTCGGCATAGAACTGGTATCGCTCCCAGTCCAACGGCTCCGTGCTGATCTGCGCGGGAGTGAGGATGGCGCACTCCCAGCCGAGCATGGCGTAACCGCCGCCGACATCCGAATGGACGCCGGGAATAGCGATCTGGATATGCCTGCCGCGCCGCTCGATGGGATTGAGCGCAAAGTTCTGGCGACACTCGTCGGCGGCCACCAGATGTATCACCACGTCGGCAATCTCGTCGGCCAGGTAGAGCTTGACCGGGTCGTTGTTGCCGTTGTCAGGAATACCGATGGCCGCCACGGTTTCGAAAAGACTCATCGAACGGATGCGCAGGTCGTACTTGTCCTTGCCCCAATCGGGCTTGAGCGGCAGACCGGCGGCGCGGAACCGTTGCGCCGCGTAGCCAATACCGGGCTTGCCATCGTGATAGATCAGATTGGCCAGATGACGGCTGGCGGCGGCGCCACGGCTGAAGCCGCATAGATCGAACTCGATGGCATCGATAACGATATTGACGCCGGGGTTGAGCTCGATGAATTGCTTGATTTCTCCAATGGCGCGCTCAATGCCCTGCTTGGCACGGGCCACGACGCCGGTCGGCCCCCAACCCAGCGCCGAACCATACAGGCTATCGTCGCTATCAGCCTCGGTACCGATACCCTCGACATAGGCACGTCGATAGACGCAAAGGCGTCCATCCTTGCCAGTTACGGCTTGACCCAAGTTCTGCGTAACGTTGTACAGCGCCCACAACCGATGCACATTGGTCTCACCTCCCGCATGGCTAACGCCATCCACCTTGTTGAGCTTGCGGCAGTCAGCCTGCCACGCGGCCAGCAGGCCCGGATGTGGCTCTGCCTTGTTCTTTTGACTCAACACTTTTTCCACCGAACAGCTTTCCAGCGCTTTGGCGCTGTTGGTGGCGTTGTTGCCGGTGCCGTCGTTGCCGATAAAAATGCGCAGCACGATGTGGACGGGATCGGCCAAACGCGCAGTCTGAAAGGCCGCATCCGATACGCCGGGCGCACCGCTGGCCGATCGGTCAGGCAGTGGCGTCTCCGGCGCGGCTGTGCTGGCCGCCCGCGCCCTTTCCTCGCGCAGCCAAGGGTCATCATCGGGTATGCGCAGCAAGGGAGCATCGGCGCCGGCGATCAGCCGCGCGCCGCAACCGGTAACCATGCCATCCACCGCCGGGGGCATAGCCAAACGGCAGGTCGATACCACCCGTGATGGGATAGATACCCTTGCACTTGGGGCAAAACACTCGGTGACCTTTGCCGGCCACGCGATGCCCGTTCTCGCGCATGGTGGCGTAGCCCTCCATGACATAGCCGTCGTGATCGGTGGTGGCGCAACAGGTGATGAGCTTGCGTTCTTCCATGACGTGCTTCTCCCCGGGATGACCGCGGCCAACCGATGGGCATAGGGCGGTGGTCAGATGTGCGCCATGCTGCGGCGCGCGGTGCCCGTAGCTGGTTCGTGACCGCGACGGGCGCAGATCCCTTGAAGTTCTAAAGCAAGCCGAATGCCGCGCTCAATCGGCGATGGCCGGAAGTGGTGTAGGCGTAAAGCCCTGCCACGAGCTATCGAAGGATAGCGACCAGCGCGGAAGCACCGCGCCCATTCAGCGCGTCATGCCGTCAGCGGCGTCGACTCCGGAAACCTGATCCGCGCGATGTGCCGTCGGCCTTCGCGCGTCTGCAATTCCAGCGGCCAGTGGAAGCGCTCGCTGATGCGCTGGGCGATGGCCAGTTCGAAGCCATGCCGGTTCGCACCGTTCGACGGCACGGGTTCGCCCCGATGGGACACCGTCACCACGCCCGGCATCACCGTGATCACCACGGTACCGCCTTCGGCCTGCTGGCACGCGTTGCGGATAAGTTGCCAGCACAACACCGCGAATACGCGCGGCGAGCCGTGCAGCACGAAACGTGCGGGCTCCTCGAGTTCCAGCTTGATCGGGCGGCCCTCCAGCATCTCCATCACGTCGGGCAATTCGTGTCGGATCACGTCGTTGACGACGAAGTCTTCCTCGGTGAGGCCGTTATCCGATTCGCGCGCGAGGATCAGCAAGGCTTCGACCAGGGCCTCCATTTCGCGCGTGGAGCGCTTGATGCGCTGCACGGAGCGCTGGCCGAAATCGCCCAGCGACGCGTCATCCGCCAGCATGTCGGCCGACATCTTGATCACGGTCAGCGGGCTGCGCAGTTCGTGGCTGGCGTCGCGGGTGAAATTGCGCTCGCGCTGGTTGTAGCCGGCGATGCGGTTGGCGAATCCGTAGAGGCTGCCGGCCAGCGTGGCCACATCGGCATCGGTACGCCGTGGCAACTGGTCGGGGCGCCAGCCATCGAAATCGCTGGACTGCTCGTTCCAGTCGCTCACCGCTTGCGCCAGCCGGCTCACCGGTGCCCATTGGCGTCGCGCAGCCAGCCACGACAGCACGCTGACGATCACGATGACCGCCAACACGGCGCTCAACGGCGCGACGTCATAGAAGCCCATCAGGCAAACGATCACGATGGCCAGCAGCTGCAAGCCAAAGATGATCGCCATGCGTCGATGGTACAGCCCGCGCCGGAACACCTGCGCGGGCCGTGCACTACCCCTGCTGGTCATAATCAACTCATGCGTACGCGATCATGCCGGCTGCGAGGCAGTAGCCACCTCCGACTCGAGATCGGCGAGGCGATATCCAGCGGAATGGATGGTGTGCAGCAGCGGGCGGTCGAAAGGCTTATCGATAACGCGACGCAGGTTGTAGAGGTGTGAACGCAGGGTGTCGGAGTCCGGCAGCGTATCGCCCCAGATTTCACGTTCGATGTCGCGGCGACTGACCACGCGAGGCGATTCGCGCATCAGGATGGCCAGCAGCTTCAGGCCAATCGGCGACACGGTGAGTTCCTGCCCGCCGCGCACCAGGCGCAAGGTGGCGGTATCGAGCGTCATGTCGCCCACGGTGAGGATTTCGGTGGATACCTGCCGGCGGTCGCGACGGATCAGCGCGCGCAGGCGTGCTTCCAGTTCGCGCACTTCGAAGGGTTTCACCAGGTAGTCGTCGGCGCCGGCTTCCAGGCCCACCAGCTTGTCTTCGAGCGTGTCGCGGGCGGTCAACATGAGTACCGGGGTGGATTTCTTGGCATCGCGGCGCAGCTTGCGGCACACGTCCAGGCCATCCATGCCGGGCAACATCAAGTCGAGCACCACCACGTCGTAACTGTTTGAAACGGCCAGATGCAGGCCACTGACGCCGTCGGCCGCATAGTCGACCGAATACCCCCGCCGCTCCAGAAATTCGCCGACCATTTCTGCGATCTGGCGGTTGTCTTCGACCAGAAGGATCAGTCCTGCCTGTTCGTCGCGCGAGCTCATCCGTACCTCCTGAAGCTGACTTCACAAAGGTGAACAGCTAACGACCGCCGTCGTGAGGGGCACGTGAAAGCGCCTGGTCCCAGTTCACGGACGGTTCTGATTATCCTCACGCTAACGCAACAGCGGCGCCAGCCCTTTCCACACGTTGTCCAGCACCATCGGCTCGCCTGCGGCGACCGGGTGGAGACCGTCGTCCTGCATCAGCTCCGGCTTGAGCGCCACGCCATCGAGCAGGAACGGCACCACGGCGGCATTCCTGCTCTTGGCCAGGTCCGCGTAGATGGCGCGCAGGCCGTCGCGGTACTGCGGGCCGTAGTTCACCGGCAGCTCGATGCCCAGCAACAGCACCCGCGCGTGCGCCTGCTGGCCGGCATCGATCATCGCCGCAAGGTTGTCCTTCAGCTGGGCCAGCGGCAGGCCGCGCAGGCCGTCGTTGGCGCCCAGTTCGATCACCAGCACCGCCGGCTTGGTCTTCTCCAGCAAAGCCGGAAGACGATTTCGACCGCTCAATGACGTTTCGCCGCTGATGCTGGCATTGACCACCGTCCAAGGCGGCTCCATCTTGGTGAGACGGTCGCCGAGCAAATGCACCCAGCCGGCCTCGACCGGGATGTTGTGGGCGGCGGACAACGAGTCGCCCAGCACGAGTACGGTTTTCGGCGGAGCCGCCTGGGCGGTGCCGGCGACGGCACCCCACAGCACGACCAGGCAACA
>DATJJM010000399.1:0-15336 GCA_035492535.1 Acetobacteraceae bacterium | reverse complement strand
CGACGAACGTCAACTTATCGCCTTGTGATGCAACGTCCACGACGCAGTGTCCCGGCGTGTGGCCGCCCGTCACGCGCGCGGTGACGCCTGCGGCGACTTCCACGGTCCGATCGAACGGCACGATGTTGTCGCTGTAGAGCTCCACGAACCTGGCAGCCGCCTTGCGCAGCGCGGGCGGCACCGCTTCCGGCATCACCGTCCTGCTGAAATCCGGGTGCTTCCAGAACTCCACTTCCGCCGCGGCCACGTGGATACGCACGTCCGGGCGCAGTTTGGCCTTGACGCCATCCACGTTCAGCCCGCCGACGTGATCCATGTGCATGTGCGTGATCACGATGTCGGTGATCGCCGCCAGATCGATGCCGGCCGTTTCCAGCCGCAACACCGAGCGACCGGCACGCGAGAAGTACTCGAAACCGTCGCCCACGCCCGAGTCGATCAGGATCAGGCGGTCGCCGCTGCGTACCAGCGCGATGTTCAGCGCCCAGTCGAACATGTCACGTTGCAGGAAACGATGGTCGAACCACTGGTTGCGGTCGGCTTCGCTGACGTTGGTGGACATGGTGGAGGTCGGCAGCGGCAGGATGCCATCGCTGATCAGCACGACGTCGACGTCGCCGATGCGCACGGCGTAGCGGGAAGATACGAGTTCGCCGGAATCGCCTTTGCCGATGTTGGCGGTAACCGGTTGCATGTTGCGGGCTGTAGCGCTCATTTTCAGGAGTCCTGTGGGTTGCGTGGGGCAAGCCGCGTGGGGTGCGCGGTGCACGAGCACGGCCGCGGATGTCGCGCGCTTCGTTGTGCTCGCGCTTTCGACTGACCGTTTGATCGAGTCTAGTCAGGGGAGCTCACGCCGGTAGTACCGTGAAGGTCCTCGGCATGTTGCCCTGGCGGCAACAATTGCTCTGAAACCGGGACGGAGGAAGCCAAGCCGGGCTGACTACCTCCATCCCCGTGCCGAGGAAGTGTGCTCGAAGGAACAGTGCACTCCGCCTCTTGTTTTCGCTATAAATGGGCGAGGGACAATTGAACCGCCAAAAGGACTTTTGTACGTGGAACACCTGCTCCGTCTTGTCGATTCGAATGCCACCCTCTACGCGGCAGCAGTCCTGTTCACCATCGGGGTGATCTTGTGGTTTGCATGGGCGCGGTTCTTCCATGAAAGGGAGAGCTTGAAGACGGTGCCCCACTTCGTGATCGCGTTGTCGGTGCTGGTGTTGTTCGTCGGTTGCTATGCCTCCGTTGCCACGGATGGGTTGGACGGGGTGACCTGCGCGGCAGGTCGGTATTCGTCGCGCGTGACTTGTTACAGCCATGACGAGAGCCCCTGGATCTTCTGGGCTGTCGTCGGGTGGCAGACGTTTTTCTTTGCGTTCCTCATGCTTGCGGCGTTGGTGTTCCTGGTGCGTCTCGCGATCCCGGGCGTTCCCGGCACTACAGCGCCGGTGAGGCATCTGCGCCAGGCCAATGACACGGGCGCGAGGCCGCCTGTTGTACGGAACACGAAGCAGGGAGGGGCGCTTCGGGTGTTCCAGTTCGTGATTGGGGGGATTGTGATGGCGACCCTGGCATGGATTGCCGTATCGCTGGACCAGGTCAACGAGGTGCGAAGACAGGTGGCCGAGGCATTCGCGTCGGTCGCGTTTGAACGAGGCACCGTCGAAGCCTACCTGCGGGACCACGGCAGGCTGCCCGAAGACAACAAGGCGGCGGCATTGCTGCCGCCCGCGGCTTTGCACAGGCACGGCATAAGCGAAGTCGAGGTCGTCAAGGGAAGCCTGCTGCTCAAGTTCGACACAGCGGCGGTGGACGAGCATCTTGCCGGTCGCCAGGTGCTGCTGATTGCGGTGCGGCACGACAGTCAGGTGCATTGGCACTGTGCAACCTTTGATGTCGACGACAGGTATCTTCCCGTCCACTGCTCGGCGGATTTGTGAGTTGTGGGTTCAATTAATAGGATGGGGAAACCGGGGACGGGGTCAAAATGCACTTCCAGTAACAGGTCAGGTTCACTTATCCCATGTACGAAAGTGAACCTGAGGTCGTTGATGAAATCCATGAAGGGGGAACGTAGTGACTAACGAATTCAATCCTTATCTGCCACCCGACAGCGCGTTGACCGAGTCGGTGACGGAGCAGCGACGCGAACGGGCGAGCAATTGGCGCCGACTTGGAACATGGCTGATCGATTACGTCTGCCTGGTATTGGTGATGGCGCTGTTCGGCGTGTTGGTTGGAGTGTTGTTCGGCCAGGCGGGCGTCGCCGCGCTCAGAAGGGTCCCGGACTTTATGCTCGGACTGATGTTGATGCTTGCTTACTACTGTTTTTTCGAAGGCATTTGGGCGCGCACGCCGGGAAAGTTGGTGCTCGGGACCATGGTGGTCAGCCAGCAAGGTGACAAGCCAGTGTTCGGCCAGGTCGTCGGTCGTACGCTGTGCCGCTTCATCCCGTTTGATGCGCTTTCCTTCTTCGGCGAGACAGGCTGGCACGATTCCATTCCAAAGACTCAAGTCGTACTCGTTCGAAGCCCGGTTAAGTAGGTTCACTTTGTTTCTCTTTTTTCGGAAAAGGTGTCCGGCGAAGGTGTCAGGGCAATTTAGGGCCGCCAAAGGCCTCGTCAAATTGTCCCTGAAGACTCATGTCGCCGCCTCCTGCGCTGGCGGTACGTTGGAACTACCACGGTTTCGACGTCGCCCCGCGACAGGAGGCAGCCATGTCACTTTACGCAGCCATCGATCTGCATTCCAGCAACAGCGTATTGGCCGTCATGGATGGTGACGGCACGCCGGTGCTGCGGTGCCGGGCCCCCGAACCCGACGCGCCAGCTTGTTTGCTCGACCCGTCGAGCTTTTTCCCGGCCCGCCGGGAAATGATCCCGACCGATGCAGCCGTCCGCTTCGTCTTGCCTTGCCAGCGAGCGGAGCCGGATGCTACGCACCCGTGAAGCGGAAGAAATTTCCAGCTTGATGTCGATTCCGGACGATCCGACTCGTCGTTCCGATGAGCGGTCGGGAAGGGCCGTGCAGCAAGAACCGTGAATCGAGCCGCGCAGCCGGCGCTATCCAGAGGGCAACGCCATGTTGATGACGACGATCGCAAGGATGTCTGGCAGCCATGAACGCGGCTCTCTCCGCACCGTGGGGAGGCCGGCGAATCCGCGCTTGACGGGCAGGCTTGCCGCCAGGCGGATGGCTTGTGCGGCCCTGGTCGGTTTCGCCTTGACCGGCGCTGTCGCGCATGCGGCGGAGTCCTATCCCCGCATGGCCCCCGTCAAGGCCTACCTGATGGAACGTGGTCAGGAAATCGCGCTGGCCCGAAGCGCCGCACCCGCTTCCATTTCCAGGGACGCGACCGTCCTGGTCCTGACCCCCAAGGGCTACGAAACCGCGGTCACCGGTACCAACGGATTCGTCTGCTGGGTGGCCAGGGGTTTCAGCGGTGCGCCGGACTGGCCCGAGCGATGGAACCCGAAGATCCGCGCCGCAGGATGCGACAACCCGCAGGCCGCGCGCAGCATGACGCCGATCGCCAGACTTCGCACGGCGATGACCCTTGCCGGTCGCTCCGACGCCGAAGTCGCCGACCGCATCGGGGCTGCCCTTCGCAGCGGGGAAATCCCGCCGCTGGGCCCGGGCGCCATGTGCTACATGATGTCGAAGTCGTCCTATCTTTCCGACGACGGCGGCCATGACATGGCGCACGTCATGTTCTACATCCCGTCCAGGGATGGCGCCGACTGGGGCGCCAACGCGTCCGGCTCCCCCGTCTTCGGCGGCAACTACTGGTTCTACGCGACGGATCACCAGGCCGATGCCGCCAAGCTGCCGCCGCTGTCGGTTCTGCTGGTCGGCGTCGCCACCTGGTCAGACGGGACGCCTGCCGTGATGCCCGCGATGTAGACGCGTTCGAACGGCGGCCAAAGCAGAACGGGGCCACCTCGACCTGCCCCCGTTGGCCATGCGTTGGCTGTGCAGTTCAGGTCACGGTGATGATCACCGTGTGGGCGGTCAGCACTTTTTCGGTGTTGCTCTTCTTGGCGCCGGCACTTGTGTATGTGAACGATTTGCCTTGCAGGCTGGTGGCACCTACCGACGCGATCAATCCCTTGACCTTGTCGAGATCGGCGGGCATCTGGGTTCGAGCCGTGATGCCGAGTGCGCGCTTGGCGGCGTCCGAGTTGGACTTGTTGCCGCTATTCCAGGTGTCGTTAAGCAGGCCCATGTGAAGCGACTCGGCCTGGATCTGCTTGTATCGCTGTACCTCCGGCGTGGTTGGTTGGACCTCCATGTCGCGTATGACCGTATCGATGTTCTGTTCGATCCACGTCGAATCTGCCTTCTTGCGAACTGTGTAGTGAAGCCCGCTCACTTCCAGCGTGGCGTGGTAAAGCGCCTCACTGTCTGCATCCTTCGATTTCTTCCTGGCCTTCGCGGCTCGCTCTGCCGGGATCGGGCTGAGCGTGAGCTTGTCGATCGACATCGTGATGTGGGCAATCAGGTTGCCGGCGAAATCGCTGTCGTCCGAGATCCATTGGCCCGCCACCGTCTTCTGCCCGGGAACCAGTCGGAATTGGTGCGCCGGCGGAACCGTCACCAAGAACGCCACGCCTGCGAGTGCTTTTTCGCATGCGCGTCGCGCGTCACCCTCAGTCCACCAGTAGTTTGGACCACCCTTGCCCATGGCCATGTCTGTTCCTTCCATCGTGGAGTCGCTGCTGGATGCCGCGAATCCTATACCCGCACCGAGTCGGCAAAAAGGGCGAGAAAAGATCCCGGGAACGAATGGCACTTGCCTGAGTTTCCGCATGCCGGCGTGACATGCAGCGGCCCGAAGATCTGTAGCACAATCGCCCAGCGGCGGTGCGCAACCGGCAGCGCATCGTGCGGCATCGGTGCCGGTCACTGACCACTCGGGGGAAACGACATGACGCTCGATCGGAGATTCTTGCTCTGCGGTTTTGCCTATGCCATCGCGGGCATGGGGCTCGGCATCTACATGGCGGCTTCGCACAACCACGCATTGTTTGTTGCGCACGCGCATATCCTGCTGGTGGGCTTCGTGGTGTCCTTCATCTACGCGTTGATCCACAAGTTGTGGCTTGTCGGCGCACCTGCCCGGCTCGCTGGCTTCCAGTTCTACCTGCATCAGCTGGCGGCGCTGGTGATGTCCGTGGGCCTGGTGCTGCTTTACGCCAGGCTGGTTCCCGAGCCGACGATCGGACCGCTGCTCGGTCTGGCCTCCGTGGGCGTGCTGACCGCCGCGCTGGTGATGGCCTGGCTGGTGCTGCGATCGCCCGGCTGAGGAAACGGCGCCGGGGGCGACCTGCGAAGTCGGGCGAGCAGGTTGGCCTGCCACCTCAATCCGGATGGGACGAGTGAACCCGACCCCGCGTTTGGGGCTGTTGTGGATCGGGGGATCTTAAAATCGCCGGCATGGTCGCGCCGTTGAGGACAGTCCGGCGCGCAACGGCAAGCGCGTCGAAGCCTCCGTCCGCTTGTCGTTATTATTGCCCTGTGGGCGGGAGCGCCTCCCGCTGCATGCCCTCTCAAGGAGTCCAACGTCATGCGTGGCAGTTGCCTGTGCGGCCAGGTCGGGTATGAGGTCACCCAACTCGACTCGCCGATCGAACATTGCTCGTGCCGCTATTGCCGCAAGGCCCACGCCTCGGCGTTCAACACCGCTGCCTGCGTGAAGCACGAGCACTTCCGCTGGCTGCGCGGCACCGACGTGCTCAAGTCGTACGAGTCGTCGCCGGGCAAGCGGCGCTATTTCTGCGGCCACTGCGGCAGCCCGCTGATCGCCCGGCGCGACGGGCTCGATGCGGTCATCGTGCGAGTCGCCACGCTCGACGACGACCCCGGCCAGACGCCGCAGTGGCATATCTGGGCGTCGGACGAGGTTCCCTGGCTTCAATACGGTCCACACATTCCGGCGTACGCGGAGTGGGAACCCGGCCACCACTGACCAAGGAAAAGCGGGCTCGGGTTCACTTATCCTCCGTCCCTGCGTGTTGATTCTTTGCGAGTGCGTGGCGCATCATCACCGGGCGCTTCGGGGCGCTCGCGGGTCCGCGCGAAGGACGGAGTCCACCCTGGTTGAACACGCATGACGGCATCCCGTCTCCGTGCTGGCCAGCTTGCGGACCGCCGGCCTCTGCATGGAGGTTGTCGTGATGACCCACCGTATTCTTCCGGACCGTCCGGACATCGATCAGCTGAAGCGTCAGGCCAAGGAGCTCAAGCGACTGGCCGCAGGTGGCGATCCCGCCGCGCTCGAACGCTTTCGCATCCTGCCTGCTTTCGCCGATCTGCCCATGGATGCCCTGGCCGGCGTTTCCCTGGCGCTCCACGACGCCCAGTCGGTGATGGCGCGCGAGCATGGCTTTCCCTCATGGAAGGCACTTGCCGTGCGCATCGAGGAGCTGACGCTGCAAGCTGATGAAGCGGTGGTCGCCTTCGTCGACGCGGCGACGGATGGACGCAGCGGACGTGCGCGCCGATTGCTGGAACGGTATCCCGATCTGTCCAGCGTCAGCTTTCACGCCGCACTGGTACTGGGGGATGCTGTCCGGGTGGAAGCCTGGCTGGCCGAAAACCCCGGCCTTGCGCGGGAGCAGGGCGGGCCACGCGACTGGCGGCCGCTGCACTACATCTGTCATACCGCACTTCACGCCGCGGGGCTTGCCGACCCCGATGGCCTGGTGGCGATCGCGCGACGGCTGCTGGCGTTGGGTGAAGACGTGCAGCTGCGCTTTCCGTGGAAGCACCATGGCGTGCATCGCCCGGTGCTGTGGGGCGCGATGCTGGTGACCGGTTCGCTTGCCGTGGCCGAGGTGTTGCTGGAAGCCGGCGCCGATCCCGACGATGGCGTGACGTTGCCGATACTCGCCAGCGCGGGCGACATCGCCAGGCTGGATTTCCTGCATGCGCATGGCGCCTCGGCCAACCAGCGCTGGGCCACGGACGGAGCGGCCACGCTGTACGCGATCCTGCAGTGGTCGAACGCCATCGATGGCGTGCGCTGGCTGCTTGATCATGGCGCCGATCCGGACCCGGTCTTCGAGCCCAACGGTGAGAGCCCCATGCATGCGGCAGCCACGCGTGGCGACGTGGCCCTGGTCGAACTGCTGGCCGCACGTGGGGCGGATCTGTCGCGGCGCCGGGCCGACGGGTATTCCCCGTATGCCCTGGCGGCGATGAACGGCAACCGCGCCGTGGCGGAGTGGTTGGCCCTGCATGGCGCCAGCGCGGCGCTCGAGCCGGTCGACCAGTTGATCGCCACGGCCAGCCGTGGCGACCGTCTCGCGGTGGACGCCATGCTTGCCGGGCATCCGGCATTGCGCACCCAGCTCCGGCCTGATCACTACGCGGCGCTGTACCGTGCCGCCGAGCAGGGCGATACGGAGGCGATCGATGCCTTGCTGGCCTGCGGCCTGGATCCGGATCGCGGTGACGAGGAGATCGGCAAGACCGCGCTTCACTGTGCGGCGATGAGCGGGCAGGTGGAGGCGGCGCGCTTGCTGCTGGCGCGCGGGGCCTCCACCGCTGTGCGCGACCGGGAATTTCACGCGCAGCCACTGGTCTGGGCCGCCGAAGGAAGCCGCATGTCGGAAGGCCGATGTGGCGACCACGAAGCGGTTGGCCGACTGCTGCTGGATGCCGGCTCACCGGTCGAATGGCGTTCCGACCAGGAGCCCTCCGACGCGGTGCTGGAGATCATCGAGGCCTGGCGAAGGGAGCGTCGATAGGCAATTCGAGAGCGGGGCGGAGCAAGTCAACGCGTTGGCTGCCAGATTATTCCCGGCGCCAATTCTGGCGACCCCTTTTCCACCGCCAGACAGGCCTCGGCGAGCCGGGCGCCGGCTCGCTTGAGGCTCGCCTCGGACAAGCCGGCGTAGCTGAGCACCAGCGTGACGTGAGCGGGCGGCATCCGGTGGAAGCGCTCGGCCGAACGGATGCGCACACCGCGCGCCAGGGCCTCGGCCATCAAGGCCCCGGTGGCACTACGTGGCAAGCGCGGCAAGTGCACGAAGAGCGATCCGCCTGCCACCGAGCCGGTCACCGCCATGGCGCTGCCCAGACGCACGTGCAGCGCGTCGTGCAAGGCCCGGTGGCGGGGAGCCAGACGGTGTGCGATCCGCCGCAGGTCGCGCAGGTACTGGCCGCTGCCGATGCACGCGGCAAGCACGTGCTGCTGCATCGACATGCTGCCGCGATCGGCCAGCCACTTGACCGCCAGGAACCGCTCGCGCAGCGGGCGGGGCACCAGCATGTAGCCCAGTTGCAGCGCGGGAAACATGGAGCGTGCAAAGCTGCTCACGTGGATCACCCGGCCGTGGCGGTCCAGCGACCACAACGACGGCGAGGTGCGCACGCCGAAGCGGTGCTCGCAATCGAAATCGTCCTCCACCAGGCATGCATCGTGCGCATAGGCCCATTGCAGGAGGGCCCGGCGCCGCTCCTCGGGCATGACCACCCCGGTGGGGAACTGGAAGGACGGGGCCACGTTGACCAGCCGCACACCATCCAGCGCCGCGGCATGGCGGTCGATGTCCAGGCCGTGCGGGCCCACCTGGCACGGCACGATCCGCGCTCCCATCGCCTCGTAGGTATGGCGCACGCTCCAGTGGCAGGGTTCCTCCACGCCGACGCCATCGCCTTCGTCGAGCAGGACGCGGGCGATGAGGTCGCATGCCTGCTGGGCGCCGCTGACGATCAGGATGTCGTCCGGATCGACCTCGATCGCCCGTTCGACGCCCAGATAGCCGGCCACGGCCTTGCGCAGCTCGACGGCGCCCTGCAGTTCGGGGAAGTCGGGTGCATCGCGACGGCGCAGCAGCGCCATCAGGTTCTGCACCCAGGCCTTGAGGCTGCGTGGGTCGGACTTCACGCGCGGCTGCGCAAGATCGATCAGGTCCGTTTCGATCACCTCCGCGTCGATCACCTTTGCTCCCGGCGCCGGCGGGTCCGCCTCGGGTACGGCAGGCAGCACGGCCCGCCGGGCCAGGCGGGACAACCGCGGATCTCCCGGCGCCTCGACCTGTTCCTCCACCAACGTCTCGCACGCGGACACGCCGGCGGGGCGCGCACTCACGTAGCTGCCGCTGCCCGAGCGCGATTCGAGGTAGCCCTCGCTTTCCAGCTGGTCGTAAGCCATCAGTACGACGGTACGGGAAACCCCCAGGGCGACGGCCATCGAGCGGCTTCCGGCCAGCCGCGCGCCGACCTGGAAGCGGCCCGCATCGATATCCCGCCGGATCGACTCGGCGATCCGGACATACATCGGTTCGTCGTTCTGCCGCCTGTTCGCCATCCATGCTCTCCGTGGCGGCTCGAAGTGGTTACATCGAAAAAGCCCGCGACCGGTCATTTACGCTCCCGCTCGCCCTGAGCATGATCATGCCACGGCTCGCGGACGCCAGGACCGCCAGGAAAGCCGGCATGCCGATGGCAGTGAATGCCATGGCGGAACTCATGTATGCGGCCACTACCGACCAGGGAATCATCAGGATGAAGCTCTTTACGTTGTCTGCGCGCAAGCTGCTGGTGTTGACCGCTTGCGTGATGTGCCCGGGGCTGGTCAGCGCCCACGGTGTCGACGATCACAGCGGCGATCCGGCCTACGCCAGGTACTACCACCAGGCGGTGAACTGGGGCGGCTGTCCGCCATCGCTGTTCACCGACGGCAGCACCATTCAATGCGCCCTGGTCACGGTGCCCGTCGACTGGGCCGACCCGGGTCGGGGTGACATCACCATCGGCATTTCCAGGCCGCTCAACCCGGCGCCTTACTCCCGTCTGCTGCTGGTCAACGCCGGCGGCCCGGACAACTCCAGCGCTTCCCAGGCGGAGATGCTCGAACAGCTGCAGCCGCAGGTGGAGGTCGACCATCTGGTGGTCGGCGTCGACCTGCGCGGCATTACCGATGGCCTGGGCACCCAGGTGAGCTGCGACTATGCGCAGCGCAGCGGCGCCGAGAATTTCATGGACGGCGACAGCCGCAATCCCACGGTCGACAGCGTGCGAGCGCAGCAGGATTGGTGGAATCGTTCGATCGGCCCCTGCCTGCAACAGCATGCGACGTTCCTCAAGAACATCACCACGCCCAACCACGCCCGTGACCTGAACCTGGTGCGTGCCGTGCTGGGCTTCCCGCGCGCCGATCTGTTCGGCGTCTCCAGCGGCAGCAGCCTGATGGCGTATGCAACCCGCATGTTCCCCGACCGGTTCGAGCGCGTGGTGCTGGACAGCAACATGAACTGGCGGCATCTGGACTGGCAGCGACAGGCGTTGAGCCGGATGTCGATGGATCAGTTGAACGTGCAGCAGGCGTTCATCCCGTTCATCGCGCGGCACGACGACCAGTTCCACATGGGCACGACGCCGCCGCAGGTGCTGACGACGTTCCAGCGCATCTACCTGGCCACCTCGCAGCACCGCATGGGCAGCGTGACGCCGGACCAGGCGCTGGGTGCGATGGACGGCACCGGCATGTGGGTGTTCTGGGATCTGCTGGTACAGCCAGCGCTGGGCGCCATGTCCCAGGCGCTGGATGGCGACCCGGCGCATATCGCCAGTGCCGAGCAGATCGCCGCGTTCACCTCGGTTGACCTGCGCAACCAGCCCAGCTTCAACCCGATGGCCGATGTCCTGCAGTGCAACGACTCCGGCTCCACCGACCCGCGCAGCACCGCCCGGAAGATCGCGGACGTCCGCACGTACTGGGCGATCGGCGCCTCCACCTTGCTGGACAAGTGCCAGCACTGGCCGTGGCAGCCGGCGCTCGACCGCACTCTGGAGTCGCGCACCAGCGTGCAGGCCCTGATGGTGCAGAACGAGTTCGATCCGTCCACGCCTTACTCGGAGGCGCTCAAGGATCGACTCGCGAACGGCCCCGCTGCGCGGATGGTGCTGGTCAACAACGCCACCACCCACGGCGCCATGTTCGACGACAACGCCTGCACCACCAACGCCGAGTTTGCCTATCTGAACTCCGGCGCCATGCCGGTCAGGGACGTGGTCTGCCAGGCCCAGCCGATGCACTCCTTCGCCATGCAGGACGCCGTGACCTATGAATACGGCTACCCGGCGACGGGCTGGCGGTTGCCGCCGCCGCCGAACATCCATCAGGTGAGCTGGCTGCTGGTTCCCTGAGCCTCCGTGCCTCGCGCGTGCGGGAAGAGGGGCCAGAGTTTCTCTGGCCCCTCTTCCCGTCTCTGATAAAGCGCTACCTGGCCCTGCGCAGCATCGGCAGGAAGTGTGAGAAAGATGTCGGCGACAATTCAGGTCGCCACCTCAAGTGTCACGGGCACCATTCTTCATTCGACGGCAGCGCCGCCGCCGGCAACATGGCGGTCCTTCCGCTGCGCGTGGTGACGCCGTCGCCTGACCCGGGTGCCTGATGGATTCGACCGGGGGCGCGCCGGTGTGCGCAGCCGATCTTCCGGACGGCCAGAAACAAGAAAGGAAGCGCCTCGCGCTTCCCGCCATCAATCTATAAAGCACAGGGGGGCTTGCGGCAAGGCCCGGTGCGGGATGCAGCATCGCCGGCCTGCCGCCATGGCAGGACACCGGAATGACGCAATGAGTGAACCGCAGACGTACTACCACGGCACCAAGGCCGACCTGAACGTGGGCGACCTGATCGTGCCGGGTCATGTCTCCAACTTCGGCAAGCGCAAGCAGGCGTCGTTCGTTTACCTGACCGCGACACTGGACGCCGCCACCTGGGGCGCCGAGCTGGCCGTGGGGGCAGGGCGGGGGCGGATCTACATCGTGGAGCCCACCGGGCCGATCGAGGACGATCCGAACCTGACGGACAAGAAATTCCCCGGCAACATCACCCGGTCGTATCGCTCCAGGCATCCGTTCCGCGTCGTCGGCGAGGTGGCGGACTGGCAGGGTCATTCGCCCGAGCGGCTCAGGCAGATGCTCGATCGCATCGAGGAGCTCAGGCAGCAGGGTGTCGAAGCCATCGAGGAGTGAGCACGACGTGCGAGCGGGGCGGGCCCTCACGCTCCGAGCTTTCTTCGGCACCCCGAGCTTCGTCCCATCCGTCGTCCGCCACCCGGCAAGCGCTCGCGTCGGAAACAGGGTCCCTGAGGGTTGTCGAAATCGGTGGCGGCTGTTCGTCGCTGCAGTGAAGGCCGGCGACCGGCCAGCCTGCAGGTCATCCGAGGAATCGACATGCCGCAATATCTGGTGGCGATCCACCACCCCGACAACTACGACGCGTCCCTGGAAGACGACGCGATGGTCCGCGACATCCAGGCACTCAATGACGAGATGGTGGCGGCCGGTGCCTGGTTCTTCGCCGGCGGCCTGCAATCGGCGCCCCTCGCGAAATCGCTGCGCAAGCAGCCCGGTGGAGCGGTGGTGATCACCGATGGGCCGTACATCGAGGCCAAGGAACATATCGGCGGCTTCTGGATACTCGACGCAGACAACATGGACGAGGCGCTGGCGTGGGGTCGCAAAGCCGTCATCGCCTGCGGCGCACCGGTCGAGGTGCGCGAGTTCCTCGCCATGCCGGCAGCATAGAAACGCCAACCCCGGGACGCGGAAACTCACATGAGAAAGCTCAAGATCATCGAACACATCTCGCTGGACGGCGTGATCCAGCACTCCGCCGATGACGGCGATTTTCCCTACAGCGACTGGACCGCGCCCTATCGGACCCCCGCTGGCCGGGACGCCATCATCGCCGCGCATGGCGGCAGCTTCGATCTGCTGCTTGGCCGGCGCACCTACGATGCGTGGTCGGGCTTCTGGCCCAAGGCGCCGAGCAGTCCGATGGCGGACGGCCTCAATGCGGCGACGAAATATGTCGCGACCCACCGTCCGGAAAGTCTCGAATGGGGCCCGTTCGAGGGCGTTGGACCGGACCTCGTCGGGGGCGTTCGCCGCATCAAGTCGCAGGACGGCCCGAACCTCGTCCTGTCGGGCAGCTCCACGCTGACATCGACGCTGCTCGAACACGGGCTGGCGGATGACGTCCTGCTGGTCGTCTATCCGGTCCTGCTGGGCACGGGCAAGCGCTTCTTCGCGGAGGGAACCCCGCCACGCTCCTTCGAACTCGTCAGCACGCAGGCATTTCCGTCCGGCATCATCTTCACCACGTACAAGGTCGCCGGGCCGTTGAAGGTCGCCTAGTTCGCCTGCTTCGATCGAGCCGGCGCCCGCCATGCTCGAAAGATCCGGCACGACACGCAACAGGGTGACCACCCGGCCCGGTGCATGGGGCGAGCCACCTCAGGCACCGGGCCTTCCTTTTTCCGAGGAGCCAACCGGGTCAGAGCCCGCCGTCCCCTTTGATGTGCGCCGGCTTGCGCGCCGCCTCCACCAGGGCGCGGATCGCCCATCGCTTCACTCTGCGCGCTTCGGCCTCCTCAAGCTGCAGCACATCCTTGAACACCACCATGGCCTCGGTGCCCACCACCAGTGCCAGCGCCTGTGACAGGAGCTTGAGCGCCGAGGGTCGGAACTGCCGGCGCGTCGGGGCGAGCGCCGCGTCGATCAGCGGCGAACGGCGGTTCTGTCGCGCGGGCACATCCTCATCGTCGCTCGCGCTGGCGCGCCGCAGCGACTGCGCGAGCATCATGCGCAACTGCGCCTCGTTGTCCAGGATCATGGCATGCAGCGCTTCGTCGATGCAGACCAGACGCGCCACCGGATCATCCGGCGGCGCATCCGCCAGCACCGTCTCCGCGTTCGGGATGGCGACGTCCAGCGCGGCTTCAAGAAGCAGGGCATCGAGCTTTGGGAAATAGCGGTAGGCGGTCGCGCGGGAAACCATGGCCTCCGCGGCAATCTCCTCCAGGCTCGGCTGGTGCCCCTGTCTGACCAGCCGCGTGGTGGCCTCGAGCAGGTCCTTGCGGGTGCGCCGGCGCTGGTTCGCGCGGCCGGTGGCATCGGATGCCATCGCCTCAATCCTGCGGCAGCTGGCGAAGGATGGCTGCGACGTCCAGCCACACGTTCTCGCGGCGGATGTCGCCCTGCTCGTTGAACTCGACGACGTGCAGCAGGCGGAACTCGAGCGGGCGGTTGCGGCCCTCGATCCCGAATGGCCGGCCGGGTGCGCGGCCGCGCCAGAGGGACTCGTCGACCAGGAAGTCGGGACCGTACAGCCGGCGCAGCGACTGCACATGGCTGTCAGACAGGTCGGCAAACAGGCCCTGGTAGAACGACCGGGCGGACTCCCGCCCACGGGTCGGTCCGGACGGGTGGCCGACAATATCGTGCTCGACATCTTCGGCGAGCGTTGCAAGGACGCCCTCGACATCGTCGCGGGATTCGAAGCCGAAGTGTTCGTCGATCTTGCGGTCCATCTGCATTGCGGTCAGTGGCATGGGAGAGGCTCTCGTTGTGGGAGGTAATTATCCTAATGAGACAAATGTCTCATGGCAATACCTTTGTCTTTGCCGGAGTGCATCGGTTTCTCTCGGCCCCGTAGGCGCACCCGGTCAGAGCCCAGGCCGAGCCCGGCCAAGCGAAAATCCCCACACGCTCAGAAGCCTGACCCACGGCCCGCCCTGCTGCCCCGGAGCCGTGGGGCGGTGCGCCATCATCGGTTCAGACGTGAGGTTGCCGCGGCCCATCCGACGAATCCGCGCACCTCGATGCCGAGCTGGCGGCCGGGCGGCTGGCGATGCGGCATTCGATCGCGAACCATGACGAAGGCGCTGCTTGCGCGCCGCCTTCGCTGCTTCAGACGGCCACGTCCACCACGACCTTGCCGGTGGCTGCGGCATTGTGCAGGCCGTGTGCGGCGAAGGCGATGACGGTCTTCGCCGCCGGCACGATCGGCGGTACCGGGGTGGTGAGCCGCGCGAGGATCCGCGGCAGCAGCAGTGCCAGTACCGCCAGCCCTGCCAGGTAATGGCCCTGCAGCATCAGCGAGGGCGGGGAGTTCCCTTCGGAGCCCCCGTCATCGACAAGGTCCACCAGCACGCAGGCCAGCACGATGGCGAGCACGGTCAGCCAGTGCGCGTAGCGGACCACCCAGTGGTAGCGGCTGGATTTCACGACCGCGCGAGCATCCTCTTCGTGCAGGTTACGGCTTGGGCCGCGGGGTGGTTGCCACGCTGGGCGGCAGGAGCGGCAGCGCGACCTTCGGCTGGTCGCCGGTCAGAGCCCCGAGGAAAGCCTCGATCTTGCCGACCTCCTCGTCGCTCAGCTTCGCGCCGAGCTGGCTGTTGCCCATGATCGCGACGGCCTGGCGAAGATCCCACACCTTGCCCGTGTGGAAATAGGGCGCGGTCAGCGCGATGTTGCGCAGCGAGGGCACCCGGAACACGTATTCGTCGCTGACCGTCTTGGTCACCGCGAAGCGCCCCT
>DATJJM010000398.1:0-7786 GCA_035492535.1 Acetobacteraceae bacterium | reverse complement strand
GCAAGCCAACGCGTATATACGACCGCTACGCCTTCGGCAGTCGGACAACGAAGCGCGCGCCCAGGATGCGGTTGCCGATCCCCTTGCGGTTCTCAGCCAGAATCTGGCCGCGCAGCGCTTCGATGATCTGCCGGCTGATCGACAAGCCTAGCCCCGAGTGCTGGCCGAATTTCTCGCCCTTCGGCCGCTCTGAATAGAAGCGCTCGAACACATGTTCCAGGTTGCCTTCCGGAATCCCAGGCCCGTCGTCCTCGACGCTGATCTCCACCATGGCGCCGGCATCGCTGGCGCTCAGTGCGATGCGGCCGCGTGGCGGGCTGAATGATTGGGCATTGGCGATCAGATTGCGGAGCACCTGCACCAGCCGATCCTCGACAGCCCATACCATCAGGCTGGACGGCGCTTCGACAACCAGCATTGGGTCGTTCTCTGAATCGCGCGTCGCCTCATCGAGATCGCGCAGTGTCTGCAGGATCGGCGCGATATCGACGCGTTCCGCGGTCATGCGCGATAGCTCCGCATCGAGCCGCGACGCGTCGCTGACATCGCTGATCAAACGGTCCAGCCGGGTCACGTCCTGCTGGATGATCGTCAGCAACTGGCGTTGGCGCTCCGGATCCTCGACACGACGCAACGTCTCGATCGCGCTGCGGATGGAGGACAGAGGGTTCTTGATCTCGTGCGCAACATCGGCGGCGAACCGCTCGATCGCATCCATGCGGGCGAACAGCGCCTGTGTCGAATCCGCCAGAGCCGTGGCAAGCGTGCCGATCTCATCGTATCGCTGGAGCAAAGCGGCCGGTACGGTTCCGGCGCGGCCGTGGCCCTCGCGCATCTCCGCCGCAACACCGGCCAGGCGCAGGATCGGCCGCGCGATCGTCAGCGACAGGTACCAGGACAGCAACACCGTCAGCGCGAGAGCCAGCCCGAACAACCCAAGGATTGAAACGCGCACAATGAACAGGCTGGAATCGACTTCGCGCGCATCGCGGGTCAGCAGGATGATGCCAACGGTGTGATGATCGCGCTCGACAGGCTCGGCCACGGTGACCAGCAACTGGTCGTCCTTGGTACGCCGGATGTAGGGAGGCATCTCGCGGCTCTGGCCGGAACTGCTGACGCTGAGCTCTTCCTTGACGTTTGGCTGCCATTCCGGTCCGCCGGCACCCGGTGTCGAATCGACCGTGACGAGGTTCGGCGTTTCGTGCGGCAGCACCGACATCACCTTGTCGTATAGCCAGCCGACTGCACCGACGATCGGCCCATGCTCCTGGGCCGCCGGCAACGGCTCCGTGCTGACGGCGCCGCTCGGGCCTTCATGCACGCGTGAGTCGGCGACCATCGTGCCGTCCGGCGCATAGAGCTTGGCCTGCGCACCGGGGGCCGGATCGGTCAGCCGGTGCAGCAGCGGACGCGCGATGTCAGGCACGAGTTTCGGGTTATCCGGCTCGGTGATGCGGACGGCGCTTTCGCCAAGGGCACCGGCGTAGATACGCGCCTGCTCGCGCAGTGCGGAGACCTCGGCCTCGAGCAGTCCGTTCTGGTATTGATCGAGATACAGCAGCGCTGCCACCAACAGCGCGAGCGGCAGGGCGTTGACGAGCAGGATGCGGCGCAGGAGCGGCGAGACCCAACGCACATGGAACCGCCGCTGCTGGGGCGAAACGGCAGGTGGGGCAAGCGCGGAGAGGGCGAGGCCGTCGGGCAGCTTAGTGCTCCTTGTAGCGGTAGCCGATCCCGTAGAGCGTCTCGATATGGTTGAAGTTGTCGTCCACCGTACGGAACTTCTTACGGATACGCTTGACGTGGCTATCGATAGTCCGGTCATCGACATAGATGTTCTCGCCATATGCCGCGTCGATGAGCTGGTCACGGCTCTTTACCATGCCCGGCCGCGCCGCGAGCGCCTTCACCAACAGAAATTCAGTTACCGTGAGTTGGATGTCCTGGCCCTGCCAGATGCACTGGTGCTTGGTCTCATCCAGGGTGAGTTCGCCGCGCACCATCACCCCGCCGGGCGCGGCGCCGGAGCCCTCGGCCCGGCCGGCCTCGTTGCGGCGGAGGAGAGCGCGGATGCGCTCGATCAGCAGGCGCTGGGAGAATGGCTTGGTGATGTAGTCGTCGGCACCGAGGCGGAGGCCCATCAGCTCATCCACTTCCTCATCCTTGGAGGTGAGGAAGATCACCGGCATGGAGCTGCGCTGGCGCAGGCGCTGGAGCAGTTCCATCCCGTCCATACGGGGCATCTTGATGTCGAGCACGGCGAGATCGACCGGCTTGGCGTTCAGGGCCTGCAGGGCGCTTTCACCGTCGGTGTAGGTGCGGACCTGGAAACCTTCCTGCTCCAGCGTCATCTGCACGCTGGTGAGGATGTTCCGATCGTCGTCGACCAGGGCGATGGTCTGTTTCATCGAGGGGTCCCTCGGGGGTACGGTCATGGTGGGTCTCCGTCCGGCCAATTCCACGGCAAACGTGGCACCGGATTGTGGCGCTTTGCGGACGAGGGGTGAACAAATCATGGCGGTGAGCGTGGAATTTGAGCCCCATCGGTTTCGCACCGCGGCCAGGCACTATCTGGCGGGCCGGCCGGCCTATGCGCCACGGCTGATCGAGCTGGTGGCGCGGGGGGTAGGACTGGCAGCGAAGGACCGCGTGCTGGACCTGGGCTGCGGACCGGGGATGCTGGCGGGTGCGTTCGAGCCGCTGGTGGGCGAGGTGCTGGCGGTCGATCCGGAGCCGGAGATGCTGCGGATCGCGGAGGCGGAGTATGGCGGGGGTGGGCGGATCGTGTTCCGGCAGGGAAGCTCGTTCGACCTGTCGCCTGCGTGGGGGCGATTCCGGCTGGTGACGATGGGGCGGTCGTTCCACTGGATGGACCGGGCCGAGACGCTGCGGCGGCTGGATGCGATGATCGAGCCGGGCGGGGCGGTGGCGCTGTTCGACAGCACGATGCTGGATTTGCCGGAAAATGGCTGGAGCACGGAGTATCGCGCGGTAGTGCGGCGCTATGCCTCGGCAGATACGAACCATGTCCGGCATCGGGGGCCGGAGTGGGTGCGGCATGAGGCGTTCCTGCTGGACTCGGCGTTCAATGCGGTGGAGCAGGTCTCGGTGATCGAGCGGCGGACGGTGTCGGTGCAGCAGCTTGTCGATCGGGCTCTCTCCCGGTCCAGCACGGCGCCGGACCGGCTGGGCGATGCGGCGCCGAGGCTGGCCGAGGAGATCGAGGTGGCAATGCGGCCTCTGGCGATGGACGGAATACTGCCCGAGGTGGTGGCGACGAGCGCCTTGCTGGGTCGCCGTGGCGGATAGCGACCCGGCCTGGGAGGCGCGAAAGCTGCTGCGCTCGGCGCGCGGCGGCACGCTGGCGACGTCGCTGCAAGGCCAGCCGTTCGCGTCGCTGGTCACGCCGGCCTGTGCGCCGGACCTGTCGCTGCTGTTGCTGCTGTCGGACCTGTCCGAGCACACGCGGCATCTGCGGGCTGAGCCGCGCTGTTCAGTGCTGGTCGCCGGACCTGCGGAGGGCGCCAACCCGCAGACCGCGCCGCGGTGTTCCGTGACAGGCCTGGCCGAGGTGGTTGCCGACGCAGCACTGAAGGCGCGCTATCTCGCCATCCATCCCTATGCATCGCTGTATGCCGATTTCGGGGACTTCGCGCTGTGGCGCGTCCGGCCGCTCGGTGGGCTTTACGTCGGCGGGTTTGCGCGCGCGGCGCGGCTGCACGTGGCCGACCTGACGCCCGATCCGAACGGCGTGGCGGCGATTGCCGCGGCTGAGGCGAGCATCATATCCCACTGCAATACCGATCATGCGGATGCGCTTGCCGCCATTGCCGGTTCGGCAGAGCCGTGGCGGATGGTCGCGGTGGATGTCGATGGCTGCGACCTTGCCGCCGGCGAGCGCGTGACGCGGATTTCGTGGTCGGGGCCGGTTGCCGATGCTGTCGGGGTCCGGCGCGAGCTGGTCCAGCTGGTTGATGCCGCCGCTGGTTGATGCCTCCGCTGGTTGATGCCTCTGGGGGCCGGCTGTAGCTTCCGCCCAACAACAGGAGACTTGTCGTGCTCAAGCTGGGATACAAAGCGTCGGCCGAACAGTTCGCTCCGTCCAAGCTGCTGGCATTTTCCGTGCTGGCGGAGCAGAGCGGATTCGACTCGGTGTTCGTCAGCGACCATTTCCAGCCGTGGAAGCACACCGATGGGCATGCGCCCAATGCGCTGGTGTGGCTGGGCGCGCTGGGGGCATCGACGCAGCGTATCGTCATGGGCACCAGCGTGCTGACGCCGACGTTCCGCTATCACCCGTCGATCGTGGCGCAGGCTTTCGGGACGCTGGGATCGATGTTCCCTGGGCGCGTGGTCCTGGGCGTGGGGACGGGCGAGGCGCTGAACGAAGTGCCGTCCACCCGCATGAAGTGGCCGGAGACGAAAGAGCGGTTTGCCCGGCTGCGCGAAGCGTGCCAGTTGATCCGCAAGCTATGGTCGGAAGATCGGGTGACGTTCGAGGGCGAGTACTACCAGACCGAGAGTGCGACGATCTACGACAAGCCTTCCACGCCGGTTCCTATTTATGTCGCGGCGGCCGGGCCGGGGGTGGCGAAGTATGCGGGGCGGTCGGGGCAGGGGTTCATCTGCACCTCGGGCAAGGCGTGGAAGCTGTACACCGAAACGCTGCTGCCGAATGTGGAAGAGGGACTGAAGCTCGCATCGAAGCCGCCGGCGAATTACGACCGGATGATCGAGATGAAGGTTTCATTTGATACTGATCGTGCGCGGGCGCTGGAGGATACACGGCATTGGGCGGCACTGGCGCTGACGCCGGAAGAGAAGGCGTCGGTGGAGGATCCGCTGCAGATGGAGAAGCTCGCCGATGCGCTGCCGGTGGAACGAGCGGCCAGCCGCTGGATCGTGTCGTCGGACCCCGATGAGCATATCGAGAAGATCCGGCCATACGTGGAGATGGGCTTCCGGCATCTGGTGTTCCATGCGCCGGGACCGGATCAGGAGCGGTTCCTGAAGCTCTATGGCGAGCAGGTGCTGCCGAAGCTGCGCCGGCAGTTTGATTGAGCGTGCACACCATCATCGAGATTGCGTCGCTGCGCTCGCAATGACAGGGGTGCGGCCATGAGCTCCGGACTGGAACTGTTTGCTCTGCGCGGCGTGCCGATGGTGCGCGAAGGCGATGACCTGGCCGCGCTGATCATCGCGGCGCTGGGGCATCGGGAACTGCGCGCGGGCGACGTTGTGGTGGTGGCGCAGAAGATCGTGTCGAAGGCCGAGGGGCGCGTCGTTGATCTCGCTGGTGTGACGCCATCGGCGGCGGCGGTGAAGCTTGGAGCTGAGACGGGCAAGGACCCGCGTATCGTCGAGGTGATCCTGGGCGAGTCCACGCGCGTGGTGCGCTCGCGCCCGAACCTGATCATCGTGCAGCACCGGCTGGGGTTCGTGATGGCCAATGCCGGTGTGGACCAATCGAATGTCGCACCGGCGGATGGCGTGCACCGCGTGCTGCTGCTGCCGCGCGATCCGGATGCCTCGGCTGAAGCGCTGCGCGCGAAGCTGCAACAGCATTATGGCGTGGCGGTGGGCGTGGTGATCAGCGACAGCTTTGGGCGTGCGTGGCGGCGTGGCACGTGCGGCATTGCCATCGGCGCGGCCGGCTTGCCGAGCCTGATCGATCTGCGCGGGCAGCCCGATTTGTTCGGGCGCACGCTGGAGGTCAGCATCATCGGCTTTGCCGACGAGATCGCCGCCGCGGCGTCCCTGCTGCAGGGCCAGGCGGCGGAGGCCCAGCCTGTGGTGCTGGTGCGCGGACTGGACTGGACGGCACCCATTGCGCCGGCGGCGGAGCTGGTGCGGCCCCTCGAGGAGGATCTGTTCCGATGACCGTGGTCGCGCTGTCGGGTGGCGTTGGCGGCGCCAAGCTGGCGTTGGGTTTGAGCCGCGTGCTGCCGGCGGAGGAGCTGCTGGTGGTGTGCAACACCGGCGACGACTTCGAGCACCTGGGCCTCAGCATATCGCCGGATATAGACACGGTTGCCTATACGCTGGCCGGAGTTGCCAACCGCGAGGTGGGCTGGGGGCGCGCGGACGAGACCTGGTCGTTCATGGAGACGCTGGGGACGCTGGGCGGCGAGACGTGGTTCCGGCTGGGCGATCGCGACCTGGCGGTGCATGTGGAGCGGACGCGCCGCCTGCGCGCCGGCGAGACGCTGACAGCGGTGACCGCGGATCTGTGCGCGCGGCTGGGTGTGGCGCCGCGGGTGCTGCCGATGAGCGATGATCCGGTGCGGACGCGGGTGCGCACCGATGAGGGCTGGATCGATTTCCAGGAGTATTTCGTGCGGCGGCGGTGTGAGCCGGTGGTGCATGAGCTGGCGTTTCATGGTGCCTCGACGGCACGCGCGCAGCCCGACTTCCTGGCGGCGCTGAGCGATCCGGCGTTGAAGGCGGTGGTGATCTGCCCGTCCAATCCGTTCATCAGCATCGAGCCGATCTTCGCGGTGCCGGGTGTGCGGGCGGCGCTGGCGGATTGCGCGGCGCCGGTGATCGCGGTGTCGCCGCTGATCGGCGGGCGGGCGATCAAGGGGCCGACCGCGAAGATGATGGGCGAGCTGGGCATGACGCCGAGCGCTGGTGGCGTGGCGCGGCGGTATGGCGATCTGATCGACGGGTATGTGTGCGACTTCGCTGACATGGATCAGGTTGCGGGTATCGCGGCGAAGGTGACGCTGGCGCAGACGCTGATGTCCACGCTGGAAGATCGTGAGGCCCTGGCGCGCACGGTGCTTGGCGCGGCGCGCGTTATTCGCCGATGACGGACCGCGCATGACAGTATGGGCGGCGGTGCCGGTGAAGGAGTTCGCCGGCGCGAAGCAGCGTCTTGCGCCATTGCTGACGCCGGAGCAGCGGGAAGCGATGGCGATGGCGATGCTGGAGGATGTGCTGTCGGCGCTGGCCGAGGCACCGCTGGGCGGCATCATGGTGAACACGCTCGATCCGCGCGCGACTGAGCTGGCGAAGCGTTATGGCGCGCGCGTGGTGACGGATGATGCGCGGACCGGGCACACCGGAGCGGTGACGGCGATGGCGCGCATCCTCGCCGCCGAGGGGCACGACATGCTGACGCTGCCTGGCGATATACCGCGCGTCACGGCGGCGGAGATTGCGGCGGTGGTGGAGGCGCGGAAGCCGGCGCCGTCGCTGACCATCGTGCCGGCGCGCGATGATCTTGGATCCAATGCCATGCTGTGCTCGCCGCCGCTGGCGATGCCGTTCCGGTTCGGCGACAACAGCTACTTTCCGCATCTCGCGACGGCACGTGGCCTTGGGATCGAGCCGACGATCGTGAAGCTGCCGGGCATCGGGCTGGACATCGATCAGCCGGAAGACGTGGCGGCGTTCCTTTCCGCCACGCCGCAGATGGCGACGCGGGCCTACCTGTTGCTACGCCCGCACTGACACGGCGTGACGGGTCGGGGGCGTCTGCACCACAGGTTCCAGCTCGGGGGCATCGAAGGAGGCGACGCGCCGTTCCTGCGAGGTGGGGCTGTAGAGCGTGGTGCGCTGCAGGGGGATGCGGCCGATCGAGCCGATCAGCGTCTCCATCGCCTCGGGCGGGAATTCCTGGCCGTGCTGGGTGCCGGCCGCGCGGGAGATGCTCTCGTTCATCAGCGTGCCGCCGAGGTCGTTGGCGCCGGCATTCAGGCACAGCGCGGCGCCGTCCGGTCCCATCTTCACCCAGGAGGTCTGGATGTTGGTGATCAGCGGATGCAGCGCGAGCCGCGCC
>DATJJM010000397.1:0-12019 GCA_035492535.1 Acetobacteraceae bacterium | reverse complement strand
CCCTCGGAAAGCTCTACCGCGCTCGCCTCCGCATCGAGCACCGCGACAATCCACGACCAGGACGAAGCCAGTCAGCTCGGCAAGCGGCGAGGCAAGAATTGCGTGTCGCTGGCCACGGGCGGAGGCGTTGGCAGCTGCCATAGTCGCTGCTGTCAGTCGGCACGGCGCATGAACACGAAACCCGCCAGCAGCAGACTGTCCGTGAGATGTTTGGCGCAGATACCGGCAAGGAACACCTCGGCGCTGCGGGTCATCTGGCCACCGGCAGATGAGCGGATCGCTTCGGTCAGTGCAGTCTCGATTTCCTCGGGAGCGGCCGGCTCAAAAGGAGGCGGATCGAACATCCCGAGACGGTAGAGGACGCCAGGAAACAATACAAGAACCACTGTGCCCCACAGCACGCGATATGGGAGAAATTTTGGGAGACGTTCGGTGAAGGACCGGCCGAATTGGGGGCTATGTCATTGAAATCGCTTGGCGTCCCCTACGGGATTCGAACCCGTGTTGCCGCCGTGAGAGGGCGGTGTCCTGGGCCACTAGACGAAGGGGACCGCAGCCAGACCGCGGCTTCTAGTCCATAATGACACGTCGCTCAAGCACGCATACCTCCGCTATCGCCACTGCAGTTTCATCCCCAGGGCGCCGCTTATCAGCAATCAAATCACCCACCTCTTCCGGCAAAGCCGTCACCCACATCAAATGCGCCGGAACTGCCATCATGCCCATCCGCCTCATACCAATAGCCGCGGCGATTGCCCTCACCGCATGCACGCCGCCGGTCTCCCAGACGGCGGGCTATACCTACCCCGACTACTGGGGCACCTCTGCTTCCCGCGCGGCCAGTCCCGGCGGCGGGCCGACCGCGCCCGGGCTCCCCTCCACCTCCGACACCCAGGGCAGCACCGCACTGTTCGGCACCCACACCGCCGCCTCGCCCGGCGTCTGGCTCTTCCCGCCCGACCCGTACCAGTAGGCGCCGCCACTCACAGCCTGTCCGGCGCGCCATTCCGCCGTTGCGCCTGCGACAGGACGCGCTAACGCGCTTGTTCGCTTCCCCGCGCCACCGTATCTGTGTGCGCATGCGCATCATCCTCGTCGTTCTGGCTCTCCTTCTCGCACCTCCTGCCCTCGCTCAGACGGCCGCCCACAAGCCGGAGACGAAAGGTGCGCCAGCCCCAAAAGAGCTCGGCAAATTTGACGACTGGATCGCCGCGACCCACCAGGAAACTGGCGCCACGATCTGCTACGCCTTCGTCCCGGCAAAAAATTCGGCCCCAGCGCTTCCCAACCGCGGCCAGGTGATCCTCACGGTCACGGAACGCGCCACCGGCCGAGACGCCGTTGCAGTTACCGCCGGCTACGCCTTCCCAAAGGGTGCCGCGCCAACCATGCAAGTCGGCACTGCCGGGCTCGACTTCTACACCTCGGGCAGCGACGCCTTCGCCCGTGACGGCAAGGCCACCGTTGCCGCCTTCCAGAAGGGCGAGGTCGCCATCATGCGCTCGCCCGGCACCCGCGAAGGCCAGGTCGTCGTCGATAACTTCAGCCTGCGCGGCTTTTCCGCCGCCTACGCCGCGATCAGCAAGGCCTGCCCCGCCAAATAACCGCCGGTCTGACAAGCTGCCACCGGGAGAATACCAATAATGATGCTCCTCGCCGAAGTTGCCGTCTGGAGCATCTACGCCTTCGGCTCCATTCTCTTTCTCGCTCAGGCCGCGAGCCATGAGATCGGCTTTTTCATCGGCCGCCGGCGCGCTAAGCAAACTGAAGACCCTGGCGAGCGCGAAGGTGTGGGTCTTCTCGTCGGCGGTGTCCTCGCCTTGCTCGCATTCGTGCTTGCCCTCACCTTGTCCTTCGCCAATGAACGCTTCGGCGAACGGCGCTCCGGCACGCTAGCCGAGGCGAACGCGATCGGCACGGCATGGCTACGAGCGAAGGCAATCGGCCAGCCCCGCGGCGACGAAATCGCACAGCTGCTCGAGAAATACGCGGAGGTCAGGCGAACCTTCGTAACGGCCGACTACGCTGTCAGCCATATCGATGATCTCAACCAACAGACCAGTGCGCTGCAATCATCGATCTGGGCGGATGTATCCGCGATCGTGCATGAGCAGCCGAACCCTGTGACCAACTCGCTGATGGTCGCGCTCAACGACGTCTTCGACATGACCACGGCCGAGCGCTTCGCCTTCGAATTTCGCCTGCCGTCGCAGCTATTCTGGCTGCTGATCGGACTGTCCATGTTGGCCATGGCCTTGCTGGGCTACCAGCAGGCGCTCAGAGGCCCACGCCTGAGAATCATTGCAGCCTTGTTGGGTATCGTGTGGACGGTCGTGATCGTCGATATCCTCGATCTGGCTTCTGCTCGGCTGGGCAACTTCCGCACGACCGCCGCAGCCTATGAGTGGACCATTCAGAGCTTCCAGAGTGGGACTCCAACGCCTGCCGCCCAGAAGCAGTAAATGACCCAACCTGCTTGTCCTGCTCGCCATCCCGCCATATTTCTCCACCCATGCACGAAACCACCAGCGATACGGCGACGCTCACAGCGACCGAGCGCGACCGCATCCTCGCCAAGTCCGCACTGTTCGATCCGCCGCCAACCCAGCTTTCCGACGGCCGCCGAGACCTCGTCGGCCTGTCACGCGCCGAACTGACCCGGGAACTGGCCGACATCGGCGAGGCTCCGTTCCGCGCCAAGCAGCTCTGGCATTGGATTTACCATCGCGGTGAGACCGACTTCTCTCGCATGTCCTCCATCGCCCGCCCGCTCCAGCAGAAGTTGTCGGACCGCTTCATCATCGGCCGCCCAGAAGCAGCGGTCGTCCAGACCAGCGAGGACGAAACCCGCAAGTTCCTGTTCCGCTTCCGCGACGGCCAGGAAGCGGAAACCGTCTACATCCCGGACCGCCAGGAAGACCGGGGCGCCGTCTGCATCTCCTCTCAGGTCGGTTGCACGCTGTCCTGCCGCTTCTGTCACACCGGCACGCAGCGCCTCACCCGCAACCTCGGCGCAGCAGAGATCGTCGGCCAGTTCATGGCCGCTCGCGACGCCTATGGCGAATGGCCTTCACCGACCGGCGAATCACCCCGCCTGCTCTCCACCATTGTCCTCATGGGCATGGGCGAACCGCTCTACAACTACGCCAATGTGGCAAGGGCGATGACCATCACAATGGACGGCGAAGGCATCGCGCTGTCCCGCCGCCGAATCACGCTGTCCACATCAGGTGTGGTCCCTATGATGGACCGCGCCGGCACCGAACTTGGCGTCAACCTCGCGGTCTCGCTGCACGCCGTCCGCGACGACCTGCGCGATGAACTCGTTCCCCTCAACCGCAAATATCCGATCGCCGAACTGATCGCCGCCTGCCGCCGCTATCCCGGCGCCTCCAATGCACGCCGCATCACATTCGAATATGTCATGCTGAAAGGCGTGAACGACTCCCAGGCCGATGCGCGCGAACTCGTGCGCCTGATTGCCGGCATCCCCGCCAAGGTGAATCTGATCCCCTTCAACCCATGGCCCGGCAGCCCCTTCGAGACCTCCAGCAACAACGCCATCGACCGATTCGCCAGGATTGTGATGGACGCCGGCTTCGCCTCGCCCGTCCGCAACCCGAGAGGCCGCGACATCCTCGCCGCCTGCGGCCAGCTCAAGACGGAAAGCGCTGCGCGGTTGACAGAAAGGCATGACCATAACGTACGCTGAAGTGGCTGCGTTTATCAGCTGTCGTGTCATTGTGCGCGGAGCAATCCCGGTGATGCCGCCCCCCGCGTCGCAACTGCTACTAAGCCGGAACCTGCCCGGCCGGTTCACCGGCGCGGACAGGCGTCATCTGCCTGTCTCCGTCCGACTGCGGCATCAGTCTCGCCTTGCTCAGTGCGAATTGTGCGACCAGTGCCAGCACGAGGCTGACGCAGAACACCGTGCCCATCGCTACGAAACGCAACTTATTCAGCTCCCACGACGCGTCGGACGGTGCACGGATCGTCCCCACCAACGGCAAGGCTGTCGCTACAACGAGCAGCGTGAATAGCAGCGCATAGCCAGCACGCCATGCCTTTTCCTCGCCTGAGCCTCGGCCGATGTCCGGCCGCGTGTAATCGATCTGCCGGTCCAGGTAGTGGTTGATGTAGACACATATCAAAGCCGGGCCAATCGACCAGGTTGCCTCGCGTTGGCAGAGCGCCGGGAAACTCAACGAGGTTGCTGCGCTGCTTCCAACGAGCTCAGCCATGATACTTAGGCCGATAGTGGATAATGCCGCTGAGATCACGAAGACCCACGCGTAAGCGACCATGATCGAATAGCCGCGGACAGGATTATTCAGCCAGTACAGATAGCGAAGCGTCAGGATACCCAGGATCGGCACGCCATAATCACCAAACGCCAAATATATCCACATCTGAACATCATGAAAGTCCTGGGCCAGAAAGGCACTCCCTGCGGGACTGCCGACGATCAGGTCATAAGCCACCGCGGAAAGATACACGCCGGCACACACTCCCATGACAAGCGACACCAGATAAATGGCCGAATACCGCAAGGGATTGTCGCAGGCCTTTGCTGCAAGGTTGATGCCGAGCCGGGATGCCGCCTGGTGCAAGCCCTCACGGGTCGAATTCATGTATATGAGGTAGCAGGCAATCAGGCGGCCAAGCTTGCCTCGATGCTCCGCGATCTTGTCCATCGTCTCTGCTGAATCGTGGTCTTCGGCAGCCAATCCCTGCTTCAGGGCGACGATAGCCAACCGCAGTGTGCGGAAATCGTCAGTCACCTCTTTCCACGCAAAAGACGTCTCGGCAAAAAACGTTGTCCCGCTATCCTGCTGGCGCCGCTCCGATATCCACCACTGCAGATAACATAGTTCGGCCCATGACCGATCCATGCTCTCGCGGTTCTTCTGGAAATCCGCCCTGCCGATATGCCAGTCCTTCTTCTCATCGGGGAGAGACCGAGCGAACTCGTCCGGGACCGTAAGGCTGTCGGTCACCAGGTTGCTGATGCGCTTGGCCAGATAAGGGATAGACGCCCACGAGTAGCATATGTCGCGCAACAGCATCAGAAAGTTCCATCGCGCCTCGATGTGCAGCAGGCTCAGAAAACAGGCTGATGCGATAACAACCGCAACGAGGTAACTGGGATCCTTCTGACTGATGACCGCACTCAGAGGCTCTGCCCAGTCGGGCTTCACTGCCTTGATGAATTCCGGCAGATCTTTGTGATAGTACACAAGCAGCACGTAGATCAGGAGACAGGCAACGACAAACAGCCCTTTGGCCCACCTGAACTGTCCGCTCCTGGTCATGTACCTGGGAAACGTCGGAACGCCGCCGAGGTCGAGGACCGGACGGTCGAAAGCCTGGAGAGACCACCAAGCAGTGAACCCGAGAGCCAGGCAAAAGACAATCCAGTCCGGGTAGGGTATGAACGCCGTCGGTGGCAACACCTCAGCGGCCCATGCCTCGCCTGGCGCTATCATGGCGAGAAAAGTTGCATAAAGGATTTTACGCATTTTCGTCTTCCCCCCGTGCCGCGCTTGCCGTTCGGGACGTGTGACAGTGCGAGTCAAGACCATAATACAGTTGCTTATGGAACTTCTGTGATCCACTTCACGGAGGCCGCCATAATGAGAGGGTATGGAAGAAGCCAGGCTCGCCGCTGTTCCTTCCCTGGCACCGCGACAATCTCTGCATGCTCGAGATGTCACTGCGTGACATAACGCCGGACGTGTCGCTGCCCTGGTGGGATTGGACGTCCGATCTGTACCATCGGAACGGCAACCCTGCCGCCTACACGAATCCAGCGGCCCCGCGCGGTCCCATGGCCTCACATTCGCACGCGCCCACCTGCACCGCGCGGGCGTTTCCGTCGCGCTGATCTGATCTTCGAGGACGTCGACCCACCGATGCACTGAAGCGTGTCCTCGATCGCGACGGCAAGCTGGAGCACGTCACCGTCGCGCCCATCGGCTACGGCCATCCGCCCACCGGAGACAAGGATCCGGAAGGCTTCCTGAAATACGCGAACGTCCGCCTGGCCACCTACGACTAGCCTGCTCGTCGCACCCGCCGTGGCCGACCATCGCGGCATATATCGATAGCCCTTCGCGCTGATCTCGCGATGAAATGCCTCGATCCCCTCCATCATCACCCGCACCCGAACGCCAGGACTGCCATCGTCGTGATGTTCGCTCAGATGCAGCAACAGCGCGCCCCGCGACACCTGCCGATATAATGGCGCATTCGCGTCGAACCGATGATCCCAATCCACCGAGAACCCACGGAATCCCAGATAGAATTCGTCCGCCTTCAGAATATCGAAGGCCCGCAGGATCGGCACGACCGAATTGGACACGATTGGCACCACCACACCTCATCGCCACTGCATCGCCGCCAGCTACACCGCCGCCAAACCCACCGTCCCCGCCACCATCAACAACGCGCTCGCCCAGCCAAGCACGCGCAGCCATAACGGCACCACCAGCACGCCCATGACACTGGTCAGCAATGCCATGACCGTCATCGCTGCGATCAGTGGACCGGCCACCGCCCCATTGATCACCGCCTACCAGAATAGTGCCTGGATCGGATCGATTGGCGAGACCACGATCACCGCTCCCACCAGCGTTGCTCCAGCGATGAAGGCATAGAACGATCGCGCCTCGATCGCCCGCCGGCTCAATCCCACGGTCCAGTTCAGTGCCTCACCAACTGCATACGCCGACGACCCGGCCAGTGTCGGGATCGCCAGCAGCCCTGTCCCGAAGATGCCCAGCGCGAAGAGAATCTGCGCGAACGGCCCCGCGATCGGCCGCAGCGCCGAGGCCGCATCCGCCGCGCTAGCGATGTTTGTCACCCCATGCGCATGCAGTGTCGCTGCACTGCCAACAACCATCGCCAGCGCCACAAGGTTGGAGAACACCATCCCCGACCAGGTATCCACCCCGATCCGCTCCATCTGCACCCGCGCATCTGCCGGATGTTCGCGCAATGGACGCGGATCAGGCTCGTTCAGCTCGTCCTCCGCCTCTTCCGCAGCCTGCCAGAACAACAGGTACGGGCTGATCGTCGTCCCCAGCACCGCCAGCACTGTCGTCAGCCCGTCGCGATCCATCGACAGCACCGGCACCAGCGCTCCCACCAGTGCTGCATGCCAATCAACGTGCGCCGCAAACAGCAACGCGACATAAGACAGCAGCGATACCGTCAGCCACTTCAGGACCTTCACGTACCGCTTGTAGGCCAGCCAGATCTCCGCACTGGCGCACACCACCGCCACCGCAAGGGCGTAAAGTGCCTGCGGGCCACCGAACAGTAACTGTGTCACCGCCGCCATCGCGCCGATATCCGCGCCGAGGTTTATGACGTTGGCCACCACTAGGAGCCCGACCATCAGCACCAGCACCCAACGCGGCGAATGCCGCTTCAGGGCTGCCGCCAATCCCTGCCCGGTCACCCGCCCCAGCCGAGCACTGATCTCTTGCACAGCCACCATGAAAGGCAGCGTCAGGATGACTGACCACCCCAGCGAGTAGCCGAACGCCGCCCCTGCTTGTGAATACGTGACAATGCCCGATGGGTCATCGTCGGCTGCCCCGGTGATCAGCCCTGGTCCCAGTTCACGCAGCCACATCCGCGGCCCGCGTCCGATCAAGGTCGCGAACGCCAACGCCCTGGCCTCGGTAGACGACATGCGCGGGGCTCCTTGCGGTGGTGTCCGGCGAATACCTCGCGCCTACCCCGCGCCGCAATCGACTGTTTGAACGATCAGCCCAGGCCGCCGCACCGATCAGGCGACAGCGACACAGCCACCATCGCCCTGCCACCGCGGCAAGCGTTTCAGCAACAGCGACGCATCTTCAGGCCGGTGCCCTGCCGCATCCAGGCTATCCGCGACATCTCGCGTTCCACCATGAACCAGACTGCGTACCGCCTTGCACTCCAGCCGGTGCGCCAGCGCGTCGAGATCCTCGACCAACGCCGCCAACACCGCGCCCGGATCCAACAGATCCAACGCGACGAAGTGGTCTGCCACCAGCACCCTCCCAAGCGCCAGATCAACGTCCACCCGGTAGCAAAATAACCCGCACGGAAACGACCGGCCCCCGCGTCGCGCCGTCACAATCCCGCTCTGACCGCTCCGCCGTGGCGCGGTCAGCGGCCGGGCGAAGCGCAGCCAGGCCGTGAGGCTCAGACTGGGAACAGCCTCCCGCACCAAAGGATAAACCGCCGGAAGTTGCTCCCGTGCGAGCGTCTCGATGATAAAGTCCACCATGCCGCCCACCCTGCTCTTGAGGCCTCAAGCGTGCGCCAAAGCACCAGCGCAAATCGTTGATCTGGATCAATGCGTCCCGCGCAGGGGCAAATTTTAACTCCTCGGGGCAATACTGCCCTTCGGAGGACGCCGTTTTGGTTGCCAAGCTCGCGCATTCCGCCGCTCGCGACCCATGCGCCACATGTGACGCACGGCACCTCAGCGTATGCAACGCAGTCCCTGACGTCGAATTGGGTCGCCTCGCCGCTATCGCCACGGTCATCGACGTGCCGGCAGGCCAATCCTTCATCGACGAAGGCGAGCCAGCGCGGGCCTTTTTCAACGTCACAGCTGGCACCGCCAAGCTTTTCAAATTGCTGCCCGACGGCCGCCGGCAGATCACGGGCTTCGTCAGCACGGGACACTTCCTCGGCCTCGCAGTCTCCGACACGTACGCCTTCAGCGCCGAGGCGATCGAGCCGCTTCGCTGCTGCCGCTTCCCGCGCGCCAGGCTGCGCACCCTGCTCGATGACTTCCCTCTCATGGAAAAGCGCCTGCTCGAGGTTGCCGCCAACGAACTGGTCGCTGCTCAGGAGCAGATGCTGCTACTCGGCCGCAAGACCGCACGCGAACGGCTGGCTTCTTTCCTTTTGCTGCAAAGCCGTCAGGGCGCGCCCTGCGGCGAAGCGCGCCGGCGGTTCGTCATGCCGATGACCCGCGGCGACATCGCCGACTATCTTGGCCTGACTATCGAGACGGTCAGCCGTACGCTGACTCGCCTGCGCTCCGATCAGCTGATCGACTTTGCCTCCCAGAGTGAGGTGGTGATCACCAGCCCCACCGCGCTGGAACAGCTCGCCGGCGGCCTCACCAGCATCGCTTAGCGCTCCGGAAAGACTTTCGCCGGTCAGAACCGCGACGACCCGGAGGGCGACTCCCTCCAACTGCTGCAGCGGTGCCTGGACGCAGGATTGACCCGCGCAGACCGACGGCGCCAGGATGCGTCCGCCATGCTAGCACTCATCGACAACTACGACTCATTCACCTTCAATCTGTACCACTTCCTCGGCGATGTCGGCGCGCGCTGCGAAGTCTGGCGCAACGACAAGATCTCCGTCGCCGACGTTCTGGCGCGCGCGCCTGAGGCAATCGTGCTCTCCCCAGGTCCCTGCACGCCGAATGAGGCAGGCATCTGTCTCGACCTGATCGCCGCCGCGGCAGGCAGGATCCCGGTCCTTGGCGTCTGCCTCGGTCATCAGGCGATCGGCCAGGCGTTCGGCGGCAACGTCGTACGCGCCCCGGTCCCGATGCACGGCAAGGTCAGCCGCATCTTCCACGCCGCCACCGACATCTTCGGCGGCGTCGCCTCCCCGTTCAGCGCCACGCGCTATCACAGCCTGATCGTCGATCGCGCCACCATGCCCGACGTCCTGGTGCCCACCGCCTGGACCGAGGACGGCCTCGTCATGGGCCTCCGCCACCGCACGCTGCCGATCTTCGGCGTGCAGTTCCATCCCGAGAGCATCGCCAGTCTGCATGGCCACGACCTGCTCGCCAACTTCCTCGCCATCGCGCGCGGCACGAACGAGCCGGCGAAGGCGGCGTAACGCAATGTCATTACGATAAGCAGAGCGGCGAAGCGATCGCGTCCTCACTGACTACCCGTCAATAACATCGTGCGAACTGATCGCTCCTCGCGTGGCTTCTGACATGCATCTGCTGATGAAACCAAGCGGCGCACATAGGCAAGATCCTGCTGCTACCGCGAGCCCGGATCAGGCGCTGATTGCTGGTCGTTGACCCACCACCCGCCACAAGGCAAGGATGCGCCGCATGCTCGCCCCAGCCAGCGCTGCCTGACATGTCCAATAACCTGAAGCCGGTCCTGGCCCGCCTCGCCACCGGTGCGAAGCTCACCGACGACGAAGCCGAGAACGCCTTCGACATCATCATGTCCGGCGAGGCCACCCCCGCCCAGATCGGCGCCCTCCTGATGGCGATGCGCGTCCGCGGTGAAACTGTCCCCGAGATCACCGGCGCTGTCCGCGCCATGCGCGCCCGCATGACCGCCATCGCCGCGCCCCCTGACGCAATCGACGTCTGCGGCACCGGCGGCGACGCCGCCGGCACGCTCAACGTCTCCACCGCCGTCACCTTTGTCATCGCCGGCTGCGATGTCCCGGTCGCCAAGCATGGCAACCGCGCCCTCTCCTCGCGCACCGGTGGTGCGGATGTGTTGGCCGCACTTGGCGTCAACGTCGACGTCCCGCTGGAGCGCCTCTCGGACATCCTTCGCGCCGCCAACTGCGCCTTCCTGTTCGCCCCCCGCCACCACCCCTCGATGCGTCACGCCGCCGGCCCACGCGTGGAGCTTGGCACCCGCACCCTCTTCAACCTGCTCGGCCCCTTGGCGAACCCGGCCCGGGTGCGCCGCCAGTTCACCGGCGTCTTCGCCCCGGAATGGGCTGAGCCGATGGCGGAAACCTTGGGCCGCCTTGGCTCCGAGACCGCCTGGATCGTGCACGGCCAGGGTCTCGACGAGCTCACCGTTGCCGGCGAGAACACCGTCATCGCCTGGCAGAACGGCGGCATCCGCCGCTTTACCATCACGCCCGAAGACGCAGGCCTTCCGAGCGCCCCGATCGAGGCCATTCGAGGCGGCGACGCCGCCCTGAACGCCGCCACCCTCCTGGCTTTATTGCAAGGCGCCACCGGCCCATATCGTGATACGGTGTTGCTGAACGCCGCCGCCGCGCTGATCGTCGCCGCCCGCGCAGGCGACCTTCGTGAGGGGGTCGCGCTCGCCAGCCGCTCGATCGCCTCGGGCGCCGCGCTCGCCGCGTTGGAAACACTCCGGCGCGAGACGACATCGAAAGACTGAAGGACGTATGCCGGATACCGCCAACATCGCCACGAGCGACATACTCAGCCGCATTTGCAGCGACACCCGCGCTCAGGTGGCGCTCGCCAAGTCGAAGACGAGTCTGGAGACCTTGCGTTCCAGGATCGGCACTCGCGGCGATGGCCCCCGCGGCTTCGGCTCGGCACTCAAGCAGGCCGTTGCCGAGGGCCGTTACGGCCTGATCGCCGAGATCAAGAAAGCGTCGCCGTCTGGTGGCCTGATCCGGCCCGACTTCGACCCGCCAGCCCTGGCGCAGGCCTACAGAGACGGCGGCGCCACATGCCTGTCGGTGCTGACCGACACACCCTACTTCCAAGGCAGCCCCGACCACCTGAAAGCCGCACGCGCCGCGGTGGATCTCCCGGTGTTGCGCAAGGACTTCATCCTGGACGAATGGCAGGTCTACGAAAGCCGTGCCATGGGCGCCGACTGCATTCTGCTGATCATGGCCGCGCTGACCGACACCGAGGCCCGCGAACTCGAAACGCTCGCCCGTGACCTCGACATGGACGTCCTCGCCGAAGTTCACAACCAACGCGAACTCGACCGTGCGCTCGGCCTCCAGACGTCGCTCATCGGCATCAACAATCGCAATCTCAAGACCTTGGTCACCGACCTTGCGGTCACAGAGGAACTCGCCCCGCACGTCCCGGCCGATCGCTTCCTGATCGCCGAGAGCGGTATCCGTAGCCACGACGACGTCAAGCGCCTACTGGCCGCCGGTTCGCAGTGCTTCCTCGTCGGCGAGACGCTGATGCGCCAGCCCGATGTCACTGCGGCGACCCGGGCTCTGCTGGGCGACACGTGACCGACTTCACTCATTTCGACGCCCGGGGCCAGGCGACGATGGTCGATGT
>DATJJM010000396.1:0-4727 GCA_035492535.1 Acetobacteraceae bacterium | reverse complement strand
GATCGCGGCGATGCCGATATAACGCTCGCCAATCTTGGCAGAGCCTTCCAGCTTCACCCGCACACGCGGCGCCGGGATGAAGCGAGGGCCGGTCACGCGCGTGGTCTTGGCGGATACCTGCTCGTAGCGGCACTCGCTCATGTCGAGCAGCCCGCCGGCGACGTATTCGTGATACGGGTTCGACCGCTCGTACATGGCGTGGCCGGCGACCGAGGCGATCGTACAGCGCTGATCAGGATGCATGGCGGTCACATGCACGCCATCATCGACGATCTCGCCCAGCACCGTCTCTTTCGCGCCATAGGGTTCGGCGCAGAAAGAGGCGCATTCCAGCACCTTTCCCAGATAGTAGGAGAGCGCTTCGGAATAGCCGCGGTGCATCGCGGCGGAGGCAAAGATAGCGGCATCGCTGCTGCGTCCGCCAATGATGACATCCACGCCCTGATCGAGCAGCGCCATGAACGGATGCACCCCGGCCATCGCGACGATGCGCGTGGTGGCGTCCAGTTCATCCTCGGTCAGCACAGCGCGGCCATCCAGGCCTTCGATCGGATCTCCGGCGCGGATCTTGCCGCGCAGATAGTCCTTGCCGACTTCCGAGTAGAAATAGCCAAGCCTGAAGCGTGGCAGCTTGTGCTTCTGCGCCAGCTCGCGAATGATCCGGACGTAGAGATCGACACGGCTGTTCGCACCCGTGTCGCCGGCCGAGCCGATCAGCATTGGCACGCCGATGCGGCGGGACGCCAGCAGCATGGCCTCGAGGTCCTGTGTCTGCCAGGCCAGGGGGCTGGTGCTGGTATCGGCGCCCAATGGCCCCGGCCCGATATCGTCGCTGCCGGAATCGGCGGCGATGAAGTCGGGGCCTGCCGCGACGCCCAGCTCGAAGCTGCCGGGCTTCAATGGCGCAAAACCAAGATGTCCGTTGGGGCAGATGATGCGTGCGGTCTTCATGTGGTGCTCCTGGGATCAAATCCATGCCGCAGCGACTGGCCGGCCAGGTTGATCGCCAGTACCAGCAGCATGATCGCGAGGCCGGGAAAAGTGCTGACCCACCATGCATCCAGCATGAAGGAGCGGCCATCTGCCACCATGGCACCCCAGGATGGCGTGGGTGGTTGCACGCCCAGCCCAAGGAATGACAGGCTGGCCTCCAGGATGATCACCTGCGCAATGCGCAGCGTCGCAACGACGATGACCGGGGTGATGATGTTGGGCAGGATTTCACGCAGCAAGATGAAAATGCTGGATGCGCCGAGGGAGCGAGCAGCCTCCACGTAATCCATCTCGCGCGCCGCCAGCGTTTCGCCACGCACGACGCGGGAGGGAATCACCCATTCTTTGTAGGCGAGTACCAGCACGATGTTGCCGATACCCGGGCCCATCATCGCCATCAGGCCGATCGCGAAGATCAGGTAGGGAAAACCCAGCAGGATATCGACCAGGCCAGAGATGACAGTATCGACCCAGCTGCCGAAATAGCCTGCCGCCAGGCCAGCCAGCACGCCGATCAGCGTTGCCAGCGCCACTACCACGATACCTATAAAGATCGAGACACGGGCGCCGAAGATAAGACGCGACAGGATGTCACGGCCAAGCGCGTCGCATCCCAGCGGATAGGAGAGGTCCCCGCCTTCGAGCCAGAACGGCGGCTGGAGCCGGCGGAACAGATCAGCCGCGGCCGGATCGTGTGGCGCGAGCCATGGGGCAAACACGGCGATCAGGACAAATGCCACAACTCCCGCCATGGCGAAGGGAAAGCTCATGGGCGCACGCGCGGATTTAGCGCCATATAGAGCAGATCGGCTGCGAGGTTGATCAGCACATACGTCACCGCGTAGAGCAGCACCGCGGCCTGCACCAGCGGATAGTTGCGCTGGAAAATGCTTTCCACCACCAGTCGCCCGAGACCCGGCCAGCCGAACACCGTCTCGACGATCATGTTGCCCCCGAGCAGGGAGCCGGTCTCCAGCGCGGCAACACTGACGACCGGCAGCATTGCGTTGCGCAGCGCGTGCCGTACCAGGACGCGCCACTCGGGAACTCCCTTGGCACGAGCGAACGAGACGAACGGTCGCCGCAGAACGTCCTGCATCGAGGCCCGGACCACGGCCGTCAGTACCGCGGCCATCGGCAAGGCCAGGGTGATTGCCGGCAGCACAAGATGCCGCAGCGTATCGACGAAGCTGCGCCAACGTCCCGCGAGCATCGCGTCGATCAGCAGAAATCCTGTCACGCGTGGCGGCATGGCAGAAAAGTCGATCTCGCCCGAAACTGGCAACCAGCGCAGGCGCACCGCGAACAGGATCAGCAGTAGGATGCCGAACCAGAATCCCGGCATCGACACACCCAGCAACGATCCGATGGTCGCCAGCCGATCCACGACGCCATGCCGATAGACGCCGGCCAGGACGCCCAGTGGAACTGCGACCAGCAATGCGATCAACAGCGCCGCCACGCTCAGTTCGATGGTTGCGGGCAGTCGTTCCCCGATCACCGAGGCGACAGGGCGACGCTGGAACAGGCTCTGCCCGAAATCGCCTTCCAGCGCGTGGCCGATGAAGTGCACAAATCGCACAGCCGCCGGCTGATCCAGCCCCATGTCGCGACGAAGGCTGGCGACCTGCTCGGCCGAGGCGTTCTGCCCGGCCAGCATGATCTCGGCCGGATCGCCCGGCGTCGCCGACATCATCAGGAACGTGATGACAGTGACGCCCAGCAGCACGGGGATCAGGTGAAGCAGCCGGCGAAGGATCACTTCACGCAGGCGTCCCGCAGGTTCAGGCGTCCGTCGGGGCTCGGTGCGAACCCGGTCAGGCGAGCGGACACGCCGTAAATATCCTGCGGCAGCCACAGGAAAATCCATGGTGCATCACGGTTCACCAGCACCTGCGCCTGCTTGTATTCGTCCAGGCGCTTTGCCTGATCGGTCTCCGTGTCGGCGGCATCCAGCAGCTTGTCCACCTCAGGATTGGAATAGCCGGACGAATTGCCGCGACCGCCGGTGTGCAGGGTCGGATCGAAGATGTCGATCGGATCGAGCGATCCGTTGCCCCAGGAACTCAGCCACATGTCGCCCTCGCGCGCGCCCTTGGTCAGCCACCTCGCCCGTACCTGGGTGGCTTCCCCGACGGCAACCTTGGTGCGGATGCCGGCCTGGGTCAGCAGCGTTGCGATCGCCTCGGCCATATCCTTGCCGGCACCATCCGTGTCCAGGGTGACGTCAATGCCGTCGGGATGACCGGCCGCCGCCAGCAACGCCTTCGCCTTGGCCACGTCGTATCCATAGGCAGGCAGCGACGCATCGAAGCCGAAGGTATCGGGGCTGAGCACGCCATTCAACGCCGTGGCCCGGCCACGCAGGATGCGATCGATGATCACCTGCTTGTTCAGCGCGTAGTTCGCCGCCTGGCGCACGCGCGCATCGCTGAATGGCGGCTTGGTATTGTTCAGCGCGACAAAGAAACTGCGCGTGCCGTTCACCGCCACAACCTTGGTGTTGGCATTCGCTTCGACCTGTCGGATCGCGTCCACCGGCAGTTCATTGACGATATCGACATCGCCCGCCAGCAGCGCGGCGACGCGTGATGCATTCTCTGGCAACACCTTGACGATCAGGTGGTCGATGCAACTGCTGCCGACGCGCTGCATCACAAGCTGCTCGCCGCGCCGCCATTCGAGCAGCCGGAACGGGCCCGACCCATCCTCCTGCGTCGCGAGGCCGGCGGCGCCGACTTTCTCGACGAAAGCCTTCGGGATCACTTCCTGGAAGGTCAGCATGGTTGGGAACACCGGCCACGGCTTATCAAGCACGAAGCGCACCGTGTTTTCATCCAGCTTCTGCACCGACTTCAACGGACCCAGCAGATCCTTGCGTGGGCTGGTCTGGCCGTTGATGGCGCCAGGCGTCATCAGCCGCGTGAAGGTGAACACCACGTCGTCGGCAACCACTGAACTGCCGTCGTGCCACTTTGCATCCTTCCGCAGCGTGAAGTCGTAGTTAACAGGATCACGCTGCTGCCATCCACTGGCGAGTTCCGGCACGACCTTCATACCGGGGCCATGCGTTGTCATCCCGTCGTACATCAGTCGCAGCAAGGTCTCGGTATCGCGTGCGCGATAGTTGCCCGGGTCGAGCGTCACGGCATCCACGGTGAAGCCGATCGCCATGTCGGCTGCCCAGGCATTGAAGCACAGCAATACGCCTGCCGCTCCCAACGCCAACAGTCGGGTCGTCATGTGTCGTCTCCGCCGGCCTGACCTCAAGACAACAGGAAATTCTGGAAGTGCGCCACATGCACGTCGCGCGCAGCACCCGGCCGGCGGCGGATCACAAAGTCCCACGAACCAGGCATGGAGCGTTCGCCGAACGCACGCACCACGCGGCCGGCCGCAAGCTCGGCATCGATCAGCGGACTGCGGCCGAGCGCGATCCCTGCTCCTGCCACCGCCGCGGCAAGCGCGGCACTGAAGGTGTGGAACCGCACGACAGTGGCCTTCGCGCTGGTACCGCAGCCCAGCAGCTTCAGCCAGGTGGCCCAGTCCTTTTCAGGGCTGGACGCATGATCCTCCTGCAGCAACGTCTGCCGCATCAGTGCGGCGGGTTCGCCGTCGAACCGCAGAGATGGACTGCAGACCGGAAACACCGTCTCGCTGAACAACAGGATGTCGCCGTCGGCCATGGTGCCGCGCCTGACACGCAGCACGGCGAGATCGAGCCCCTCACGCAC
>DATJJM010000395.1:0-41453 GCA_035492535.1 Acetobacteraceae bacterium | reverse complement strand
GGTCGATAGTGCGCGGATTGGCGCGTGGAAGAGCGAGGAGGCGGCGAAGGCGGCCGGGCTTGATGAGCCGCTGGCGCGAGGGAGCGTGGCGGCGTCCGATGCGTTCTTCCCGTTCGCCGATGGGCTGGAGGCCGCGATCGCTGTCGGGGCAACCGCGGTGATCCAGCCGGGCGGGTCAGTGCGCGACAAGGAGGTGATCGCCGCCGCGGATGCGGCAGGGATCGCGATGGTGTTTACCGGGATGCGGCATTTCAGGCACTGAGAGAGCCCCCTCCCGCGAGGAGAGGGGGATTGATGGCGTCATTTTACGTCGCTGTAGGGGTACATGAGGGTGCCGGTCTTGAGGTCAGGCGGCCAGAGGATGACTTCGGTGCTCGGATCCTTGAATTGGCTCACGTCATTCGCCTTCACGTTCTGGAACTGAACCTCCATCACGCGGGCCTCGGACCATTCGCCGTCTGGGCCGAACTTCACATCGCCAACCACGGTCTTGAACGTGTGCGAGCGCAGATAATCAGCCAGCTTGTCCTGATCGAGGCCCTTGATGCCTTCCACCGCCTGCTGCAACACCTGCATGTAGCTGTATGCGAACGGCGGCAGGTAATAACCCAACGGATCCACTCCGGCGCCGCCTGCCTTCGCCTGGTACTGCTCCAGGAATGTCTTCGCCTCGGGTGACGCCAGCTTCGACCATGGCAGCCAGAAATCGTAATCGACGATGCCGTTCAGCAGGGGACCAAGCTGCGTCTTGATGGCGGTGCTTTGCAGACCGACCATTCCACCACCGAACAGCTTTGCCTTCAGGCCCACTTCGTGCGCGGCGCGGATCATGCCCACCGTATCGGGCGGATATGAGCACACCAGCACAAGGTCGGGATTGGTTGCCTGGATGGCTCGAACGATCGGCGTGTAGTCGGTCGTGGTGGGCGGATAGGTCTTGTCATAGACGATCTTCAGGCCGTCCCGCTTGGCCATCACGCGCGCACCATCCATCGCGTTGTGCGGAAATTCGGCATCCGCACCGACGATCGCCAGCGTCTGCGGCTTCGGGCTCTGCGCCATCGCGGTCGCGAAGAAGCCGGCGGCAAAACTTTGCTTCGGCTCAGGGCCGCCAGTTGGCGTGAACGAGAAATACTTGGGGTAGTGGAACTCACTGTTCACCGCGAGACCGAGCAGGCTGAGGAAGGTGCGGTTGTGCTGCATGATGATCGGCATCGCTGGCGCGATCATGTTGGTCGCATAGCCGCTCACCACGAGATCGACCTTATCCACGTCCAGCAATTTTGTGTATATTCCTGGGATGGTGGCCGGATTCGACTGGTCATCGTAGTAGAGAAGTTTCACCGGGCGGCCCAGGAGGCCACCCTTGGCATTAATGTCGGATTCCCAGATCTGCATTGCCAACAGCGCGGCCTTGCCGTTGGGCGCGAGGCCGCCGGTCAGTGCCATGCCGAAGCCAATGGTGATCGGGTCCGCTGCGTGCGCTGCCCCGAGCGACGCGACGGCGAAGGCGGCAGCAAGAGCAAGACGCCTCAGCATCCCTGTTTCCTCCTGTTGGATTGTTGGCGGTATCCTATTGGCTGAGGATTGGTCGCGCCAGTGGGCGGTGGCGAGGCGGAGCGGCTGCCGCTCTGGTCGCGGAGGCTTCTCGGTGTAAACACATTCACATGTCATTCGATCCTGAGGCAGTCCGTTCGTTCGAGCATGCACGCTGGCAGCAGGCGGCGTCGGCCTATGAGTCGTCGTTCGCGATGGCGACCACGCCATTCATTGGCGCATTGCTCGATGCCGCCTGTATCGCCACCGGCACGCAGATGCTGGACCTCGCATGCGGGCCTGGCGTGGTTGCGGCGCAGGCGCACGCGCGGGGGGCGGTGGTACGCGCCCTGGACTTCTCGCCTGCCATGCTGGCCATAGCCGCCGCCCGTGGCATAGCGACCGATGAAGGTGATGCCGAAGCGCTGCCCTATGCGAGTGCCAGCTTCGATTCAGTCGTCTCCAATTTCGGCGTTCATCATGTGCCGCGCCCGGAGCGGGCGCTGAGTGAGGCGCATCGGGTCCTGCGTGACGGCGGGCGCGTCGCATTCAGCTTCTGGGCCGACAACACCGACAACATTGCCTGGAAGCTGGTGTTCGATGCCGTGGCCCGGTGTGGCGATCCGGCCGCCTCGGATGCGCCACCACCCGGCGGCGGGTTTCGCGGCCCGGCGCAATGTGCAGAGGCACTGTGTGCGGCTGGATTCGCGGACTGCACGACGGAATTAGTCCACGCCACATGGTGCCATGCGGACGCACGCGCGTTGGTGCGTGCGCTACAAGCAGGGACAGCGCGCATGGCGGCGATGATCGATTCTCAGCAACCCGCAGTGGTGTCGGCAATCATCGCTGACATCGATGCGAACGCGGCGCGCTACCGTACGGTGGACGGCATAGCGCTGCCGATTGCAGCGGTGATTGCTACCGGAATGAAAGGCTGAAGGAGAGAGAACTGAACATCTATCATGCCTGGTGCGATCTGAAGCCCGGCATCTCCGACACCGGCTTCGCGGACAACGTCGCTGCCTATATGGAGCACCTCAAGGAACGCGGGCTGATCGCGAGCTGGCGTCTGACGCGGCGCAAGCTGGCCCTTGGCGCGCCGGGTCTGGGTGAATTCCATCGGATGATCGAGGTGAAGGACCTCGCTCAATTCGAGCAGGCCTTCGAGCAAGTGGCCAGTCGGCGCGAGCCAATGGAAAGCTTTCATTTCGGGGTAAACTCACTGGTGCAGAACGTGGTGTTTGCTTTGTATCGTGATTTCCCTGACGGATTTCGCCATCGTGGCGAGGAGCGGTTCTGACAAGGCCGGGGGAAACATAACGAATGGATACGTTGCGGCTGCTCGGCTTCACCGGGACCGTCGTGCTGCTTGCTGCCGCCTCGCCGCAGGAGCCATCGGTCAACGCCCAGTCACCGGTCGTCGCTGGTGAGTACCTGGTTGCCATCGGCGGCTGCAACGACTGCCACACCGAGGGTTGGATGATGGCCCCTGGCAAGGTGCCGGTCACTCAACGCCTCACTGGCAGCCATGTCGGTTGGAATGGTCCCTGGGGTACCTCTTATCCGACCAACCTTCGCCTGATGGTCCAGAAGATGTCGGCAGATGCCTGGGTGCAGCATGCGCACACGATGCAGCCGAGACCACCGATGCCGTGGTTCAACATGCGCTCGATGAGCGAGCCGGATCTGAAGGCGATCTACGTTTATATCCGCAGCCTCGGCCCTGCGGGTGAGCCGGCGCCTGACGTCCTGCCGCCCGGTCAGCTGCCCGCGACCCCGTACATACGAGCGGAGCCCGTGCTGCCCGGGAAGGGGTAGGGCTCCAATCCCGGCCAGGCGGAGATCGTCGCCTCCTTTTCGTCGCAATTGCTACCAACGCCCGCGACAGCGGGAGCCAACGTACCTCACCCAGGGTCCAGCTCGGTCCCCACGCGCAGCGGCTTTAGTCAGTCTATGACCTGTACCAGGTCGGATGGTACTGGCTGCCTTTGGGTTGTTTGCAGGCAGGCATCTGCCGCCTCTTCGTACAACTGCGCCAACTTGAGCAACGCACCCTGGATGTCGGCTGTCCGAGCAGTGCCAGCCCGCTGGCGATACTCCTTGGCTCGAGAGAGTAGGTGCTCAATTGAGTGAAATCCTCCCGGTGCCGGCTCCATGAAGCTAACCCCCGTACCTGGTACCCTGCCTACCCCGCTATTCGGGCCGGCCTTCTTAAAGGTTTGCCGCTAACGGATCGTTAATGGGTCCACTGCAAAACCATGAAAATGCACGTATTTGCTCCATTCCGCGTCAATAACTTTTGTCACGCGCCGTCGTCCAGAACTGTTAGGAAGGTTTCGTCCCGCTGATGTACTGCGCCAATCGTTGCTTGCAAACATGGATTGTCGACTGGCACTGTTGCAGAATGCGTTTATCCACTGATTCAAGTTGGCGCCGCATGCACGCGAGCCGCCCGATTCTGTGGCAAAATCCTGTGCAACCCCGTGGTATCGGTCCGGCCGGATGAGCGGTTGCCACGAAGCGGCTGCCAGCGTGCCGCCATACCCTCGGGATTCCGCGTGCTGCGTCCCATGATCCGCGGGGTTGGACGCGGGCAGCGGCATGACGTGAGGCCGGTTGGGGCACCATCAGCATTTGTTTCTTGGTCTAGGCAGAGACTGTCAGAAATGACAGTTTGGCGTCCGACCCGACAACCGGCATTCACATACCGGCTAAGACCCCACCCTCAGTGCGCCCGGCCTACCGCGTGGACGCACAAGTTTTGTGTCTCACGCACGCCCTTGCCATTCCCACGACATCGAAACCGAAATCCGTGAGGAATTTGTGCACTGACGTAGATCAATTGCTTCCCATAATTTATATGTCCCACTGGTCCAACTTTCTGGACAACGGCGGATAGAAGATTGGCTATGCGACGGGATCAACAGCGAGCGGAGCCGACCTATCCCTGGCGTAACGGCCTCGTTTTAGGTGCCCTCTTGCTCCCAGCACTGCTGTATGGGGCTGTCGCATGGCAGGAGCGCCTCATTGTGCTGGAGCAGGCCCGGCAGAGCCTGCAGAGCACGACCCGCGTCCTCGCCGAACACGCCGGCAACGTCGTCCAGACCTACAGTCTCGTTGACGAGATGGTCAGCGAGCACGTCCGTGGCATGGGCTGGATGGAGATTGCCGGATCAGCCTCCTTGCACGAATACCTGGCCAACATCGTCAAGGACGAGCCACGGATCAAAGCGATCTCGCTGATCGACCCGACCGGCGTGGTCCGCAATTCCAGCAGCACGCTTTCGTCGCCCGATGTGAGCGTGGCGGATCGTGATTATTTCATTGCAACAACGCAGGGTTCGGCCGTCACTTTCGTTGGCGAAGTGACACGGGACCGCATTTCGCAACAGGAAACATTCTGCGTCGCCCGGAGGTTATCGACGCCATCATCTCGCTTCGATGGTGACGTCGTTGTCTACGCGCTGCCGTCCGATCTTACCGAGGTTTGGACGACGGTTGGTGATCCTGGCAGCAGCGCACTTCTGGTTCGCCAAGATGGAAAAGTTCTCGCCACTTGGCCCCCCGACAGCCGCGGTGCGGCGTCTGTTCAACTCGATAGCGCGCTCGTCCAAGCGATGACGACAGGCCAGGAGTCTGGACTTTACCAAGCCACCTCACCGATCGATGGAACCGAACAAATGGTTGCCTACCGGAAGGCTGGTGATCTGGGAGTCTACGTTGCGCGAGGCGTCAACCTTCAAGCCGCATTGGGCCCGTGGTATGACCAGCTGCGCTTGCTTGGAATAGTCTTCCTGGTCGGAACAGCGGGGCTGGTTTCCTTGGCATTCCTGGCATCGCGGCGTTTACGGCAATTGCACGATACCGCGCTGGCGCTGCATCACGAGGTCGAGCGCCGAGAAAGCGTGGAGGTCCAGCTTTGGGAATCACGCAAGATGGATGCGCTCGGCCGATTGGCCGGCCAGAGCGCACACGATTTTGGCAATATTCTTAGCGTGATTTCTGGCAGCCTGGACTTACTGGAGTTACGTCCCAACGACGGTGAGGCCGTCAAATTGGCAAGGCGCGCCACGGAGCGTGGCCTCAAGATGATCAGTTCCCTGCTCACCTTCGCCCGGCGAAAACCGCCGCACCGGGAGTTGCTCGATCTCAATGCGGCCATAACCAGTTTTGAGGACTTGATCCGCCAGGCCGTTGGTTCCGAGGTCAGGCTGCAGATAATGACGGAAGCAACGCCGTGCTGGGTCGCCACCGATCCAGGGCAGCTGGAGCTGGCAATTCTCAATATCGCGGTCAATGCACGTGATGCAATGCCCAACGGGGGCGCCCTGACCATCACAGTGTTGACTCGCGACCTGACCGGCGATCCCGACGGCTTGGTTGGGAACTACGCAGCAATCATGATCAAGGATACCGGCCATGGCATGCCAGCGGATATTCTGACGAATGCATTTGAGCCCTTCTTCACGACCAAAGAGCCGGGCAAGGGTACTGGGCTCGGTTTGAGCATGGTCTATGGCTTTACCAAACAGTTCGGCGGTACGGTGACCATCGAAAGTGTGCCTGGGCGCGGGACGACCCTCGCAATCTACCTGCCCATCGGTCTTCCGGCCGGGAGCCGTGACGCCGCAGCCGTTACGTCAGGAGCATGACAGCCGATGCGTCGCCCTATAGGACCAAGCTGCTGATGGTCATCGGTCTCATATCCATCGAAACTAGTGGAAGCCGCCTGGCCGGGTCAGGTCGTTCCACGTTGCCAGGATGAACAGGCCCAATAGCAGCGCCAGTCCCGCCCGGAAGCCATATTCCTGAACGCGGGGTGGCACGGGACGGCCGCGTAACGCCTCGGCAAGATAGAACAGCAGATGTCCGCCATCCAGCACAGGAATCGGAAACAGGTTGAGCAATCCGAGGTTCACAGACAGCAAGGCGATGAACTGGACCAGGTAGAGCGGTCCCTGCTCTGCCACCGCGCCAGAAAGCTGGGCGATACGCAGCGGGCCGCCGAGATCTTCAGTACCCCGCTGGCCAGTGATCATCTGCCAGACGCCAACGATGGTGTCGTCGGTGATTTGCCAGGTCTGGGTTACGCCCCCCAGCAGGGCCGCTGGGAGTGACAGCCGCTGGTATTCGATCTGGCCACCGCTGATGCCAAGCATGCCGACCTTGGTCTCGCCTGACATGCGTGTGTCGGTCACCACCGGCAACGTCAGCGTGTTGTCGCCGCGGCGGACCGTCAGCGTCAGCCTCTCCGACGGATGCGTTGCCACGATTGCCTGAATGTCACCGAAGCTGTTGGTCGGCTTGCCGTCGATCGCGATGATACGGTCGTTGACTTGAAGCCCGGCGCGCGATGCGGCGCTGTCCGGCAGCACGCCTCCCGCCACCGGCAGGATTGTCGGTTTACCGGCGGTGGCAAACAGTGCCGCGAACAGCACCACCGCCAGCAGGAAATTGGCAATCGGGCCAGCGGCGACGACGATGGCGCGCGAGCCAACGCCCTTCTCATGGAAGAGCCGGCCGGGTATCCAGTTGGCGCGGACTTCGTCCGGCACGTCCTCGGCGCGCTCCTGACCATGCAGCTTCACGTACCCACCTAACGGGAGCCAGGCGAGCTTCCACACCGTGCCGACCCGGTCGCGCCATGTCGCGATCGCGGGGCCGAAGCCGATGGAGAACACCTCGACATGCACGCCACGCCAGCGTGCCGCGATGTAGTGCCCGAACTCGTGCACGAAAACCAACACGCCGAGCACGACGATGAAGGCGGCGGCACTGCGAAGCACATCAAGCATAGGAGGAAGGACTTTCTGTTGGAATGCGGCGATTCAAGCGGCGCGCGCCGAGGTCAGGCGTTCCGCGGCTTGACGGGCGGCGGCATCCACTGCGATCACCTCATCCAGAGTGTCGACTGAATGGGTGCCCATCGTGTCCAGTACCTCCGCGACAGTCCCGGCAATGTCCAGGAAACCTATCCTGCGTTGCATGAAGGCTTCAACGGCAATTTCGTTGGCGGCATTGAGGATAGCTGGCGCGCCGCCGCCTTCGCGCAAGGCCTCGCGGGCGAGGCGCAGGGCAGGAAAGCGCTCGGTGTCGGGGGGCATGAAGTCCAGCCTGGCCAGTGAGGCCAAATCTAGGCGTGGCGACGGCGTGCTCATCCGGTCGGGCCACGCCAGAGTATGGGCGATCGGAATGCGCATGTCGGGCGAGCCGAGCTGGGCCAGGACGCTGCCATCACGGTAGCAGACCATGCCGTGGATCACCGATTGCGGATGAACCAGCACGTCGATCTGCTGCTCTTGCAGGCCGAACAGGCGGGCGGCCTCGATCAACTCCAGACCCTTGTTCATCAATGTGGCGGAATCGATGCTGATCTTGGCGCCCATGGACCAGACAGGATGCTTGCGCGCCATGTCCGGCGTCGCTTTGGCCATTTCGTCGCGCGTGGCGGTGCGGAAAGGACCTCCGGACGCGGTCAGTATGATTTTCTCGACTGCGTGTCGGTTGTCGTCTTCGAGTGCCTGGAAGATGGCGTTGTGCTCGGAATCAACCGGCAACAGTGTGGCGCCGGCTTCCTGCACGGCCTTCAGCATCACGTCGCCGGCGCAAACCAGCGCCTCCTTGTTGGCCAGGGCGACAACGGCACCGCGCCGGATGGCTGCAAGCGTCGCCTCCAGGCCAGCGGCGCCGGTGATCGCCGCCATGGTCCAGTCGGCTGCCAGCGCGGCGGCTTCTACCACGGCCTCCGCGCCCGCGGCCATGTCGATGCCGGTGCCGTCCAGTGCCGCACGAAGCTCGGCGTAGCAGGACGGGTCGGCGATCACGGCGCGGTCGGCATTCAGCGCGATCGCCTGCTGCGCCAGCAAAGTCGCATTGCGGCCCCCCACAAGCGCCCGGATCCGGAACCGCTCCGGCTCGGCGGCAAGCAACTCGACCGTCTGGGTGCCGACACTGCCGGTGCTGCCGAGGACGGTGACACTTCGCGGGGCTCGAGTCATTGCCACAAAACTACACCACGACCGAGGGCCAGCGCCAGCAGTGCCGCCACGGGGGCCGCCGCGAGGACGCCATCAAGGCGATCGAACAGGCCACCGTGACCAGGAATAAGATTGCCTGAATCCTTCACGGCCAGCACGCGCTTCACGATACTTTCCAACAGGTCGCCGGCCTGCGCCACGATGCCCAGGACCACGGCGATCAATGCGGGTTGCCAGGGGGCGACGGGTGCCGCGAGGAAATGGGCAGCCAGCAGGCCGGCCGCAACGGCTACAAGCAGGCCGCCGACGGCGCCCGACCATGTCTTGCCAGGAGAAATCTGCGGGGCGAGTCGAGGTCCGCCGATCCACCGCCCCACGAGATAGGCGCCAATATCGCCCGCCCAGACGATCAGCAGCAGGAACAGCACGTCGGCGCGGCCGGAGATGGGGTCGGCGCGCAGCCAGAGCAGGGAGGCAGCAGCAATCGCGACGTAGAGCAGCCCGGCAGAGAACAGACCCGGATGGGACGGCGACGCCGAGGATCCGTCTGCGCCCTCCCTCAATCGCCGGAATAGCAACAGCCATTCGATGGCGAGCCCGGCCACCACCACGGCCACAATGACGATGAAGGCAATCCCGCCCAGCCAGACGCAGGCGACGGCGATTGGGGTAAGAACGGCGGCGGACAGGGCGCGAACCCCGAGATCTCCCCAACGGCCAGAGGACCGCTCAGCCGGGGCGGGCACCGAATCGCCGCTCGCGTCGGGCGTATTCCGCCAGCGCCGCCGCGAAGTGCTCCGGCCCGAAATCGGGCCACAGCACATCGAGGAACACCAGTTCGGCGTAGGCGGCCTGCCACAGCAGGAAATTGGACAGCCGCTGCTCGCCGGAGGTCCGGACGATCAGATCAGGATCCGGGATTCCGGCAGTGGAGAGGGACCCGGCGAGCCGCGCTTCATCGATCTGCTCGGGCTCGATCTGCTCTGCCAGGGCAGCCTCAGTCAGGGCACGGGCCGCGGCGACGATCTCCGCCCTGCCACCGTAGGACAAGGCGACAATCAGGTTCAGGCGGGTGTTGGTCGCGGTATCCAGCTCGGCATTCGCCAGATCTGCCGCGATATCCGGATCGAACTTCGCGCGGTCGCCGATGAACCGGAGCCGCACGCCGTTCGACTTCAACTCGGCAATCTCGCTCCTCAGGTACTGGCGGAGCAGGCCGGTCAGGTCGAGCACTTCCCCCGCGGGACGGCGCCAGTTCTCACTGCTGAACGCGTAGATCGTCAGCCAGGCCACGCCGCTTTCGATTGCCGCCTGAATGGTGCGGCGGACCGCCCGCGCCCCCTCGCGATGGCCTGCGATCTTCGGCAAATGGCGGGACGCGGCCCAGCGGCCGTTGCCATCCATGATGATCGCGACATGGGTCGGGGTGGACACCAATCAGACCTGCTTGATGTCTTTTTCCTTGTCGGCCAGCGCGTCGTCCACGCGCTTGATATACTGGTCGGTCAGCTTTTGCACTTCGCCGCTCCAGTCCTTGGCGAGGTCCTCGCCGATGTCATGCTTCTTCTCGTGCGCCTTGATCTGCTCCATGCCGTCGCGGCGGACACCGCGCACAGCGACCTTGGCGCCTTCGGCATATTTGTGTGCCGCCTTGACCAGTTCGGCACGCCGCTCAGTGGTCAGTTGGGGGATCGGCACCCGCACCAACTGGCCGTCCGCGGCGGGGTTCAGGCCAAGACCCGAGTCGCGGATCGCTTTCTCCACCGCGCCCACGAGGCCGCGGTCCCAGACCTGCACCGTCAGCATGCGTGGCTCCGGTGCGCCGACCGTACCGCACTGGGTGAGCGGCATTTCCGTGCCATAGGCGTGCACCTTCACCGGTTCCAGCAGGCCAGGATGAGCCCGGCCGGTGCGGAGTCCGTTGAACTCACGCCTCAATGTGTCCATCGCGCCGTCCATCCGGCGTGTGAGGTCCTGCTTCAGTGTGTTGACATCGGCTTGTGGCATGGCGCCCTCCCAGACCTTTCCGCGCCCTTCTTATTGCAGTTCGATGATCTTGGTGAAGCGGCCCTCGCCGCGGATCACAGCTGCGAAGGCGCCGGGTGCGTGAACGTTGAATACCACGATCGGCAGCCGGTTCTCTCGCGCGAGACTGATGGCGGCGGCATCCATCACCCCCAGATCATTCGCCAGCACGTCCAGGTAGGTGAGCTGATCGTAGCGGGTTGCCCCGGCGACCTTGCGAGGATCCGCCGAATAGACGCCATCCACCTGGGTGCCCTTGAACAGGGCCTGGCAGTGCATCTCGTTGGCGCGCAGGGCGGCCGCGGTATCCGTGGTGAAATAGGGGTTGCCGGTGCCTGCGGCGAAGATCACCACGCGGCCCTTCTCCATGTGACGCTCGGCCCGCCGCCGGATGTAGGGCTCGCAGACAGACGACATGGGAATCGCCGACTGAACCCGGGTCGGCACGCGGATCTTCTCGAGCGCCGATTGCATGGCGAGCGCATTCATCACGGTCGCCAGCATGCCCATGTAGTCCGCCTGGGCGCGCTCCATGCCCGAGGCAGCGCCTGACACGCCACGGAAGATGTTGCCGCCGCCGATGACGATGCAGACCTGCACGCCCATGGCGACAACGTCGCTGACGTCGGCGGCGATGGCGCTGACGGTCTCGTTGTCCAGCCCGTACTCGCGGCGGCCCATCAGGGCCTCGCCGGACAGTTTCAGCAGGACGCGCTGGTAGACCGGTTGGTCTGGCATGGCGAGCGGGCCCCCTGGCGATGGCGGCGGCACCCTACTGGCAGGGCACGCGGGGAACAAGTTCCCGCTGCCGCAAGGCGCTTGAAAGAACGTTGTAATCAGTCTCAGGCTGAAGATCGCCGGTTATGCATGTCTGGCGTCCCGCGACAGGCCTTGGACCGCCGTTGGCCGTGACGAGGCGCCCGGCCGGCGGACGATTGCTGGCATTTTTTCTCACGGACTTGATCGCATCAGTGGCAGCGGTGCTGATGCTCGGATGGCTTATCCAGGCCTCGGCAAGCGACGACTACCTGCGCGATGCCATGGTCGCCCAAAATGACATCTATGTTTCGATCACTCGCTTCACGCCGCGCAATCTGGCCATGAGCTACGTTGGTATCGTCGGCGGGATGAACCAGGACGTGGTGCGCGGTTACGATTCGGGCGCGGACACCATGGGTGCGATCCAGGGCGCCCTGGTCGCGGTGGCAACGATCATCGTGAATGCCGTTCGTGCCGTGCCCGGTACTATCATCGAGCTGTACCACGAGACGAGCGGCCCCGCGGCCTGGATCGTGCTGGTTGGTTTCGGTGTTGGGCTTGGCGGTGTTTACCTTGCACTGTTGGGCACGCGGGCATCGCCATGGCGGTTGTTTCTGGCGGTCGCGGTCAGCCCGTTCGCCATCTCGGTCGTATTCGTGGGGTTGCAGGGATTCATGATCGCGATGCTTGACATGTTCTATTGGTTTACCGTTCTCGCCCCGTACACGGTGATTTGCCCAGCGATCTGCACGCTGTATTGGATCGCGTTCCCGAACGCTGAACGCGGTGCCGCCGCAACGGTCGCGCACGCGTTGCTGCGAGTGCTCGACCCAAAAAAATAGCGCAAACCCTCACCGGACGTCACAACCCCAATCGGGGCGGCAGGCCTCAGTCGTCGATGATCGCCACCGCCCGTGTCCAGCCGGCAGAAGCGCGATGCACTTTCACGGGAAAGCACACCACTTGGAAGCCGTCAGCCGGCAGCGCCTCCAGATTGTGCAGCTTCTCCAGGTGCGAATAGCCGATCTCCCGCCCTGCGCGATGTCCTTCCCAGATCAGGCCAGGATCACCGGTCTCAGCCACCTTGCGCCGCGTGTGGGAGAATGGCGCGTCCCAGCTCCACGCATCCGTGCCGACCAGCCGGACGCCACGCTCCAGCATCCAAAGGGTCGCAGCCTTGCCCATGCCGCAACCTGAATCGACGTAGTCGTCCTGGCCGTACTTCGCGCCGGCCGAGGTGTTGACCACAACGATTTCCAGCGGCTTCAGCATATGGCCGATACGCTTCAATTCCTCTTCCACGTCAGCTGGCGTCACGACATAGCCATCGGGAAGGTGTCGGAAGTCCAGCTTGATCGCCGGCTGGAAACACCACTCCAGCGGCACCTCGTCGATGCGCCATGACGGCTCGCCGCCTGGCTTCAGCGCATGGTTCATCGTGGAGAAGTAATGATACGGCGCATCGAGATGCGTACCGTTATGCGTGCTGATGGCGACCCGCTCGACAGCAGCGTATTCGCCATCCGGCAACTGATCGACCCGGATCCCCATGTACTCTGCCATCGCTGGCGCGGTCATGTGGTGATCCAGATATTCAATCTGCGGCAGCATGTGCGGCGGATCGCTTTTGATCCCCGCCTTCAGCGACGAGGAGATATCGATCAGCCGACGTGCCATCACTCCGCTGCCTTCATCAGCTTTGACGGATCGGCGCCGACACGGCCGGTGTCACCTTCTTCGGCATGCGCGAGACGGAAGTCGTAGCGCACCGCTTTCAGTCCCGGGATCGGTGAGTTCGCATCGTCCTTTGCGCCAACCACAAGGGAACCCGACACGCCGAACACCGTGTCGGAATCGATGTGCTCGTCGTCGCCGAAGTAGAGCGCGGTGACCAGTTCGCGATAGCCATCGCCGCCGATCAGGAAATGGATATGCGAGGGGCGGAAGCCGTGGCGGTTCTGGGCCTTGACCATCTCACCCACCGGCCCGTCCATTGGAATCGAATAACCAAGCGGCCGCACGGTGCGGAAATGGTAGTTGCCATTCGCATCGGCGCGGAAGTTGGCGCGCAGATCCATCATCTCGGCAGCGTTCTCGGCCTGGAGATCGTACAGGCCGTGCTCGCTGGTCTGCCACACCTGCACCAGAGCGTTGGGGATCGGGTTGCCGTCGTTGTCGGTGACGTGGCCGTAGACAACGATCTCGGGGATCGATGGATTGGCGACGATGCTGGCGCCGAGCGGGAGCTCCGGCGCGCCCTCGCGATAGAATGGGCCGAGCAGGCTGCTTTGCGTGCCAAGCTCGCGCGCCTTCTTGTCGTGCATCGCATTGACCAGCGCGCTGACGCCCAGCACGTCGGCGAGCAGGATGAATTCCTGCCGAAACGGCGTGCAGGCCTGGCCGACGGCGGTGAGGAATTGGATGCCCGTGAGCCATTCCTGCGGCGTGAGCCGCACATCGCGCGCGAACGCATGCAGATGGCGCACAGCGGCGTCCATGATCTCCTTCATGCGCGGATCGGGCGTGTTCGCCATCTGCGCGAGGGCCGCTTCCGTGACGGTCAATTCGTCCAGGTCCTGCATGGAACGCTCCTATGGCTCAAGGCCCGCACCATAGCGGCACGGGAAGGGCCGAAAAAGGCTGTGCCGTGAGTGGGTCTAGGCCGCAGCGCGGTTGAACATCGCGTCCAGCCGGTCGAAGCGGATGGTCTCGGTGTACTCGGCCACCATGTCAGGTGTCGCCACCTCGATCATGATGCGGTTCTCCACCCAGAACTCGATCACGTGGAAGAACGGCTTCTGGCCCGGCGCACCGCGACCATAATACTGGGTGCGCCAGGCCTCGCGCGCGCCGATCTCCTCCACCTTCGCCCGGTCGATCGGCACGGACAGCAGCAGGTGGAACGGCACGTAGCCAGGCTTCTCGACGTGGCCCGATCGGCATTGCTGCTCGTCGGTGGTGCCCGGGACCAGCGTGACGTCCTCGGGATAGACTTCGATCAGCGTTCCGCTGTCGTCGCCGCTGACAGCCATGAATGACTTGGCCACACCACCGGGAAACGGATAGGCGCGGCCACCCATCAACTCGGCCAGGACGTCAGCAACGTGCTTCGGGTCTTGGGCGGAGATCGAGACATGGTGGATCATGAAGTGTCTCCTCAATAGGTCCGGAACATGTCGGCTATGCTGTCCGGATCGTTGGTGACGGTGAGCGCCAGCGCCAGCAGGATGCGTGCCTTCTGCGGATTCAAATTGTCGGCGATCAGGATACCGGCGTCGGCCAGCCGCTTGCCGCGGAATGTACGGCCGGAGCCGGCGCGTGTCGATTGCACCACGGTGATACCTTGTGCGACGGCCTCGCGCAGGGCGGTCGCCTGGCCGGGCGAGGGAAACCCTGGTGCGAAGCCGGCCGAGACGATGCCTCCCGCGCCAGCAGTGACGAACGCGCGGACATCGGCGCCATCTGCCCCAGCGTAGGCGTAACAGATGTCGACGCGGGGCAGCGCATCCACCGCGCGGATGTCGAAATCGGTGTCCGGATAGCCGCGCCGCAACGGCCGCCGATAGAAGGCAACGGCATCGCCGTCGGCATGGCCCAGCACGCCGAAGTCGCGCGAGCGGAAAGTCTGCAACCGGAGCGTCGAGGTTTTCGAGACGTCGCGTGCCGCCTGGATTTCGTCGTTCACCACGACCAGCACGCCCAGACCGCGCGCGTCGGGATGTGCGGCGACGCGAATCGCGTTCACCAGATTCAGGCCGGCATCCGTGGACAGCGCGCTCGACGGGCGCTGCGCGCCGACCAGCACCACTGGCACGGAAATCTTCAGCGTCAGGTTAAGGAAATACGCGGTTTCCTCCAGCGTCGCCGTGCCGTGGCCGATGACGATGCCCGACAGATCCGCATGCTCCGCGACCAGTTGCCCGCACAGCTTCACCAGTGCGCGCCAGTCGGAGAAGTCGATCGCCGTACTGGGGATGTTGCGATAGCGCACGGGGAGAACGTCAGCGACCAGCGCGGTTTCCGGCCAGCGTTCGATGATCTCGTCGGCATGCATCACGTTGCCGGTCGCGCCGTAGTTCTGCAGGTCGAGCGGCCCGACGCCCAGCGAGGCGATCGTGCCGCCAGTGCCGATGAAGGCGACCTTCGGCTTCATGCATGGTCCTGGGCGCCAGCCCAGCCTTCCATCGTCACGGCCGGACTTGTTCCGGCCATCATGCGACGATCACGCCCCTGGCGTCGGCGCTATCCAGCATGGGCGGCCGACGGAGGTGAAAGTCGGTGTCGCGCTGATAGGCATCGGCCACCTTCAGCACGCGCGCCTCGGCGAATGGCCGGGCGGCAATCTGCAAGCCGATCGGCAAGCCGTTGGGATCGAAGCCGCAGTTCACGCTGACTGCGGGAAGGCCGAGGTAGTTGAACGGCCGCGTGTTCGCGGAGACTGTCATGAACCTCACTTCAGTGCCGGGCGGGCCGTGATCGATGTCGGTCTCTTCCAGCGTCGGCAGGCAGGTGCGGATCGTCGGCGTGATCAACACGTCGACCTGGGAAAAAACCTCCTTGGCGAACTGCTTCAGGACGGGTCCGCGCCGGCTCAGCGCTTCAACGTAATAGGTAGCCGGGATCGCGTAGCCGCCGTACATCCGCCCGCTGATGTGGATCCCGTATTCGCCGGCGCGTTCACGCATCCACTGCGCGTGGATCGTCGCGGCCTCGACGCGCGAGATGATGCTGCCGTAGGTCGTCACCGCGTCCATCATCGGCAGCGCGATCTGGTGCACCGTGGCGCCACGTGAAGCCAGCACGGCGACGGCATGCTCCAGTGCCTTCAGAACCGGCTCATCCACCTCATCGAGGAACCAGGTGGCCGGCATACCGATCCGCAGGCCTCGCACGTCGCCATCGAGTGCGGCTTCATAGTCCGGCACCGGTTCGTGCGAACTGCTGGGATCGCGCGGATCGCGCCCGGCGATCAGTGTCATGACACGTGCACAATCGCGCGCCGTGCGGGCAAGCGGCCCGACATTGTCCGCGCTGAACGACAGCGGCATCACGCCGTAGCGCGACACGCGGGTCTGCGTCGGCTTGATGCCGGTCACGCCGCAGGCCGCGGCGGGGAGGCGGATCGAGCCCCCGGTATCCGAGCCGAACGCCATGTAGTTGAACCGTGCCGCCACCGACACGCCCGAAGCCGACGACGACCCGCCGGTGATGTAGGGCGGGTTCCACGGATTATGGCAATCGCCGAACGCGCGATTGTGACCGGTCGGGTTTTGCGCGAACTCGGCCATGTTAAGGCCGCCGAACGTATAAGCGCCGGCAGCCGCCAGCCGTTCGATCACCGTGGCCGTGATGGCGGGGCGGAAATCCCTGCGAAGCGCCGAACCGCAGGTCGAGAGCCTGCCCGCCTGGTAGTACATGTCCTTGTGCACCATCGGCACGCCGTGCAGCGGTCCGAGCCAGGCCTTCTCCCGCACCGCGCGATCGGCCGCGCGAGCGGATGCCTCGGCGCCTTCACGATCCAGCCAGATGGTAGCGTTCAGCGTCGGATTGAGGCGCTCCATGTTGGCCCAGCAAGCGTCGAGCAGTTCCAGCGAGGTCGCTTCCCCGCTGCGCACCGCCTCAGCGGCTTCGACCATCGAGAGATCGGCGAGATCGGCCATCTGCTTTACTCCTTCGCTTCCAGCAGGGCGGCCTCGAAGCTGGACGGCTCGTCCTCGAATGCCAGGGTTCCGCGCAGCGCCTCGAAGGCGCGGATAGTGTTGACCAGATCGGCTGCCATCCGCCGCGCTGGTTCATTTGGCGCCGTGATGCCGTGCCATCGCGCAATCGTTGCCTCGATCTCGGCCTCGAACTCGTTCATGTGCGGTCTCTCCATGCGTTAAGCGGGACTATGCCAGGGAGGCGAGGCAAGCGACATGCCGGATAGCGAGGGCGTCTATGAGACCGATGTGCCGGCACGGCTCGACCGGCTGCCTTGGAGCGGCTTTCACTGGTTGGTGATCGTGGCGCTGGGCACGGCATGGATCCTGGACGGGCTGGAAGTCACCATCGTCGGATCGCTGTCGGGCGCTCTGACCGAAAGTCCGGTGCTGCATCTCAGCGGCGAGCAGGTCGGGCTGGCTGCGAGCGCGTACCTGGTGGGGGCGGTTGCGGGGGCGCTGTTCTTCGGGTGGCTGACGGATCGGTGGGGGCGAAAGAAGCTGTTCACTATCACAGTGCTGCTCTACCTCTGCGCGACGATCGCCTGCGGCCTGTCGTGGAATTTCACCTCATTCGCGTTGTTCCGGATGCTGACCGGGGCCGGCATCGGCGGCGAATATGCGGCGGTGAACGCCACCATCCAGGAGCTGATCCCGGCGCGGCGGCGTGGCTTCACAGATCTGGTGGTCAACGGCAGCTTCTGGCTGGGTGCGGCAGTGGGCGCGATGGGCGCGCTGGTGGTGCTCGATCCGGCGGTGATGCCGGCCGAATATGGCTGGCGGTTTGCGTTCATCGTCGGCGGCGTGCTTGGGCTGATCGTGCTGTTCCTGCGCCATTATCTCCCGGAAAGCCCGCGTTGGCTGATGACGCACGGCGATCCGCAGGAAGCGGAGCGTGTCGTGGCGGAGATCGAGCAGCGCATTGAGCGTAATACCGGTCGCGCATTGCCGCCAGTGCCGGGCAACAAGCTTCGGCTGCGGACCGATGTGCACGAGTGGTTCGGTCCTTCGGCACGTGCGTTGTTCACCGATTACCGAAAGCGCGCCGTGCTCGGCATCACGCTGATGGCGGCGCAGGCGTTCTGCTACAATGCGGTGTTCTTCACCTATGCGCTGATCCTGACGCGGTTCTACGGTATCGCATCGGGCAGCATCGGCTGGTTCATGCTGCCGTTTGCCATCGGTAATTTCCTCGGCCCGCTGGTGCTGGGGAAATTGTTCGACACACTGGGGCGCCGCTTCATGATCGTGCTGACCTACGCGCTGTCCGGCATCCTGATGGCGATCACCGGCTGGCTGTTCGTGCTCGGCGTGCTGGATGCCGTGCAGCAGACGCTGGCCTGGACGGTGATCTTCTTCGTAGCCTCGGCGGCGGCCAGCTCCGCGTATCTGACGGTGGGCGAGAGTTTCCCGCTGGAGATGCGCGCGATTGCGATCTCGTTGTTCTATGCCTTTGGTACCGGTGTGGGCGGCGTGGTCGGGCCGGCACTGTTCGGCGCGCTGATCGATACCGGATCCCGCATGTCCATCCTGTGGGGCTACCTGCTGGGTGGCGCGCTGATGGTGTTGGCCGCGATCGTTGCGGCATTCCTCGCTGTACCGGCGGAGCGGCGGCCCCTGGAGGAAGTCGCACCTCCATTATCTGCCGTGGCGGGCTGATCGGGCGCGGTCAGGGGCCGCGCAACCTTCACAGCCCGACACCATGGACCTCTGTCCTCCGATCGCGCCATAGTCGCCTGAGCAAGCCCAGGGGATGGAGCAAGCCGTGGCAGTCGAAAAGCAACCGTATCGCGAGGCGATGGCGCGTCTCGGCGCCGCGGTCAACGTGATCACCACCGACGGCCCAGGCGGGCGCGCCGGTTTCACCGCGTCGGCGGTCACCAGTGTGACGGATACGCCGCCCACCCTGCTAGTCTGTGCCAATCGCACAAACGACTCCTATCCCGCCATGAAAGCCAACGGCGTCCTGTGCGTGAACACGCTGGCCGGCGCGCATGAGGCGCTCTCGCCGGTGTTCGCGGGCATGACCGACCATGCGATGGAGGCCCGCTTCGAGGGTGCCACCTGGCACACGTTGCTGACCGGCTCCCCGGTGCTGGATGGTGCCCTGGCCGCCTTCGACTGCCGTATCGAGCAGATAGTCGAAGTCGGCACCCACGACGTCTTCATCTGCGCGGTGGAGGCGGTGGAGGTAGGCACGGTGACCGAGGGCCTGATCTACTACGCCCGCGGCTACCATCGCATAGTCCATTCCGGCTGAGCTGAAACGTTTTCTCAAGTCTGCCGGGTGCAGAGTTGACGGATGCAACCCCGCCCGCTCGACCTGCTGCGGCGCGCCGATTGGCTGACGCGCGACCGAGTCGTCGCCTACAGCGGTGTATTGTTCGCGCTCGAACTGCTGATCCTGGTTTTCCTGGCGCTGTGGCAGCACGGTTTTTTCGCTGCCGGCGTCCATTCACCGGCGTCTGACTTCGCCAGCTTCTATGCGGCAGGTAAGCTGGCACTGGCCGGCACGCCACAGCTCGCCTACGACCAGGCCGCACACTATCTGGCGCAGCAACAGGCCACTGGCACTCTCGCGCCGCATCAGTTCTTCTTCTACCCGCCCGTGTATCTGCTGCTGTGCGCGCCCTTGGCCACATTGCCCTACCTGCCGGCGTTCGCGGCTTTCCAGGTGGTCACGCTGGCGCTGTTCGTCGCGATGATGCGTTCGCTGCTGCGCGAGCGGGGCGCTGACTGGCTGCTGCCGCTGTTGGCGTTCCCGGCAGTGTTCTGGACGATTGGTCTCGGCCAGAACGCATTCCTGAATGCGGCGCTGTTCGGCGGCTTCACGCTACTGCTGCAGCGCAGACCTCTGATCGCTGGCATGCTGCTCGGCGGCCTTTGCTACAAGCCGCATCTAGGCCTCCTGGTGCCGGTGGCACTGCTCGCTGCACGCCAATGGTGGGCCTTCGTCGGTGCGGCGGTTGTGGTTGTTGCGTTGGTGGGGGTGTCTATAGGGCTGTTCGGCTGGGGGACGTGGGCGGCCTATTTGGCGGCATTCTCCCAGTCAGATCGGGTCTATGCGACCGGCGCGATCGACTTTGCCGGTATCGTCACGCCATTCGGTGCGGCCCGGCTGCTCGGTATCCCGGCGGACGTCGCCTATGCGGTGCAGGCCGTGATCACTGCGATCATGGTGGTGCTGATCGCGTCAATCTGGCTCCGCGCCAGCAGCCACAATCTGCGCTGCGCCGTGCTGCTCGCTGCCACGTTGCTGGCTGTCCCTGTCGCGCTCCTTTACGACCAGCTGCTGCTGCTGGTGGCGATCGGGTGGCTGCTGCGCGAAGCGCGGCCCACCGGCCTGCTGACCTGGGAGCGGATCGTCCTGCTGGCGATCTATCCGCTCGCCCTGGTCAGCCTGCCGCTCGGGCAATCGACGCACATCCCGCTGGGACTGCTGGTGACTGTTGCGGTCCTCGGCCTGTGCCTGCGCCGGGCTTGGCAGTCGATTCCGACGCGACGCCCCTATGCCGCGCCCTTGGGGGCCACCCCGTAGCGCTTGAACCAGGCCAACGCGTGGCTCCACGCGTCCTTCGCGTCTGCTTCACGGTAAGTCGGCCTGTAGTCCGCGTGGAACCCGTGCGGCGCGTCCGGATAGATGATGATGTCGACTGTCTTGTGCGCCGCTTTTGCCTTGGATTCCGCCTGACGCACGGAGTCCACAGGAATGATCGCATCCTTGCCACCGTAGAGCCCGAGCAGAGGGCACTTGATTTCCCCGGCGACGTCGAGCGCCGACTTAGGCTGTATGTCTGACGGTTGGCCGCCCAGAACGCCGTAGAAAGCCACCGCCGCCTTCAGGTGGGGATTGTGAGCTGCATAAAGCCACACAGTCCGGCCGCCGCGGCAGAATCCAATTTCGCCCATATGGGCCGCGCTGCCCTTGTTGCGTGTGGCCCAGGCCAGCGCTGCATCGAGATCGCTCATCAGTTCGGCGTCCGGCAGCTTCGAGGTGATCGCGCCTATCTGGGCCTGATCGGTGGCCTTGGACAGGTTGCCGATACGAGCATAGACCTCCGGCGCCACGGCAAGATAGCCGATCTTCGCCAAGCGGCGGCACACATCCCGGATGTATTCGTTGACGCCGAACACCTCCTCATTGACCAGGATGACCGGGAACGATGTGCCCTTGGCCGGTCGGGCGAAATAGCCCGGGAGGTTGCCGTCCTTCACCGGTATCTGGATTTCGCCGGCATCGATGCCGTCGGTGTCCGTATGGATCGCCTGAGCCTCGACCACCGTCGTGGCGAGTGTGAAACCTGACACAAGGCCGGTCATCATGAAGCCGCGGCGCGCGAGGGGATGGCGTTGCGCAGTGATTTCGATGGTCACGTCGTTCAAGGCGGATCTCCGCTGGTTGCACGGGCTGCACAGTTGGGGGGATTCTGCAATCGTGCAATGGCCCGCTGGACGGGTCTCCCGGCACGCGGCAGCATGACGACCAGTGAATATCCGGGGAGGAAACACTTGATCGGCGGGCCGAGCACGGTGGCTGAGGGGGAGCCCTCGGCGGGAGGCATTGTCGGCCCTGTTTTGCTTGACCGGCTGGCACTCTGTATCGAGGCGCTGGTGGTGATCACGATTTTCGCCAACATCGTATTGACGTTCGTCAACGCCGTCGTTCGCTACCTGACCAATCAGGATTTCCCCTGGGCGACCGATACCTGGGCCATCATGATTTCTGTCATCACCTTCCTCGGCGCGCCCGCATATTTCCGGCGCGGCGCCGGCATGGCGTATACGGCCCTGATCGACCAGTCGCATGGCCTGCGCAAACAGGTGCTGCAGTCGTGCGGGTTGGCGATCTTCCTCGGCGTCTGCCTGGTGGCCCTGGCGGCGTATCCGTCGTTCCTTGCCAGCCAGCTTACCCAGTCCTTGCAGGTGCTCGGCATCAGTTCCGCTTTTGTCGCGATGTGGTTCGGCATCGGGATGCTGCTGTTCTGCATCTTCGTGATCGAGAAACTGGCCATGTTCGAACCGCGCGCCGTGGTTGCGGGTGTGGCTGTCGGCCTGGCGATGGCGGTTGTCACGTTGGCGCTGCGCTGGGCTTATGACCAGGACCTGATCGCCATCGATCCGTTCATTCCTATCGTGCCTGCGTTGATCGTCGGGTTTCTCACGGGCGCACCGATCGCCGGCATATTGGCCCTTGCCGGGATACTCTACTTTGTCATCACGGGTGAGGCACCGATCACCACCGTTGCCTCCGCGATGCAGTACGGGGTGAGCAGCTTCGTGCTGCTGGCTGTGCCGTTCTTCATGGTCGCCGGCACGCTCATGGAGGTCACCGGCATGGCGCGCCGCATGATCGACATGGTGCAGGAATGGGTCGGTCACTGGACCGGCGGCCTGTTGGTTGCCGAAGTCGTCGCCATGTACGTTTTCTCTGGCCTCAGCGGATCGAAGGCAGCCGACATCGCGACCGTCGGGGGCGTCATGAAGACCCCGCTGCGGCATTATGGCTATCCACCGACGGAATCGGTCGCGGTGCTGGCGGCGAGCGCGGCGATGGGCGAGACGATCCCACCATCACTGATGCTGCTGGTCTTGGGCTCGATCACCAGCCTGTCGGTTGGTTCGCTGTTCCTGGCTGGCCTGCTGCCGGCTGCGATCCTGGCACTCGTGCTGATCGGCGCGGTGATCGTCCGTAGCCACATGCATGGCTACGTCAAGGGGCCGCCCTTCCGGATTGGACGCGCGCTGCGCAGCACCCCGCCGGCAATTCCGGCGTTTCTGGTGCCGGTGATCGTCGTGGGCGGGATCATCGGGGGCATCGCGTCACCGACCGAATCCGCAACCTTCGCCGTTGTTTATGGCTTCGCCGCAGCGCTGGTGGTGTATCGCGCAATCGGTCTGCACTCCGCCTGGACTGCGCTCCGCGATGCGGCACTGACGGCCGGCATGGTGCTTTTCATGGTCGCCGCTTCGAACCTGGTATCGCAGGCGATCGTCATCGACGGTCTGGGGCGGACGCTGGCCCAGGCGTTTGCCTCGTTGCACAATCCGACGATCTTTCTGGTTCTGACCGTGGTGGTGATGATCGTCGTTGGCTTCATCCTGGAGGGTATTCCGGCGATCCTGATCGCCGCGCCAATCCTGCTGCCGATCGCGACCCGCGTCGGCGTCGATCCGCTGCAATACGGCATCGTGCTGACGATGGCGGTCGGCATCGGCGTTTTCCTGCCACCTGTCGGCATCGGCTACTACATCGCCTGCGCCATCGGCGAGGCCCCTGTGAACGCCACAATGCGGCCCAGCCTGATCTACAGTGCGTTCCTGGTTGTGGGATTGGCGATCGTCGTGCTGTTCCCGGCGATCACCACCTCGGTCCCGCATTTCTTCGGCATGCACTAGAAAACATCCGGAAGGGGAAACGTCTATGCCAACACCACTCATCGCGACGAGGCGGCGTGTCCTCGCGTCCTCGCTGGCTGTGGCAGGTCTGGCTGCGCCTGCGATCGCGCAGAAGGCGCAGGTGCTGCGCTACGGACATATGCTGCCGGCGGACAGTATCTACCACCGTGCCATCGTGATGTTCGGCGACGAGCTGTCCAAGCTTTCCGGCGGCAAGCTGAAGGTGCAGGTCTTCCCCGACTCGCAACTCGGCACGATCCCGGAGATGATGTCAGCGACGCAGACCGGTTCCCTGCAAATGACCATGGCGGTCTCGGCCTGGTTCTCCAAATTCATGAAGCCGCTCGACGCGTTCACGCTGCCGTACATCGTGCCATCCGCGGACCGCCTGCATACCGCGCTGAATGGCGCGCTTGGCCAGAAGATCGCTGGCATGGGTGAGTCGACGGGCTTTCAGATGGTTGGTTACTGGCTGATCGGCGGCCGGCACATCGTCAACAAGCTGCGCCCGGTCCATACGCCTGCCGACTGCGCCGGCCTGAAGATCCGGGTGATCAACAGTCAGGTCTATATCCAGATGTTCCGGGCGCTCGGGGCAACCGCGGTTGCGATGGATCCATCCGAGCTCTATCTGGCGTTGCAGCAAGGAGTCGTTGATGGCTTCGAGTATCCGTTGCCTGACATGATCGCCTACAAATTCTATGAGGTGGCGAAATACATAACCCTTGATGGCCATACGACGGACTTCTTCCTGATCGCGATTAACCGGCCGCTGTGGCTGGGCTTCTCGAAGGAGCAGCAGGACATGATTGGGCAGGCGATGAAGACGGCGATGGACTGGCAGTGGCGCGAGCAGCCCGGCGAGATCGACAAGTCGCTCGAGAAGCTGAAGACGCTGATGCAGGTGATCGAGCTGACACCGGCAGAAAAGGAGCAGTTCGTCACCGCGACGAAGCCGGTTTACGCTCAGTTCGAGAGTTCGGTCGGGAAGGACTTCCTCGACTTCACGCGACAGCAACTCGGGTCGGCATGACCAATGGATGACCTTGTCGCTGCCGAGCAGGCACTCTATTGCGCGATGATTGCCCAGGACTTTGCCGCGCTGCATGCGCTGCTGGCGGATGACCTGGTGTATATCCACTCCACCGCGGTGGCTGAGGATAAGCGAGGCTATCTCGAAGGCGTCCGCAACGGACTGTACGACTATGGCGCCATCGAAAGTCGCGATGTCACCATCCGCATTTGCGGCGACGTTGCCATCCAGACTGGCATCGTGGCGATGTCTGTGGCGGCGCGCGGCGAGGCGAAGGCCGAGACCACTCTGCTGTTCACTCTCGTGTGGCTACGCGAGCAGCAGGGCTGGCGGCTATGGCAGCGGCAGGCGACGCGGGTGCCCTGACCAATCGGCATCGGCAAATCGGCATCGCACGAGGAAGCCGACAGCCTCAGCCTGCTGAAGGAACACCCGCCCGAGGTGGGCCTCCCCGGCCTGTCAGTAAATCCTTGACTCGGCTTGACTCGCCCCGAACGACATGGCCCTTTCCCGCCCAGCAGGAGAGACCGCATGAGCACTGATCCCACCATCATTTACACGCTCACCGACGAGGCGCCGTTCCTGGCGACCGCGGCCTTCCTCCCGATCATCCGAGCCTTCACCACGCCCGCCGGCATCAAGGTGGAGGAATGCGACATTTCGGTCGCCAACCGCATCCTGGGCAACTTCCCCGACTACCTGACCCCGGCACAGCGCGTCCCCGATACCCTGACCAACCTCGGCAAGAAGACGCTCGAGTCCGACGCCAACATCATCAAGCTGCCCAACATCAGCGCCTCGGTGCCGCAGCTCAACGCCGCGATCAAGGAACTGCGCGCCAAGGGCTACATGGTCCCCGAATACCCCGGCGAGGCGAAGACCGATGAGGAGAAGGACATCAAGGCCCGCTACGGCAAGGTCCTCGGCTCCGCCGTCAACCCGGTGCTGCGCGAAGGCAACTCCGACCGGCGCGCCCCGCGCGCAGTCAAGGAATATGCCCGCAAGAACCCCCATTCGATGGGTGAGTGGTCGCCCGCCAGCCGCACCCATGCATCGTATATGCGTGCCGGCGACTGCTACCACGGTGAAAAGTCGGTCACGCTGGACCGCGCGCGCGACGTGAAGATGGAGCTCATCGGCAAATCCGGCAAAACCCACGTGTTGAAGCCCAAGGTTTCCCTGCTGGAAGGCGAAATCATCGACTCGATGTTCATGAGCAAGAAGGCGCTGTGCGCGTTCTATGAGCAGCAGATCGAGGACGCCCACAGGACCGGCCTGCTGTTCTCGCTGCATATCAAAGCGACCATGATGAAGGTCTCGGACCCCATCCTGTTCGGCCACTGCGTGAGAATCTTCTACAAGGACGTGTTCGACAAGCACGCCGCGACGCTCGCGCAACTCGGCGTCAATGTGAACAACGGCATGGTCGATCTCTACAGCAAGATTGAGAATCTGACAGCCGAGAAGCGCAACGAGATCCTGGCCGACATCAAGGCGTGCCAGGCGCGCCGGCCGGAAATCGCCATGGTCGATTCCGGCCGCGGCATTACCAACTTCCATTCGCCGAGCGACTTCATCGTCGATGCCACTATGCCCGCCATGATCCGCGTTGGCGGCAAGATGTACGGCGTCGATGGCAAGCTGAAGGAAGTCAAGGCGGTGGTGCCAGACAGCACCTTCGCCCGTATTTATCAGGAGGTCATCAACTTCTGCAAAACCAATGGCGCCTTCGATCCGCGCACCATGGGAACGGTACCGAATGTCGGGCTGATGGCACAGCAGGCCGAGGAATACGGCAGCCACGACAAGACCTTCGAGGCCCCAGAAGATGGCGTCGCCAACATCGTCGACCTCGCCACCGGCGAGGTCCTGCTGTCACAGAACGTCGAAGAGGGCGACATCTGGCGCATGTGCCAGCTCAAGGACGCGGCCGTTCGCGACTGGGTGAAGCTGGCGGTTACGCGCGCCCGCAATTCCGGGATGCCGGCGGTGTTCTGGCTGGATGACGAGCGTCCGCACGAGATCGAAGTGACCAAGAAGGTCGTCAAATACCTGAAAGACCACGACACCACGGGCCTGGACATCAGGATCATGCCCCAGGTCACGGCGATGCGTCATACGCTCGAGCGGGTGATCCGCGGCAAGGACACGATCTCGGTCACCGGCAACATCCTGCGCGACTACCTGACCGACCTGTTCCCGATCATGGAACTCGGCACCAGTGCCAAGATGCTGTCGATCGTGCCGCTGATGGCCGGCGGCGGGATGTATGAGACGGGCGCCGGCGGCTCGGCCCCAAAGCACGTCCAGCAGCTCGTCGAGGAAGACCATCTCCGCTGGGACTCACTGGGTGAATTTCTCGCCCTGGCGGTGAGCCTCGAGGACCTCGGCATCAAGACCGGCAACGACAAGGCCAAGCTCCTGGCCCAGACTTTGGACGCCGCCACCGGCAAACTGCTCGACAACCGCAAGTCTCCTTCGCCGAAGACCGGCGAGTTGGATAACCGCGGCAGCCAGTTCTATCTTGCGATGTACTGGGCGCAGGAACTGGCCGCCCAGTCCCAGGACACGGCGCTCGCCCAGCACTTCAAGGCGCTCGCCAAGGCGCTTGCCGACAATGAGCAGAAGATTGTCGCCGAACTCGCCGCCGTCCAGGGCAAGCGGGTCGACATCGGCGGCTACTACAGGCCGGAGGCCGGCAAGGTCACCGCCGTGATGCGTCCGAGCGCAACGTTGGACGCCGCGTTCCCCGCCTGATCGGCCCGGTTCTCCCCGCTGACACGGCGGGGAGCCGCAAACGCATGAGCAGCCTGGCGCGGCCTGCGTCGACCTGTTCGAATGGGGCGACGCAACCGCCTGCGCACCAGCGCCGTCCCTGGCGGTGGCGGCGCGTCCTGCTCCATACGCAGTTGTTGTATTCCCGATACTGAAATGTTTATGCAGGTTGGACGCTGGCATCCTCCGGTATTTCTGCCGAACGGACGTTGAATGGCATCTGACTGGGAAGCCCGATGAGTCGCATACGTGCCGGTCAGGCAGCGGGCCTGCTCGGCATCATTGCCACGACGCTCGCTTTGATCCTCCTCACCTGGCTCGGCACTCTCGGCGCCACGCGCTCGCAGCGGGCTGAGGCGGCATCTCACGTGGCCGCCAACGTTGCCAATCAGGCGCTGCTGTTCAGGGACCAGTTGCAGCGCGACCTCTTGGAGGTGGACCAGAGCCTCCGCCTCCTGGGCGACGGATGGGCGATTGATCCAAAGAATTTCCGCCTGCCGGCGTGGCGCAACCAGCTGGTGCTGTTGAACACCATTTGCTCCGAAATCTCCATCTCCGACGAGCGAGGTACCATCCGCGACAGCACGGTGCCGGAGACGGTGGGTGCCAATGTTGCCACGCGAGATTACTTCCGCACGCTGGCGGAGCGCGTGACTGACAACAGGAAGATGTTTATCGGCCCAAGTATCCTGGGGGCGAACGGGCGCGAGTGGCACATGGATCTTTCTCGTCCGCTGTATCATCCCGATGGCTCGTTCGCCGGCGTTATTGTTGCGGCTCTCCGCCTTGGCGCCATCGGCAGATTCTATGATGTGGCAAACACCGGCACGCATGGCAGCGTCGCCCTGGTTGGTATGGGCGACGGCAAGGTCCGGCTTGCCGTTGGCTCCAAGCCCATTGATCCCGGATCCAGCATTGCGAGCACCGCCATGTTCGAAGCGATGCAGGCAAACAATCATAGAGTTTGGGTCGGGCGTTCGGCACTCGACGGGATTGAGCGGGTCCATGCCTTCCAGCCTGTATCCGGTAGTGATCTGGCTGTGGTCGTTGCCGTGGATCGGGCCGAAGCGATGCATGCCACCGCAGCCTGGGAGACCGCCGCATTCCTTTTTGCCAGTGGCATTACCATCCTGCTCTCGGCGCTGGCGGTGATCGTCATTCAGGCCATTCGTGGTGCGCGGCGCCGCGAGGAGCTTCTCAGCCACGACCGGGCCATGCTGACTGCGGCCAACAGTGAACTGGAGATCGCAAAGGCGCGTGCGGACCGGAAGACGGCGCAACTGGAAGCGACGCTTGCCGGAATCACCGACGGCCTGTCGATGGTCGATGGCGAGCTTCGTCTGGTGGAATGGAATCCACGGTTTCCCGAGATCGTCGGCATTCCGGCAAGCATGCTCCGTGTGGGGCTGCCGATGGAGGACGTGTTGCGCGCACAGGCCGCCACCGGCCAGTTCGGTGTCGTGGATATCGAGTCCGAGGTGGCGCGGCGGATGGCCCACCTCCGCGCAGGCAATGTCGGCGGCACCACGGAACGTGAGCGTCCCGATGGAACGGTCATCGAACTGCGGCGCAACGCGCTGCCGGATGGTGGCTTCGTCACACTCTATGTCGACATTACTGCGCGAAAGATGGCCGAGCGGGCGCTGCGCGACGCCAATGCATTGGCCGAGACGGCGAACAAGGCGATGTCGCGTTTCGTCGCGGTCGTATCGCATGAGATCCGCACGCCATTGAACGCGCTGCTGAACAGCCTGACCCTGCTGGTGGACCGTGGACTGGCGGGACCGGAACAGGCGTTGCTCGACACCGCGCGCCAGTCTGGTGATGCGTTGATGGCGTTGATCAACGATATCCTGGAGATGTCGCGCATGGAGGCGGGGCAGCTCTCGCTGCGCCGCAGCGTATTCGCGCTGCGCTCGGTGATCGAGAGCGTCCTTGAGATATTTGCCACCCAGGCGGCGGACCGCCGGCTGGCGCTTCGCCAAACCGTAGCGGCAAGCGTACCCGACGAAATCTACGAGGATCCCGGCCGGCTTCGTCAGGTGCTGATCAACCTGCTGTCCAATGCAGTGAAGTTCGCTGCGCCCGGCGAGGTCAGGGTGCTCGCCGAGATGCAGTACAACGCCGGCGCGACATGTTTGCGGCTGGCGGTGCGTGACCGCGGCCCGATCATCTCACCCGAAGGGCGTGCGCGCCTGTTCGAGCCCTTCTGCCGTCTCGGCGAGTCAGGTGTTGTCATGCCAATCGGCACAGGCTTGGGGCTGGCGATCTGCCGCCATATCGCCACCCTGATGGGGGGGCTCACGGGCTACCAGGTCTGGATGGTCGGCGAACGCGAAGCGGGGAACGAATTCTGGATCACCGTGCCGTTGAAGCCAATGCCGGGCGAACCCGGCCTGGTTCTGCCACGCGCCGAAGCGGTGTTTCACCGCCGGCTGCCGCGGACGCGGGTGCTTCTGGTGGAGGATATTGTCGCCAACCAGGTCGTGACGGCAACGCAGCTTCGGCGCGAGGGCCATCTGGTGGACATCGCCAGCAATGGTCCCGAAGCCATCACCGCGATGGCTGCCCAACCTTACGACCTGGTCTTCATGGACATTTTCATGCCAGGCATGAACGGCCTGGAGACCACGCAGCACATACGCGGCATGGGGGCCATTGCGGCGAATGTGCCGATTATCGCTTTGACCGCGAATGTCACCCAGGAGGATAGGGCGCAGTGCGCGGCCGCGGGTATGAACGACATGCTGGGCAAGCCAATCTCGTTCCAGGATCTGCTTGATGTGATCGGCCGCTATGTCTGGCCCTATCGATCGGACAACGCACCGGCTGATCCCACCGCGCAGGCGGCAGAGCCTTTAACTTCTGCAATGCTTTCGGCCAGCCGTCTGGAAGAACTGCGGGCAACGCTTCCTGCGGATACGTTGGCGAGCCTGGTCGAGGACTGCCTCGTGGAACTGGCGGAACGGCTGGTGTTACTGCAGCAGGCAGTGCAGCATGGAGATCGCCAACCGATCATTGCTCAGGCACATGCGATCGCGGGCATGGCGGCGGAGTACGGCATGGCATCACTCGAGATGCGGCTTCGCGCCCTGCTCCACGCCGTCATCGACGAGCCGGGCGCCATCGGCACCATCATCGATGAGCTGGAGTCCGAGATGGACCGAACTGGGAGTGCCATGCGAGAGGCATTGCACATCGAAATGGTTTAGCCGGCGCTCACTGTTTGTTATCCAGTCTGTGCGATGATGCCGGCCATGTTGACGCCGACCACTCTCTCTGCCTTCTCGTCAGGCGTGTCGCAGACTGGGTTCGGGCAGGCTGATCTGCTGCAGCGGGTCCGCGCAGCCGCAAGCCAGCAGTCTCCGCCGGCATTCAGTGCGCCGGCACCGTCCTCACCCTCTGTCCCCGCGCCCGGCCAGAAGCTGCCTCGCGGTTCGCTATTGGACCTTTCCGTCTGATTGCCACGGCGGGGATTGATCCGGAACGGCGAACGCGCGATTCTTGAGGCATGCCGGGATTCGTTCGTCGCGTTCCCCAAGGTGATAATCGTGAGCGCATGATCTGCGCCGATTGCGGCCATATTGCCTATGACAATCCAAAAGTCGTCGTGGGTTCCGTAGTCGTCTCAGACGGTTGCGTGCTGATGTGCCGCCGTGCGATCGAGCCGCGCCGTGGCTTTTGGACGCTTCCCGCGGGGTATCTGGAGCACGGCGAGACGCTCGAGGAGGGTGCGGCGCGCGAAGCCTGGGAAGAGGCCCAGGCGGAAATCACGCTGGATGGCATCCTGGGCGTCTTCAGCATCAGCCGTATCGGTCAGGTGCAGGTAATCTTCCGCGGCCGCTTTGCGCAGACCGGGGCGCCTCACTTCGCCCCTGGGCCGGAGAGCCTCGCTGTGGCTCTTTTCCCATGGGCTGGCATTCCGCGTGCGGATATCGCTTTTCCATCCGTCACCTGGGCGCTTGATGCCTGGCAGCGCGTCGGGGCGGGTCCATTGGGGACGCCGGCCGGCAACCCGCCGGGCGATCCGCGTGGCACGATCCGCATGGCGCAAACTCCGGGCGACTGCCCATGAATCGGATTCTGCCGCTCTTGGCTGTCCTGCTGCTGACCGTCGCGGCTGGTCCCGCCAGGCACACGGAAACGGCACGCTTGCCGGTGCCGCCAATTCCGCCGGCGCATCCGCCGACCGCTCAATCGGCGCCGGTGCCCAATAGCGATCTCGCTGCGCCAGCTTCCGGCTCGGTGCTGCCGAACGTCATGTTCCGGGACTTCCGAGCCACGAAATATGCCAACAGCCCCGGCTATACGCCGGGTTCCCAATTCGAGACCAACGAGGACAAACGTCCGATCCAGACACCTGGCTTCAGCTGGAAGGTGCCACTGCAATAATTCCTCCATGGTAGTATGATCCAGATCAAGCCGTGATGCCCGGTTTGCGCGTATGTGCAGGCGTCATGGCAGCCACAGGGAGGAACGGCCGATGGCTCTGAAGGATATCCTGGTTCATCTGGATACCACCGCGCGCAACGCCACCCGGCTGGAGGCGGCAGCTCGGCTCGCTGCGCGCCATGACGCCCATCTCACCGGCATGCACGTGATCGACATACCGTCGGTCAATTATTTCTACGGCGCCGCGATGCCGTTCGTGCCGGCCAATCCTGAAGAGATCGTCGAGCGTATCCGCGCCGAGGCGCGCCAGGCGGCCGAACCGGTCGAGGCGGCGTTCCGCGACTGCCTGAACCGAAATGGCCTCCAGGGTGAGTGGCGTATCGTCGAAGGTAACCCACCGGCGATGGTCGCGCTGCACGCGCGATACGCCGATCTGTGCGTCGTGGGACAGCCCAACCCGTATGAGCCGCAGGACGCCGACGCCGTTACCGTCACCACTGTGATGACCTCTGGCCGACCGGTCCTGGCAATTCCGTTCGCCGGCGATTTTCCGGTGATCGGCGAACGCGTCCTGGTCGCCTGGAATGCCAGCCGTGAGGCGGCACGTGCTCTCAACGATGCATTGCCGCTGCTGACGGGCGCCAAGCAGGTGACGGTGCTGGCGATCAATCCGCAGCGTGGCGTGGGGGGGCATGGCGATGTGCCAGCCGCGGACATTGCCTTGCATCTTGCACGCCATGGGCTGAAGGCTGAGGCGGCTCACACGGTTGCGAAGGACATTTCTGACGGCGAGGCACTGCTGTCCTATGCGGCCGATATCGGCGCCGATCTGATCATCGCCGGCGCGTACGGGCATTCGCGGGCACGAGAACTGGTGTTCGGTGGTGTAACGCGTACGCTGATCGCAGAGATGACCGCGCCGGTGCTGCTGGCGCACTGACCGCAAGCAAACACCAGGAGGATTCCAAAGCTTGCGCTCGGGCTTGACCCGAGCGGCTCTGCCTTTGGCGAGGGGTTTCAGGGGAACAGCGCTCCCCTGACCCTTCTGCCTTCCCTACCAGGCGAAACGGGGAATCGTGGCAATGGGTGCCACACCTTCTTCGTGCGCCGCGTACTCCGCACGCGCCAGATCGTAGCTGCTGGCGCCGTTCGACAGCGCATCGCCGTGGATGCCGCTGAGCACCCAGCATGACGCAATGTCCACGCCGGCCGCGCCGGCGATGTCAGTGTGCAACGCGTCGCCCACCGCAAGCACCCGATCAACCGGCAGACCGATACTTTGCAGTACGGGCTGATAGATCGATGGGTCAGGCTTGCCGATCGAACGCACGTCGCCGCCCAGTTGCTGATAGCGAAGTGCAAGCGATCCGGCGCACAGCACGCGCACGCCACCCCGGATGACGTGCAAGTCTGGATTGGCGCAGATCATTGGCAGGTGGTGACGGGCGCAGTCCTGTAGCACGTCCTCGAACTCAGCCATGTCGGTCGGGTTGCGATGGTCGTCCGGGCCGGTATTCAGCACGAAATTCGCGTCGGCCGGTTCCGCGACCTTGATCAATGACAGCCCCTCCATCACGCCGCGATCGCGCTCCGGGCCGAGATGAAAGACACGCTCGCCGAGTTCTGCCCACCAGATATCAGGTGGATTCTGCAATGAGCGGCGGACTGCCTCGCCGCTGGTCAGGATGTCGGTATAGAGATCGTCCGGAATGCCCATCCGGCGCATCAGAGCCTGCGCCGCATCGTTTGGCCGCGGCACATTGGAGAGCAGCAGCGTACGCTTGCCCGCCGCGCGCAGGCGCGACAGGCAATCCACCGCATGGGGGAATGCGTTCACGCCGTCATGGATGACACCCCAGAGATCGAGGATGAATCCGTCGAAGCGATCGGCGAGCGGTGCGAAGCCGGCTAGGTGTTGCATCGGTCGCATTCTGCCAGACGTTCCGCATCCTTGCCCACCGCGTCCTGCACCCGGGCGAATCCGGACGTGTGCATCGATGCAAGGAGCTGGCGTTTCAGCCGCGGAATCAATGCCGGGCCACCATAGGCAAATGCGGTGTAGAGCTGGACCAGCGATGCGCCGGCACGGATCTTCATCAGCACGTGCTCGCCCGTAGAAACGCCCCCAGCGCCGATCAGCACAAGCCGGCCGCGCGCCAGCAGATAGGCCCGCGCCAGCACCGCGGTGGATAGATGCAGCAGCGGCGCGCCGGACAAGCCGCCAGCTTCCTGAATGTCCGGCGAGCGCAGGCCGGGTGGCCGTGTGATCGTGGTGTTGGAGACGATCAGGCCCTGGACGCCCGCAGCAACGCATGTCTCGACAATCGCTGCCAAAGCTGTATCCGCGAGATCGGGCGCGATCTTCACCAGCAATGGGGGATGCGACGACACAGTCGCTTGCACGGCGCGCAGAATCGCCTGCAAGCGGGCCTCGCCTTGCAGATCGCGCAAGCCTGGCGTGTTGGGGGACGACACATTGATGACGATGTAATCGGCATGCGGGGCGACAGCGGCGATCAGTGTGGGATAGTCGCGCTCGGGATCCGCGCCATCCTTGTTGATGCCGACATTGGCACCCAACAAGACCGAGCCACGCGGACGCTCCATGAGGTGGGCCACATAAGCCTCGAGCCCGGCGTTGTTGAAGCCCATCCGGTTGACAGCCGCCTGGTCCTGCTCGAGGCGGAACAACCGTGGCCGTGGGTTGCCGGCCTGCGGGCGCGGCGTGACAGTACCGGTCTCGATAAAGCCGAAACCGAGACGCATCAGGCCGGGCACGGCAACCGCATTCTTGTCGAATCCGGCGGCGAGACCGATCGGGTTGATGAAATGCCGGCCCAATACGTCGATGCCCAGCGCGGGATCGTCCGTCACCGCGGTGCCACCGGCGCGTCCGAGCCGCAAGCCGAACAGTGCCACGTCATGCGCGCGCTCCGCGTCCAGGCGGCGAAGCAGTGGCAGAAGACAGGTGGCGAGGGCAGGGATCATTGGCGACGCCTTATGCCCGGTCGCCTGCCTGCCTGGAAGAGTCCCAGGCGCCGCAGTCTATTCAATGCTGGATTGAAAAGCAGGATGTATTTGTTCGATCAAATATCGCGATGTCCAGACAAGAGAGAAGTAGGGAACGGTCAGCTGATAAAAAGAACGGGCAGAAATCTTGAATGCGCGGAGTTACGCATGCAACTCCTCGGCGGTTGGCAGACCGGCTTCGGTCAACAGCCGGTGAACCATAAGCATCAGCAGCCGGCCGGTCTCGGCATCGTCCGTTTTGCTGGCGATCCGCGCCAGTTCATGCGCGAGTTCCATCAAGTCCGTATCACTGCTCATGTCGTGGTTCCCCACCGCCGGCTGAACCTCGCGATTAAGATGGCCATTCGTCTTTCGCATTGATCCATGTCAACTCCCTGCAGTTCCGCCTTAAGACTTTGGTATGGATCGTCCGGGTATGCCCTTGGCTGACTGGTCATGCGGTTGCTGGAGGATCAAGTTGGGTTGCAAGGGAAAGGTTTCGCCGTTGGCGGCGCTCGGTACCGGATGGCGTCGTCTTGCCGAGCTTTCAGCCGCCGATTTGCGGGCTCGGGCAGATGATTATTTTCGCATGGCCGCGACCGCAACCACGCTGGAGGTTATGGGCGGGCTGCTAAAACTGGCCGAGCGATTCAAGACGTTGGCCGATGAGCGCGAGCGGCATGAATAGGTGTCGTGCCACCCGCTCAGTCGCCTGATGGCAGGGTGTGCGATGCCGCTCATCTGGCCCCCTGTCCCTCGCTGCGACGACGGTCAGGCGCCTTGCGCTCCAATGCCTGAAGTCCAACGATGCCAAGGATGTGGGACGAACCATACCTTGAAACATGCTGTCGTTCGGCTTTGCATCGCCTCCTGCTGAGCAGTACCGCAGGCAGGCCAGCCGGATTGAAGGACGGGCCATGCCTGGCGCGGCTCGCCGCCAAAGGCTTGGCGCAGGTCAACCCAGACGGGCGGTACACGCTCACCGAGGCCGGCACGCTTCGGCACGCGCGAGACGTGCTGAAGCAGCCGGACACGCAGCCGTAGAGGTCAGGCCAAGGGAGCCGTGGTGACTTCGCCGCCCGTGCCCGAGGCAACCGACATGATGCGCCCGCCATCGGCGGCGGTGATCATCATCATGTCGCCTTCGGCCAACATGTCAGCGGCATCCGCGAAAAAATCGAGCTTTTCCACCTGCGCCAGGCGATCGCGGCCAGCCTTGTAGTGCCAGAGGGTGAAGCCGTTGGCGTAGGCGAGCACGGACAAATTGCGGATGGCGAAGGCCATGTCTGAGGTTCCCTTCGGGCAAAAAGAAAGGGCCGCCGCGCGTGCGGCAGCCCTGCAAGTTTTGAGGAGGAGAAAGGTCAACGGACGGAGTCCGCCCGTTGACAGCGTATAAACTAATGAAGACAAGGACTGGTTGTCAAGACTAATTTCCTAGATATTTAATGAAATCCCGTTCGTCAGCCGACAATCCCCTTGACGCGGAGAGGCCATTCCAGCCGATCCATTGCCTCACGCCACAACTTCCAGTCGCATCGTTCACGGGGGAAAGCAGGATTGGGTGCCATCTGACGGTCCCCCCAGTAGCGCAGGATCCGTGCGTGCACGAGGTCGATGCGCCGCTGGCGATAGAGGCGGTCCAGGCACTTGATCACGTCGTCCGGCTCGCAGGGCCGCAGGATTTTGCCCTGATTCGCGGTAAAGCGCGCCCCCTCACAGCGGGCCTTGAGAGCCGCCATCGTCCACAGCCAGGCCTCTTCAGCATCCCGGAACGGCTCAGGCCGCCGCAGCGGACCATTGACATGAGGGTAACGGATTTGGGTCCGGCGGGCGTTTTGCATGGTCCATCTCCTTTTGAGGCCCGAGGCGCGAACGAAAGGTGAACTATGAAACCATAGGTTGCAGGGAATGGCAAGTTGATTTCGGTTATTTTTCCTATTCCATTCCGCCCAGAATCCTACGACACTGTGTCACCGCAGATTCGACCCCCCGGACAGGACCCCATGAGATGAAGCATGAGGACATCTGGCGTGCACTGGACACGCTCGCCGCCGAGAACGGGCTATCGGCGTCGGGCCTTGCCCGGCGTTCCGGCCTCGACCCGACCACGTTCAATCCGTCCAAGCGGACGATGCCGGACGGGCGCGCCCGATGGCCAAGCACGGAAAGCGTCGCCAAGGTGCTGGATGCCACCGGTGCCAGCCTGGAGGCCTTTACATCCCTGGTCTCCGGCGCCCGCGCCCTTGCTTCCAATGGCAGCGCGCGCGCGGTGGCGCGCCGGATCCCGCTCATTGGCTTTGCCCAGGCGGGTGGCGACGGTTTCTTCGACGATGGCGGCTATCCGGTCGGCGGAGGCTGGGACGAGGTGACGCTGCCGGAAATCGGCGATCCCAATGCCTACGCGCTCGAGGTCAGCGGCGATTCCATGGAACCGGTGTTTCGTGATGGCGACATGGTGATCGTCTCGCCGGCCGCGCCGATCCGCCGTGGTGACCGTGTCGTGGTGCGTACGCTGCGAGGCGAAGTGATGACCAAGCAACTCTCCCGCCGCTCCGCCCGCCGCATCGAGCTGCGCAGCCTGAACCCCGCGCATCCCAACTACAGTTTCGATCTGACCGAAGTCACGTGGATGCACCGAATCGTCTGGGCCAGCCAGTAGCAGGCCCGCCGGCAGTGGCCGGAATCTTTTTGACGTTTCCCCCCGGCTGGCCCCCATGATGGTGCCTCGGCAGGGAGTCCAGGTCATGCGTCTGATTGTCTGGTTGTTTGCTGCGGGGTTTGCCTTCGTGCCGGCAGCCCATGCTGCCGAAGGTGTCGACCTTGCATTGGTGCTGGTCAGCGACGTGTCGCGGAGCATCGACGATTCAGAATTCAAGCTGGAAAAGGACGGCTACGCGTCAGCGTTCACCTCCAAGCAGGTGCTCGATGCGATCCATGGAGGGCCGGTCGGGGCCATTGCCGTCTCGTATGTTGAGTTCGCCTCAAGCTTTGAGGTGCGCACCGTGCTGGACTGGAGCGTGATCCGTGACGAAGCGTCGGCCCAGGCATTCGCCGACAAGCTGGCCGCCGCGCCGCGATCGTTCTGGGGGCGCACCGCGATCAGCGCGGGCGTCGACCGCGCCGTGCAATTGCTGGCGGAAAGCGGCTTCGACGCGCCACGGCACATGATTGACGTGTGCGGCGACGGCACCAACAATGCCGGGCGCGACATCACGGATGCGCGCGATGATGCATTGAAGGCCGGCATCGTCATCAACGGCCTGGCGATTATCAATGACCATCCTGTGTCGTGGACATATGCGCATGTTCAACCGCCCGGCGGTCTGGCAAAATACTACCGGGAGAATGTCACCGGCGGGCCGGCGAGCTTCGTGCTGGAAGTGCACGACTTCCACACCTTCGGCGAGGCGATGACGCGGAAGCTGGTGACCGAGATTTCCGATGCGGGCGCGGGGCGCCATTGGGCATCGGCGCGCTGAGCCGGATAGCGGCTGCTGGGGCAGCCAGCGTAGCGTTGCATCACCGGCCTTGGGGAGGACGGGACAGAACATGGGTGTGCTGGTCGATGGGGTATGGCAGGAGCAGGAGGCGGCGCGTCCGCCCGGCCGCTTCGAACGCGCGGCGACATCGTTCCGCAACTGGGTAACGCCTGATGGCAGACCTGGCCCGACCGGCAGCGATGGCTTCTCGGCGGCGCCCGGCCGCTATCATCTGTACGTGTCGCTGGCCTGTCCCTGGGCGCATCGCACGCTCATCATGCGCGCGCTCAAGGGGCTGGAACAGATCATTCCGATCTCGGTCACACATTGGCTCATGGCCGAGCAGGGATGGACGTTCTCGCCGGGCGAAGGCGTCATTCCTGACCCGCTGTTCAACAGCCGCTACATGCACGAGATCTACGTGCGGGCGGACGCGCACTACAACGGGCGCGCCAGTGTGCCGGTGCTGTGGGACCAGCACACCCAGACGATCGTCAATAACGAATCCGCAGAGATCATCCGCATGTTGAACAGCGCGTTCGATGGAGCAGGCGCGCGGGCGGGCGACTACTATCCACGCGACAAGCGTGCCGAGATCGATGAGCTGAACGCGCGTATCTACGAGTCGGTCAACAACGGGGTCTACAAGGCGGGTTTCGCCACCACGCAGGCAGCGTACGAGGAAGCGGTGGCGCCACTGTTCGAGACGCTGGATTTTCTGGAGGAGCGTCTGTCGCATTCGCGATTCCTCTGCGAGGACACGCTCACCGAAGCCGACATCAGGCTGTTCACCACGCTGATCCGCTTCGACGCCGTCTATAACGGGCACTTCAAGTGCAACGTCCGGCGCATCGTCGATTACCGGAATCTCCAGGCGTATACACGCGATATCTATCAGATCCCTGGCGTTGCCGCGACCGTCAACTTCATGCACATCAAGCGGCACTATTATCAGAGTCATAAGCGGATCAACCCGACTGGCATCGTGCCTGTTGGGCCAGAGCTCGACTTTGACGCGCCCGCCGACCGCGGCAAAGATGTCGCCCGGCTACTGAACTTCTAACCCTCCTCGCAAGGAATCCCCACTTGGAAATCCGCAATCTCGGCACATCGGGCCTGCGCGTCTCGGCGGTCGGCCTCGGCTGCAACAACTTTGGCGGCCGCATTGAGCTGGAGGCGACACGGCGGGTGATCCACAAGGCGCTCGACCTGGGGATCACGCTGTTCGACACCGCCGACGTCTATGGCGAACGTGGCGGCTCCGAAACCTGCATGGGCCAGGTGCTGGGCGACGACCGCAAGCGCATCGTGCTGGCCACCAAGTTCGGCTTGCCGATGGATGATGTGGACGTGAAGGTCGGTGCGGCCCGCCGCTACATCATGAGCGCGGTGGAGGACAGCCTGCGCCGCCTGCGCACCGACTGGATCGACCTGTATCAGATCCACCAGCCCGATCCGCGTACGCCGATCGAGGAGACGATGCGCGCGCTGGATGATCTGGTCCACCAGGGGAAGGTTCGCTACATCGGCTGCTCAAATTTCCCGGCCTGGCAGGTGATGGATGCGCAATGGACTGCGAAGTCCTGCGGCCTGGCATCATTCATTTCGTGTCAGGATGAATATTCGCTGGTGTTCCGCAAGCCCGAGGCGGAACTGATCCCGGCGATGCGCAAGCTTGGGTTGGGATTGCTGCCGTTCTTCCCGCTGGCAAGTGGTCTGCTGACCGGCAAGTATCGCCGCAATATCGCGCTGCCGGCAGGAACACGTCTGGCGAACACGCAGCGCCTGGCGGATCGTTATCTGACCGACCGGAACTGGGAGATCGCAGAGCAGCTCGCCGACTATGCCGAAAGCCGCGGGCATACGATGCTGGAACTGGCGTTCAGTTGGTTGCTGGCCCAACGCCCGGTGTCGAGCGTCATTGCCGGCGCGACCCGGCCGGAACAACTCGAACAGAACGTCAAGGCTGGCGCGTGGCACCTCACGGCGGAAGAACTGTCCGAAATCGATCGCATCGCTGCCGCGTAATGTTTTGAGGCAGCGCAACGCTTGGTGAACGGCCTGGCCTGACACGCTATACTGGCAGCATGAGCGGAACCACAACGACAACGCCGGCCAATGCCGCGGGCGAGACGTCGGAACAGGCGCTGGCCCGCGCCCAGGCGGCCGCCCAGGCCAAGCGCTTCAACGAGGCGGCCGGTATCTGCAACGACGTGCTTGCCGCCTCGCCGGATCATGCGCCGGCACTGGCGCTGCTCGGTATGATCGCCGCCCACACCAACGATCCTGAGCGCGGGATTACCATGCTGGAAAGCGCCGTCGGCGTGCGTCCTGGCGTGGCAAGCTGGTACGCCAATCTGAGCGCGCTCTACCGTATGGTCTACCGCATGCAGGACGCGCTGCGCGTCGGGCAGGAGGCGATCCGGTTGGATCCCCAGAACGCGGACCACCTCGTGAATCTCTCGCTGGTATTTACCGATGTCGACGACCGCGAGCACGCCATCGCGTGTCTGCTGCGTGCACTCGGATTGAAGCCGGAGCATGCGGATGGCCATCTTGCGCTCGGCCAGAACCTGCTGGCGATGGGCGACTTCGAACCCGGCTGGAAGGAGTACGAGTGGCGCAACCTGACCGAGGCGGGGAAGGGGACGCTGCCAAAGATGACCTCAGCCACCTGGAACGGAATGCGCATTCCGAATGGACGTCTGCTGATGGTGGGCGACCAGGGCTACGGCGATACGATCCAATTCGCTCGTTACATCCCGCTCATCGCTGATCGCTGCCAGGAACTGATCCTGGGATGCAGCGCCGAGATGGGACCGTTGCTATCCACCATGCCGGGCGTGAAGCAGTACTGCCATCGCTGGACAGACGTGCCGGGTCACGCGGCGCATTGCCGACTGTCGAGTGTCCCATACCTTGTGCATACGATGCCAGATACAATTCCGGCCAACGTGCCATATCTGTTCGCGGAGCAGGCACGCATTGCCGCGTGGCGCACGCGACTTAATGCGATGTTGCCCGCGGCGCTGCCGCGTATTGGTCTCGCCTGGACCGGTCGGCCGACGCATCCCAATGACCGCCGGCGGTCGATGCAGCTGGCGAGGCTTGCGCCGCTCGCCACGGCAGCACGGGCATGTTTTGTGTCGTTGCAGAAGCCGATACCGGAGAACGACAAGGCGTCACTGGCGCAGTTCCCCGGTATGATGGACCTTTCCGAGGACCTGAAGGATTTCGGCGAAACGGCAGCGGTGATCTCGAACCTTGATCTCGTGATCACGGTCGATACCGCGATCGGCCATCTCGCCGGCGCGCTGGGAAAGCCGGTGTGGATCATGCTGCCCAAGGCGTCCGATTGGCGCTGGCTGCT